>NZ_DICD01000015.1:0-366802 GCF_002415245.1 Pantoea sp. UBA5035 | reverse complement strand
AAGCTCGCCGCCACCCTGCCGCAGACGCCCGCCAGCGTCGCCGCGCCCGCCGAGACGCCTGCGCCTTCCGCAACGCTTGCCAGCGTCGTGACCCCAGCCGTTCCCGCTACGGGCGACGCGCTGAAAATGAGCGTGGAGGATGTCCGCACCGGCGCGATTAGCGTCGTCGACGGCCGCTGGCGCGTGGTGATGCAGAACTCCCTGCCGGGCGGCGCGTCGCCGGTGCTGCACTATGAGCTCAGCGGCGGCAAAGGCAGCGCCACCGTCACCCAGGGCAATAACCTGCGCTGCAGCGCCGACGAGGTCACCGCCGCCATGCTCGGCAGCGGCCAGCTCTCGGTGCGCAGCCGCTATACTGCCAAATGCAGCGACGGCTCGCGCTACCGCATGCCGCAGCTGATGTGTAAGCCGGGAGACGGCGCCGCCGTGTGCGAAGCGCTGTTCAGCGACGATAAATCCTTCCCGATGACGATTAAGCGTGAGAGTAAGTAACCATGTTGGCTCCCCTGATCGATGACAAACAAAAAATCACGCTGATTGAAGAGAGCGGCGTACAGTTTCTGGATTTCGGCCTGCGCATCGCCGCAGGTCAGGCGCGCCGCCAGTTCGTGCGCCAGACAGCGAACGGCCCGCTGCTGCGTCTCAACATCGACGGCAACAGCGGCAAGTTTCTGCTCTATCCGCAGGACGGCGGCGCGCCGGAAGTGGTGCGCCCGGAATCGGACGTGGCGCTGGCCGACTCGCTGGCGCTGCTGGCGGACTGCTGGCTGCCGCTGCCGATGCTGCGCTGCGCCAGCGGCCGCCGCTTTATCGGCGGCCCGGAGAACTGGGCGCGCCTGCGCCTCACCGCGCTGGCGCAGCCGGACGCGGCGGGCAATACCCATCGCGTAACCCTGGCGTTCGATACCCGCTGCGTGGCGCAGGAGGACGGCGGCGAACAGCTAGGCCTGACCGCCGCCGACGCGCAAAACGGCGTGACCTTCTCGCTCGCCTGGCACAACTACGAGCTGGGCGAGTTCCTCGACCATATCTGGGTCGACGGCTGGCTGCGCGAGGCGTTCAGCGACCGCGTCGGCGACCGTCGCGAGCAGGCGATCGCGCAGGCGCTGCGCGAGTTCGAATATCAGGCGCACTACCTGAACTTGCTGGAGCTGCTCGGCGAGCAGCTCAACCTGAGCGATATTCATCTTCAGGCCGCCACCCAGCAGACGCCGGCGGTGAACGTCGACATTATTCTCGACGTCGGCAATTCGCACACCTGCGGCATTCTGGTGGAAGATCATCCCGAAGAGAGCAACGGCCTGAAGCAGACCTACGAATTGCAGCTGCGCGATCTCTCGCAGCCGCATCAGGTCTACAACGAGCTGTTCGACAGCCGCCTGGAGTTCGCTGAAACCGACTTCGGCAAGGCGAGCTTTTCACTGCAGAGCGGCCGCGAAAACGCCTTTATGTGGCCGTCGCTGACGCGCGTCGGCCGCGAAGCGAGCCGCCTGGCGCTGCAGCGCGCCGGCCTTGAGGGCAGCACAGGCATCTCCAGCCCGCGCCGCTATCTGTGGGATGAGGCGCGCTATCAGCCAGGCTGGCGTTTTAATCAGCCGCAGGGATCGAACGAGCCGCAGGCTAACGCCGCGCCCTTTACCTTTCTGCTGAATGACGAAGGAGAGCCGCTGCACGCGCTCGCTGACGACGATCGCCTGCCGGTCTTTTCCGCCCACTACAGCCGCAGCTCGCTGATGACCTTTATGCTGTGCGAGCTGCTGGCGCAGGCGCTGATGCAGATGAACAGCGCCGCGCAGCGCCAGCGCATGCCGCAGAGCCACGCGCCGCGCCAGCTGCGCCACGTCATCCTTACCCTGCCGTCCGCGATGCCGAAGCCGGAGCGCGAAATTTTCCGCCGCCGCATGCAGCAGGCGATTGCGCTGGTGTGGAAAGCCGAGGGCTGGCACGCGGCCGACGAGCCGTTCGACGCCGCCGCGCCGCCGACCTGCCGCAAGCCGGTGCCGGACGTGCAGATGGAGTGGGACGAAGCCACCTGTGGCCAGATGGTGTGGCTGTTCAACGAAACCCAGGTCAACTTCGCCGGTCGCGCGCAGGATTTCTTTAGCAGCACCGCACGCCCGGATCGTCCGCGCGAAGCGGACGAAGTGCCGGGCAAAAGCCTGCGCATCGCCTCGATCGATATCGGCGGGGGCACCACCGATCTGGCGATTACTCACTACCGTCTCGACGACGGTCAGGGCAATAACGTCAAAATCACCCCACGCCTGCTGTTCCGCGAAGGCTTCAAAGTCGCGGGCGACGATATTCTGCTGGACGTGATCCAGCTCTGGATCCTGCCGGCGCTGCAGCAGAGCCTGCAGAAAGCGGGCCTGACGCTGGCCGAGCCGCTGCTGAACAAGCTGTTCGGCCACGACGGTCGCCTCGACGGCCAGGCGACGCTGCGCCAGCAGGCGACGCTGCAGCTCTTTATTCCGCTGGCGCAGGCGGTGCTGGAGCGCTACGAGAACTGGGATCCGCTGGAGAGCCACGCGGAGATCAACGCCCTGTTCGGCGAACTGGTGGAGAGTCGTCCGGCCGACGCGGTGCTCGCCTTTATCAACGGCGAGATCCAGCGCGCGCTGGGCGCCGACAGCGGTTTCGATCTGCTGGAGGTGCCGCTGATCGTGAGTCTCGCCCAGCTGCACGCCGAGTTTATGCAGCACCGCATGGCGATCATTCCGGCGCTGCGCTCGATGTGCGAAGTGGTATCGCTCTATCAGTGCGACGTGCTGCTGCTCACCGGACGCCCGTCGCGCTTCCCCGGCATTCAGGCGCTGGTGCGCCATCTGCAGCCGCTGCCGGGCAGCCGCATTCTGTCGCTGGAGGGCTATCACACCAGCGACTGGTATCCGTTCAACAAACATGGCCGCATCGACAATCCGAAATCCACTGCGGCGGTCGGCGCGATGCTCTGCCTGCTGGCGCTGGATCTGCGCCTGAACAGCTTCTGGTTCCGCGCGGGCGATTTCGAGCCCTATTCGACCATCCGCTATCTGGGCGTGCTCGATGAGAACCAGGCGCTGACCGACGATAATCTCTGCTACAGCGATATCGATCTCGACGACCGGAGCTTCGCGCTCGACCGCAAAAGCAGCTTCCGCATTCGCGGCAACGTCTGCCTCGGTTTCCGCCAGCTCGATAACGATCGCTGGCCCGCGTCGCCGCTCTACAGCCTGACGCTGAACGACGCCCAGCTGGCGCGCAAGGTCGCCGGAGAGAGCGTGCTGCGCGTGAAGCTGGCGGTGGCGCCAGGCCCGACGCTGCCCGGCCCCGAGCGGCTGGTGCTGAGCGACGCGCGCCTCGATGACGGCACCCGCGTGCCGCTTGAGCAGCTGAGCCTGAAACTCAATACTCTCTCGCCGACGGGCAACGCCAACGCCCAGTACTGGATTGACAGCGGAAGCCTTTGCAAACGATGAGAACTGTAAAACCGCGCCAGCCGCAGACGCTGGCAAAACGACTTGGCCTGCTGCAGGAGGCGCTCAACGCCAGCCTGGGCTGGATCGCCGACCACCGCGACGCGTCGCCGCGCCTGGCGCTGGAGGCGGAAACCTTTACGCGCCAGCTGCGCCGCGCCCGCGCGCAGAGCGACGCGCTCGCCCAGCAGGTCGCCCGACCGGTGACGCTGGCGCTGTTCGGCCAGTCGCAGGCGGGCAAAGCCTGGCTGCTGAGCGAAATGGTCGCCGACGCCCAGGGCCAGCTGCTGACGCGTCTGGGCGAAAAGAGCCTTAACGTCTTTCAGCAGATCAATCCCGGCAATCTCGACTTCGCCGCGGCGACCCGCTACTGCCATCAGCGCGAGCCGCTCTCCAGCGAATGGCCGGTAGAGCTGACGCTGCTGAGCGAGGCGGAAATTTTACGCCTGGTGCTGAGCTGCCGCCATGCGGCGCCGCAGCCGGAAAGCGCCCAGCTCGACCAGCAGCTGCAGCGTCTGCAGCGCCAGCGCCTCAGCGCGCCGCTCGGCGGGCTCGACAGCGACGCGCTGGTCACGCTCTGGGCCTGGAGCCGTCGTCACCGCTGTCACGAGGCGCGGCTCGACCGCCATTTCTGGCCGCAGGCGGTGGAGCTGGCGCCCGCGCTCAGCGTCGACGACCGGGTGCAGCTTTTCGCACTGCTGTGGCCGACGCAGCCGGAGCTGAGCGAAGCGCTGCGCGCGCTGCTGCACCTGCGCCATCAGCTGCGCAGCGCCAGCCGCGTGCTCGCGCCGCTCAGCCTGCTGGCGGACGACGCGCTGCTGCCGAGCGAACAGCTGATCGCACCCGCCAGCGAGCAGGATCAGCAGATGAAGGTGGAAGTCTGTCCGCTGAACGGCAACCGCATCGGCAAGCCGCAGCTGGCGCCGCTCGGCTGGCTGGCGCTGCTGACGCTGGAGCTGGTTATCCCCCTGAGCTCAACGCCTCGCACCGCCCTGTTTGACGACGCCGATATGCTCGATCTGCCCGCGCCCGGCGTGCCCGCCGACGCGGCGGCGCTGGAGGAGCGTCAGCGTCTGGAACGGCTGGATCCGCTGCGCGCCCGACTGCTGGAGCAGAAGCGCGCCCTGCTGCCAGGCTTCTATGCTGCGCGCCAGGGAATCGATTTAATGCTGGTCTGCACCGCCGCCAGCCAGCGTCAGGATGTCGATGTCGCCAGCCGCGCGCTGCGCGAATGGCAATTGCATCAGCCGCCGCGCGAAAACGGCGAAAAGCCGCGCCTGATTTGGGCGATCACCCCTTACGACGCGCGCCATCAGCAGATCAACGTCGATGAGGCGGTACAGCGCCAGATCGGCCAGCCCGGCCAGCGCTGGGGCTCGATGCTGGCGCTCGATCGCGCCGGCGTCGATCGTATGGCGGAGTGGCTGCAGGAAGAGATGCAGCCCGACGCGCGCCGCGATCGGCTGCTGGCCGAGCTGCGCGCCCTGCAGCACAGCGTGCTGGAGCGTCGACTGCTCCCCTGGACCGACGCCGAGGCGAGCGCCGAACAGGCTGCGCGCAGGCAGACCATCGCCGATACCCTGCTGAAGTGTCTGCAGCACCGCACCGGCCTGCACGGCGAACTGCTGGAGCGGCTGCAGCCGCCGCGCGAAACGCTGCGTCAGCTCTGGCTCAGCCAGCATGACGCGCCGACCGCCGCCGCGGCGATCCGCGCCGAGGCGCCCGCACAGCATTTCGGCGTCGGATTTGAATTCGATCTCTTTAGCGATACGCCGCTGGCCGAGCCTGCGGCCGCGCAGCATCACGTCAGCGCCGCGGGACAGAGCTTCGCGCGCCAGGTGATGGCGCTGTGGCTCGATCATCTGCGCGAACTGCCGGAGAACCGCAGCCTGCTGACGCTGTTGAATGTGGATCGCGGCACGCTGGAGTGGCTGGTTGAAGAGCTGATCGTCGCCAGCTTCCGCCTCGATATGCTGACGTCGCTGGAGCAGGCGCTGCACGAGCCGGATAACCCTTCCGTCACCCACGAGTCGCGCGCCGATCGTCAGGTATCCCGCGCCATGACGGTACTGGGCGATTTTGTCGCCTGGCTGGGCTTTTTACAGCGTGACGAAGCTGAGCGGCCGCCAAGCCGCGTCAATCGCGGTCAGCCGATTTTCTCGCGTCCGCCCGCGCCGAGCGTTAATTTCTCTGCCGGACAGCGGCTGACGCGTCTCTCCGCCGCGCCCGCCAACCATACCGCCTACTATATTTACGACTGGCTGGTTGGGCTCAATTCGGTGATTCTGGAGAACAACGGCTACGCCGGCGGACGCGACGTTACGCCTGCCGCGCGCGCCGCGCTGGCCGCGATCCTCGCGCCGCTGCGCAGCTAATCCCGCTTCAGGCGCAGGTCGCCCTCCAGCGCCTGCGCCGCCTCTTCCAGCAGCGCCAGCACGGCGGCGAACTCGTCGCGCTGTTCCGCTTCCGCCGCGTGACGCAGATGAATGCGCGCCGGCAGCGCCATGCCGCCGGTCAGCCAGTCCCACAGCGCGTCCAGATTATTGCCGAAGGCGAACGGACAGTGGCTCTGCTGCGCCAGCGTCTGGTAGAGCGCGTCGCGATCCGCCAGGCGACGAAAGTCGAGCGTAATGGTCAGCATTTTCAGGGCACCTGCTTAAAGCTGCGATAGTGATCGGTGGTGATATAGACCAGACCGTCGGAGGAGTAAACCAGCCGATCCGCCTCGCGATGGCCGCAGCGATAGTTAACGTCCGCTTCATACCATAAGCGTCCGCTGCGCTGCGGCAGGCGCTTTTCGCGGTTGCCGAAACGGTCGCCGCCTATCGCCTTGCCCGGCAGTACCTCGCACAGATTGCCTTTGGCGGGATCCCAGCCTCGGCGACGCGCGTCGTTTTTGCTGATGTAATAAGCCGGCAGCTGCTGATGCTGCAGCAGGTAACGCGCTACGGTGCGCGCATCGGTCAGCGAGCTGATGTCGCCGGATTCAGACGTGGGTGAAACATTCAGATGGGGTTTAAAACCGGCCCAGGCGGCCGCAAGCACGATGATCAGTGCAATCCAGAGTTTTTTCGACATGATGGCATCCCAGACAACAGGACGCTGATGATACCAGCTTTAGCGGGCAGATACAGCGCGGGCCAGCGAAGCTGGCCCTGCGGGGATCACTGCATGGCTTGCATCTGCGCCCCGTGGCGACGCCAGGCGCCTGGCGCAACGCCGTACTGGCGTTTAAAGCTGCGGTTGAAAGACTGCTGCGAGTCAAAGCCCAGCGAAATCGCGACGTTAAGGATCGGCTCATTGGTGGTGGTCAGCCGATCCGCGGATTTCTTCAGCTTCTTGATGCGGATGTACTCACCCAGCGGATAGCCGGTGTGCTCTTTAAACATACGCTGCAGGTGCCATTTAGAATAGCCTGCGCGCTCCGATACGGTGTCCAGATCCAGACGTGCTTCGATGTTGTTATCGATCCAGTCGATTAGATCGTGAATAAATGCGTCGCTCATCATCCCATTTTCTCCCGTCGCCGTTGCGAACAGTATCAGTATCAGTTGCAATTACACTTTAAGGGTGACTGACTTTGCCATTTAATGCAAGTTGGATTGATACATTAAATGCCGCACTCGCCGTAAGGACATTCTCCGCCCCGCTCTGCCTCAGTCAAAACCGCACATAAAGTGTATCAGATATTCTTGCAGTTGCTGGATGCCCAAGCCTACACTCCTCGCGATTAATTGCAATCTTAAAAGTTGCAAATATTGGCCCGCCTTTGTGGGCTCTTTTTTAACGCTATGCGGAATAACAATAATGAACAGACAAACGAAGTGGGTTCGTCAGGGTTCAACCCTCCTGGGCGCGGTGCTGCTCAGCAGCATACTCAGCGGATGTGACAAAGGCGTGGCGCAAAACGCCCCGCCGCCGCCCCCTCAGGTCAGCGTCGCCGACGTGGTGGTGAAGCCCGTCAGCCAGTGGGACAGTTTTAACGGCCGCATCGAAGCGGTGCAGAGCGTGCAGCTGCGCCCGCGCGTCTCCGGCTATATCGATGCGGTGAACTACCGCGAAGGCGACGAAGTGAAAAAAGGCCAGGTGCTGTTCACCATTGACGACCGCACCTACCGCGCGGCGCTGGAGCAGGCGAAGGCCGAACTGGCGCGCGCCCGCAGCCAGGCGGCGCTGGCGCGCAGCGAGTCGGCGCGCACCGAGAAGCTGATCGGCACCCAGGCGGTGTCGCGTGAGCAGTGGGAGCAGCGGCGCTCCGCCGCCAGCCAGGCGCAGGCGGACGTGCTCTCCGCCGAGGCGGCCGTGGATATGGCGCAGCTCAATCTGGACTTTACCCGCGTGACCGCGCCGATCGACGGACGCGCCAGCCGCGCCATGATCACCACCGGCAACCTGGTGACTGCCGGCGACAGCGCCAGCGTGCTCACTTCGCTGGTGTCGCAGGATCGCATGTATGTCTACTTCGACGTCGATGAAACCACCTTCCTGCACTACCAGGCGATGGCGCGTCAGGGCCAGCAGCGCGGCTCGCTGCCGGTCGAAATCGGTCTGGCGGGCGAAAGCGGCTATCCGCACCGCGGCATGGTCGACTTCACCGACAACCAGCTCACCGCCAGCACCGGGACCATCCGCATGCGCGCCCTGCTTGATAACCGGCAGCGTCAGTTTACGCCTGGCCTCTTCTCCCGGGTCCGCCTGCCGGGCAGCGCAGAGTTCCAGGCGCTGCTGATTGACGACAAGGCGGTGCTGACCGATCAGGATCGCAAATATGTCTATGTCGTCGACAAAGAGGGCAAGGCGCAGCGCCGCGACATTCAGCCCGGCGCGATGGCCGAGGGTTTGCGCATTGTGAAAAGCGGGCTGCAGTCGGGCGATCGCGTGATCGTCGACGGGCTGCAAAAAGTGTTTATGCCCGGAATGCCGGTAACGGCCCAGCAGGTCGCGATGCGCGCGGCTAACGCCAACTAACTGAGGCTACTGCCGCTATGGACTTTTCCCGCTTTTTTATCGACCGGCCGATATTCGCCGCCGTTTTGTCGATTTTGATTTTCCTCACCGGCCTGATCGCCATTCCGCTGCTGCCGATCAGCGAATACCCGGACGTGGTGCCGCCCAGCGTGCAGGTGCGCGCCGAATATCCCGGCGCTAACCCGAAGGTGATTGCCGACTCGGTGGCGACGCCGCTGGAAGAGGCGATCAACGGCGTTGAAAATATGATGTATATGAAATCGGTGGCCGGTTCCGACGGCGTGCTGGTGACCACCGTCACCTTCCGCCCCGGCACCGATCCCGATCAGGCGCAGGTGCAGGTGCAGAACCGCGTCGCCCAGGCGGAAGCGCGCCTGCCGGAGGATGTGCGCCGCCTCGGCATCACCACCCAGAAGATGTCGCCGACGCTGACGCTGGTGGTGCATATGTTCTCGCCGCACGGCAAGTATGACTCGCTCTACCTGCGCAACTACGCCACGCTGAAGGTGAAGGATGAGCTGGCGCGCCTGCCGGGCGTGGGCCAGATTCAGATCTTCGGCGCAGGCGAATATGCGATGCGCGTCTGGCTCGATCCCAACAAGGTCGCCGCGCGCGGCCTGACCGCCGCCGACGTGATCACGGCGATGCAGGAGCAGAACGTGCAGGTGTCGGCCGGCCAGCTCGGCGCTGAACCGCTGAAGAAACAGTCCGACTTTCTGCTCTCTATCAACACCGCGGGCCGCCTCGAAAACGAGCAGCAGTTCGGCAATATCATCCTGAAAACCTCGGACGACGGCTCGCTGGTGCGGCTGCGCGACGTGGCGCGTATCGAGATGGGCTCCGGCAGCTATGCGCTGCGCTCGCAGCTCAACAATAAGGACGCGGTCGGCATCGGTATTTTCCAGGCGCCGGGCGCCAACGCCATCGATCTCTCTAACGCGGTGCGCGCTAAAATGGCCGAGCTGGCGACGCGCTTCCCGGACGACGTGCAGTGGGCCGCGCCTTACGACCCTACCGTGTTCGTGCGCGACTCCATCAGCGCGGTGGTGCATACGCTGCTGGAAGCGGTCGCCCTGGTGGTGCTGGTAGTGATCCTGTTTCTGCAGACCTGGCGCGCCTCGATCATTCCGCTGCTGGCGGTGCCGGTTTCGGTGGTCGGGACCTTTAGCGTGCTCTACCTGCTCGGCTTCTCGCTCAATACCCTGAGCCTGTTCGGGCTGGTGCTGGCGATCGGCATCGTGGTGGATGACGCCATCGTGGTAGTGGAGAACGTCGAGCGTAATATCGCGCTGGGCCTCTCGCCGCAGGCGGCCGCCCATCAGGCGATGCGCGAAGTTTCCGGGCCGATTGTCGCCATCGCGCTGGTGCTCTGCGCCGTGTTTGTGCCGATGGCGTTTCTCTCCGGCGTCACCGGCCAGTTCTATAAGCAGTTCGCGGTCACCATCGCCATTTCCACGGTGATCTCCGCCATCAACTCGCTGACGCTGTCGCCAGCGCTGGCGGCGAAGCTGCTGAAGGATCACCATGCGCCGAAAGATATCCCGACGCGCATTATCGATCGCCTGCTCGGCTGGCTGTTCCGACCGTTCAACCGTTTCTTTAACAGCAGCGCGCACGGCTACGAAGGGCTGGTCGGCAAAACGCTGCGTCGTCGCGGCGCGGTGTTCGGCGTCTACGTGCTGCTGCTGGCGGGCGCGGGCTTTATGTTCCACGCCGTGCCGGGCGGCTTTATCCCGACGCAGGATAAGCTCTACCTGATCGGCGGCGTGAAGATGCCGGAAGGCTCGTCGCTGGAGCGTACCGACGAAATGATCCGCAAGATGAGCGAAATCGGCATGAATACCGAAGGCGTGGCCTACTCCGTCGCCTTCCCCGGTCTGAATGCGCTGCAGTTCACCAACACGCCCAATACCGGCACGGTGTTCTTCGGCCTGAAGCCGTTCAGCGAGCGTACCCACAGCGCGGCGGAGATTAACGCGGAAATCAACGCCAAGATCGCTCAGCTGCAGCAGGGATTTGGCTTTTCAATTATGCCGCCACCGATTCTGGGCCTCGGCCAGGGTTCGGGCTACTCGCTCTACGTGCAGGACCGCGCAGGGCTGGGCTACGGCGCGCTGCAGACGGCGATTAACACCCTTTCAGGCGCTGTGATGCAGACGCCGGGCATGCACTATCCCATCTCCTCCTATCAGGCGAATGTGCCGCAGCTCGACGTGCAGGTCGACCGCGATAAAGCCAAGGCGCAGGGGGTATCGCTGACCGATCTTTTCAGCACATTGCAGACCTATCTCGGCTCGTCGTACGTCAACGACTTCAACCGCTTCGGCCGCACCTGGCGCGTGATGGCGCAGGCGGACGGCGAGTTCCGCGACAGCGTGGAGGATATCGCTAACCTGCGTACCCGCAACGATCGCGGCGAGATGGTGCCGATCGGCAGCATGGTGCATATCACCACCACCTACGGGCCCGATCCGGTGATCCGCTATAACGGCTACCCGGCGGCAGACCTGATCGGCGATGCCGATCCGCGCATCCTCTCTTCCGCGCAGGCGATGACCCAGCTGGAAGCAATGTCCAGTCAGCTGCTGCCGAACGGCATGAATATCGAGTGGACCGATCTGAGCTATCAGCAGGCGACCCAGGGCAATACCGCCTTCATCGTCTTCCCGGTAGCGGTGCTGCTGGCGTTCCTGGTGCTGGCCGCGCTCTATGAGAGCTGGACGCTGCCGCTGGCGGTGATCCTGATCGTGCCGGTGACCATGCTCTCGGCGCTGGTCGGCGTCTGGCTGACGGGCGGCGATAACAACGTCTTTGTGCAGGTCGGTCTGGTGGTGCTAATGGGGCTGGCATGTAAGAACGCCATTCTTATCGTGGAGTTCGCCCGCGAGCTGGAGATGCAGGGCAAAGGCATCGTGGAAGCGGCGCTGGAGGCTTGTCGTCTGCGTCTGCGTCCGATTGTGATGACCTCTATCGCCTTTATCGCTGGTACCGTGCCGCTGATTCTGGGCGAAGGCGCGGGCGCAGAAGTGCGCGGCGTCACCGGCATCACCGTTTTCGCCGGGATGCTGGGCGTCACCCTGTTCGGTCTGTTCCTGACGCCGGTGTTCTACGTCACGTTGCGTAAGCTGGTGACGCGCAAGGCGCCGAAAGAGGCGATGCAGACAGCGTAAAGAGTAAGGGCGGTCAGCGACCGCCCTTTCTTTTATTCAGATGATGGAAGTGGAATATGAAATTTGCGTAACGCTACGCAAGCTATGCAGAGAACTCATTGAAAGAGAAAATGTGCCAGGTTAATTTTCCAGTCAGCAAAAGCATGAAGAATTAACTATTAACGCGAAAGCAACAAGGCTATTCAGGGAGGCTGCATGAACAAAGCAAGAGACGAATTTGACGGATTCCAAGCAGACGCAAAATAACTAAGGCGGGAAAGCAACCCGCCTTTTTCATGGATGAAAAATATGACTTCAAACCTGACTATCTGGCCATTCATCAGTAACGCCATCGTCTTGCTCGGCGTTATTGTCGCCACATGCGCCATCTTCTATAACGTGCGCACAGCAAAAAAAACAGAGACCGCAAAATTTTTATTCGAAAGCCGCCAGCATAAGGATTACACGGAATCTTTACACGTTCTTAAAAAAGTAAATCGTTCAGGCAATTCTTTTCGTTCGTATGTTTTTCCGCGAGAAGGTAAAACCATAACGGAAAAAGAGATGCTTGAGCGGCGCAAGTTACAATATATTTTAAATTTTTATGAGAGAGTCGCCGTCAGTATTCGTGAAGGGATAGATGATGAGCGGATGATTAAGAGAACCTCTTTTACTACTGTTATTCAAGCCTGGGATATTGCGGAGCCCCTGATTAAGGCGATTAGAGAGCATATTCACTCAGAGACGACGTATCAGGAATTTGAGTGGCTGGCCATGCGCTGGAAGCAGAATCCTTTACGGCAAAAATAGCGCGACAAGAAATTGCTTAACCATAAAAAAAGCCGCGTTTAGCGGCTTTTTTTGCACAGGTCTTCGATAGCATCCGGTTCCAGAACAGGCGCGCACTCGGTTTCGTTGCCTTTCTTCAGCTCTTCGAGCGCGTCGGCGACGGTGCGTTTTTCCAGCACGTCCAGCGAAGCCTGCTCGGCTTCATCGGCGATCGATTTGAAGTACCAGCAGAGATTGGCGCTGACCAGACAGCGAGGCGCGACGTCCGGACGCGACGCCCAGAGCTTTTTGTCCTCAATCACCGAGGTATAGATATCGCGCAGCGTGATTTCGCTGGCCGGACGCCCCAGATGAATCGAACCGGTGCGGCCAAGCGTCGAGACGATAATGCCGTCGCGGGTGAGCGGAACCATCAGCTTACGGATGAAACTGGGATTCGCCTCAAGGCCGTATGCCAGAATGGCGCTGGTCGAGCGTTTACCCATTTGCTCCGCCATCGCTACGCTAAGAACCATTTGCAAAGCTGTCGGGAAGCGGTAATCAAGCATTTCATTATCCTGAGTTGCGGTGCATCTTATTGTTTTATTGCCGCGTAAGTGAACATTCAGTGAGCAATAAATATAACAAACACTGTTGCTTTTTAGAAGCAAGGCGACGGCGCCAGGGCACGTATTCATTAAAACCCGGCAGCCGACAGCACAAGCTGTTCAGCCCGCGCCGCGCCAGCCTCCGCCCTGCCCTTAAAGCGCCGCTGGCGACGCCGACGGCAGCCGATTTTTCAGCAGCATCACCAGCGCCACATTAAGCAGCGCCAGCGCGCAAAGCATCCACAGCGTAGCGGACGCGCCGAAGGTTTCAAACAGATATCCGCCCGCCAGAGGCGTTAGCGCCTGACCGATAAGCGCCGGACGCGCCATCCTGCCAACCACTACGGCGTACGCCTCCGGTTTGACCATCGCCAGCGGTAAAGTTCCCCGCACGATGGCGCGCAGGCCATTTCCTGCACCGTAAAGCACCATGCTGAGCAGCGCAAGCTGCGGGAATAGCGCCAGCGACAGCAGGCCGAGCGCCACCAGTCCCACCGAGAAAAAGGCGGTCCAGATGGGATGGCCGCCTTTAAACAAAATATCGACGACGCGCGATCCCACCTGACACGGCCCCAGAATGGCGCTGAGCCCCAGCGCGGCAGCCAGCGTGTAGCCGCCTGCCTGCAGCAAAGCGATCAGCTGTACTGAAATTGCCGTCATGATCACCGAGGCGAGCGTAAAAATGGCGCACAGCAGCCAGAACAGCGACGGCGCGATATCGCTCTGCGGCACAGGCGCCGTCGCCGCTTTCGGCTTCAGGGCCGCCGCTTTATCCGGCAGCGCGTAAATATAGGCAGGCAGCACTAGCAGCAGCATCATGGCGGCGATAGCGAAACAGGCGCCGCGCCAGCCAAGCAGATGAATCAGCAACGCGGTGCCGGGCCACGCCAGCGAGGTGCAAAAGCCGGAAATTAGCGTAATGCTGGTAATGGCGCTGCGCGCCTGGCCGCCGTAGCGCGTGCCCAGCGTGGCGAACAGCGCGTCGTAGAGTCCCATCGCCATGCCGACGCCGATAACGACCCAGGCGCCAAGAAACAGCGGCAGCGAATGGCTGAAGCCCATTATCGTGAGCCCAATCGCCATCACCGCCCCGCTCAGCGCCAGCAGCATCCGGCCGCCGGTGCGCGCGATAATGCGTCCGCTCAGCGGCGCCAGCAGGCCGGAAACCAGAATGCCGAGCGACAGCGCGCCGTAGACCCACTGCTGCGACCAGCCGGTTTCCGCGACGATCGGCGCGGCCATTACCGCCATCAGATAGAATGAGCCGCCCCAGGAGAGTATCTGCACCAGCCCCAGCACGACTACCGCCGGCACGCCGGGTTTATTCCGTTGATTCACATCCGCCACCCTTTTGTACAGGTAGCGCCTTTTATAACATGTTATGAGATAAGGAAAAAACCGAAACAATGCCGCTCGCCCCGCTTTGCCTGTTTAGCCGTCAGGCCGCACGGTTTAATTAATTAACTTTTATGTATGCTGTAACTAATAGAACAGATTGCACGCAGCGATGTTCTCTGTCAGAGTTAGGTATGTTGTAACTATGGAGACCGCTGATGCGTTACGATCTGATTTCCGACCTGCATGACTGCGCTAACCGCCTCGAACAGTCGCTGGGCGAGTTGCGCGAGATGATTATGGCGCAGCCGCTGCTGATCGCGCGGGTGTTCTCGCTGCCGCCGATAGAAAAAGGCCACGAACATGACGCCGTGACCGAAATCGCCGTTGAGCAGCACCTGGGCGAAGCCGCGCGCGAGATGGCGCTGGCGCACTTCTGCCGGCTCTTTATGCAGCATCAGTCAGAAAAGCTGAGCACCAAAGCGGCCGTTCGCCTGCCCGGCGCCCTCTGCATTGAAGCCGAAGGCGAACGCGAAACTGCCCTGATCGACCAGATTGCGCAGGTGAATCAATACAAGGCGCGGCTGGAGCAGATCATCACGGTGGAATCGGGCCTGCCGAGCGAGGCGCGCTTTGAGTTCGTGCACCAGCATCTGCGCGGCCTGATTACCCTTAACGCCTATCGCACCATTACCCTGCTGCAGGCGCCGGACAGTCTGCGTTTCGGCTGGGCCAACAAGCACGTGATTAAAAACGTAAAGCGCGAAGAAATTATCGCCCAGCTGGAAAAGAGCCTCAGCGCGAATCGCGCGCAGGCGCCCTGGACGCGCGAGCAGTGGGCGGAAAAGGTGCAGGATGAGCTGGAGAGCGTGCGCGCCCTGCCCGCCACCGCGCGGCTGAAGATCAAGCGCCCGGTGAAGGTGCAGCCGATCGCGCGCGTCTGGCGCGCCGACGAGAAAAAACAGACGCAGCTCGCCTGTCCGTCGCCGATCGTCGTGCTGTGTCGCGACCGCACCCAGGTGCCGGTGCTGGGCGAACTGCTGAACTACAACGCGGATAACGTGCAGCACCGCTATAAGCCTGCGGCGCAGCCGCTCAATCTGCTGATCCCGCGGCTGCACCTGTGGGTCGACTGTCCGATATAACGAAAAAAGGCCAGCAGCGCTGGCCTTTTATCACGACGTCGGGTTACGCCTTCATGCTGCCGACCATCTCTTCCGGACGCACCCAGGCGTCAAACTCCTCTTCGGTAAGATAGCCCAGCTTCAGCGCCGAGCCTTTCAGCGTCAGCCCCTCTTTATGCGCCTTCTTCGCGATTTCGGCCGCTTTGTCGTAGCCGATATGGGTATTCAGCGCGGTCACTAGCATCAGCGACTCATTGAGCAGCTGCGAAATGCGGTCGCGGTTCGGCTCGATGCCGACGGCGCAGTGGTGGTTAAAGCTGTCCATGCCGTCAGCCAGCAGGCGTACCGACTGCAGGAAGTTGTGGATCACCATCGGCCGGAAGACGTTCAGCTCGAAGTTGCCTGACGCGCCGCCGATATTGATTGCCACGTCGTTGCCCATGACCTGGCAGCAGAGCATGGTCATCGCTTCGCACTGGGTCGGGTTAACCTTGCCCGGCATGATAGAGCTGCCCGGCTCGTTTTCCGGAATAGAGAGCTCGCCGATGCCGCAGCGCGGGCCTGACGCCAGCCAGCGCACGTCGTTGGCGATCTTCATCAGCGAAGCCGCCAGCCCTTTCAGCGCGCCGTGCGCGTGCACCAGCGCATCGGTGGTCGCCAGCGCCTCGAATTTATTCGGCGCGGTGACGAACGGCTGCCCGGTCAGCTCGGCAAGCGCTTTCGCTACGCGCACCGCGTATTCCGGATGGGTATTCAGCCCGGTGCCGACGGCGGTGCCGCCCAGCGCCAGTTCGGCGACGTGAGGAATGCTCTGCTCGATATGTCGAAGGTTATGCTCCAGCATCGCCACCCAGCCGGAGATCTCCTGGCCCAGGGTCAGCGGCGTCGCATCCTGCAGATGGGTGCGGCCGATCTTGACGATATCCTGAAAGGCGCTGGACTTCTCGCTCAGGGTTTTCTTCAGCGTTTCAATTTGCGGGATCAACTTTTCGCGCAGCGCGATCACTGCCGCCACGTGCATCGCGGTCGGGAAGACGTCGTTAGAACTCTGGCTTTTGTTAACGTCGTCGTTGGGGTGCACCAGGCGCGCCATGCCGCGTTCGCCGCCGAGGATTTCGCTGGCGCGGTTGGCCAGCACCTCGTTCATGTTCATATTGGTCTGGGTACCGGAGCCGGTTTGCCAGATCGCCAGCGGAAACTCGCCGCTGTGCTGGTCCGCCAGCACCTCGTCGGCAGCTTTAACAATGGCGTCCGCGCGTTCAGCCGGCAGCAGGCCGAGATCGCGGTTGACGGTGGCGGCGGCGCGCTTGGTCTGCGCCAGCGCGTAGACCAGCTCGGTAGGCATTTTTTCTGTCGAGATACGGAAGTGTTCCAGCGAGCGCTGCGTTTGCGCGCCCCATAACTTGTCTGCGGGTACATCAATGGGCCCCATTGAATCTTTTTCAATGCGCGTGGCTGCCATGTCTACGTCTCCTTTAGCACAGGTTGTGGTGATTGGTCGCCCAGCGCGGGAAGAACACTGGACGCGCAGAATTCTTACATACAAGAATTTAACATTATGCGAGTCTGACGCGCTGTTTGCACTTCATATGTAGTAACGCCGCCATTTTCTGCTTTAATAGGCGCAATAACTTCCCGTGATTAAAGGGTTAATTATGCAAAAAATGGTCAATTCGCTGCAAAATTACGCGTGGGGCAGCAGAACCGCCTTAACGGAACTCTACGGCATCGCCAATCCCGGCGGCGCGCCGATGGCGGAGCTGTGGATGGGCGCGCATCCCAAAAGCCCTTCTCAGGTTGAGGTGAAGGGCGAGCGTCGCTCGCTGCGCGACGTCATCAACGCCGCGCCCGAAGAAATGCTGGGCTATGCGGTGGCGAAACGCTTTGGTGAGCTTCCTTTTCTGTTTAAGGTGCTGTGCGCCGCTCAGCCGCTGTCGATTCAGGTTCATCCGAGCAAAAGCGCGGCGGAAGAGGGTTTCGCACGCGAGAACGCGGCGGGCGTCCCGCTCAACGCGCCGGAGCGTAACTATAAAGACGCCAACCATAAGCCGGAGCTGGTCTACGCGCTGACCCCTTTCCAGGCGATGAACGGCTTTCGCGAACTGCCCGAGATTGCTTCGCTGCTGCAGCCGGTGGCGGGCGCGCATCCGCAGATCGCCCACTTTCTACAGCATCCCGACAGCGACAATCTGGCGACGCTGTTCACCACCCTGCTGTCGCTGCAGGGCGAAGCGAAGTCGCTGGCGCTGGGCGTGCTGAAAGCCGCGCTCAACGCGCGCGACGGCCAGCCGTGGGAGACCATTAAGGCGATCGCGGCAGATTACCCGGACGACAGCGGGCTGTTTTCGCCGCTGCTGCTGAACGTGATTACGCTGCAGCCGGGCGAAGCGATGTTTCTTTACGCCGAGACGCCGCACGCCTACCTCAACGGCGTGGCGCTGGAGGTGATGGCCAACTCCGATAACGTGCTGCGCGCCGGCCTGACGCCGAAATATATCGATATTCCCGAGCTGCTCGCCAACGTCAAGTTTCAGTCAAAACCGGCGTCGCAGCTGCTGACCCAGCCGCAACGGCAGGATCGCGCCCTGAACTTCCCTGTTCCGGTGGAGGATTTCGCTTTCGCCATTCACGCGCTGGACAGCGAACCGCAACCCCTCTCGCAGGAGAGCGCGGCGATCCTGTTTTGCATTGAAGGCGAAGCGACGCTGACCCTGGGCCAGCAGCAGCTGACGCTGCGCCCGGGAGAATCCTGCTTTGTTCCCGCCAGCGACGGCGCGCTGAAAGCCACCGGAAGCGGCCGCCTGGCGCGCGTTTTTAACGCATTGCGCTGATTCGGCTGACGGAACTGGCCCTAACTGCTATTATTTCAATCTATTAGCGAAAAACGCCCGCGGGCGTTTTTCTTCCCTCGCCGGACGTCGGACAGCGGCGTAAGCGGACACAAGGATAAGGACGACTCAGCAATGAAAAAGACCAACGTTGCCGTAGGTGTGATTATCGCCCTGGGCGTAATCTGGACCGGCGCGGCATGGTTTACCGGTAAGCAGCTGGAAAGCCATATGGATGAACTGGTGCAAAACGCCAATACGCAGCTCAACGCGCTGGCGCCCAACAGCCGCCTCAAGCTCAGCTATCAGGATTACCAGCGCGGCGTCTTCAGCAGCAAGGCGAAGCTGGTGCTGCAGGCCAGTTCGCAGACCGAAGATAACGCTTTCCTGAAGCCTGGCCAGAGCATCGTCTTTAACGAAACCATCGATCACGGCCCCTTCCCGTTCGCCCAGCTGCGTCGCTTTACGCTGATCCCGAGCATGGCGTCGGTGCACACCGAGCTGGAAAACACCGATGCGCTGAAAAATCTGTTCGCCCTGACCGACAATAAATCGCCGGCGAATGCGGATACCCGCATCGGCTACAGCGGCGCGACCGATACCGCCCTGCACTTTTTGCCGGTTAATTATCAGAATGCGCAGACCGGCCAGCGCGTGGCGACCAACGGCGGCACGCTGAACGTCAGCGCGGACAGCAAAGGCGATAAAGTTTCAGTAGACAGCGATATCGACAGCATCGCCATCACCAGCAAAAACGAGATGGGCATGCCGGTGCTGTTTACCGCTAACGGCGTGAAGGTAAGCGGCAATACGCACCTGACGCCGGAAGGCGTGCGCATCGGCGATCAAAAAGTCGAGCTGGAGAAATTCAACGCCAGCGTCAACGGCAAGGATGCGCTGACGCTGCAAAAGCTCAACGGCACCTCATCGTTTGATAACAAAGCGGGCAAAATCAGCGGAAACATCGACTATCGCGTCGATAACGTCCACCTGCAGAACAACGATTTCGGCGAAGCGAAGCTGAGCATGAAGCTGGCGCAGTTCGACGCCCAGGCGGTAAAAGCCTTCTCCGACAACTATCACGCGCAGATGCAGGACCTGCTGAATCAGCCGGGCCTCGCCAACGATCCGATTCGCTATCAGGCGGGCGTCAACACCATTCTGATGAATAACCTGCCGACGCTGCTGAAAGGCGCGCCGATGGTAAGCATCGCGCCGCTTAGCTGGAAAAACGAGAAAGGCGAAAGCACCTTTAACCTCACCGCTAACTTCAACGATCCCGCCACCGTTACCGGACAGCCGCAAAATCTCTCCGGCATGGTGGACCGCGTGCTGAAGAGCTTATCGGCCAAGCTGGTGATCAATATGCCGATGGCGACCGAAGTAATGCGCAACGTCGGCCTGGCCGAAGGTTATACCGGCGACGACGCGCAGAAGCTGGCGGATCAGCAGGTGAAAGGCCTGGCGGCGATGGGCCAGATGTTCCGTCTGACCCAGCAGCAGGATAACAATATCGTCACCAGCCTGCAGTACAACGGCGGCCAGGTGAACATGAACGGCGACACCATGACGCTGGAGCAGTTTATGTCGCGCTATATGCTCGGCCTGCCCACCAGCGAAGGCATGCCGCAGTAAGTAACCGCGCCTCGCGATGAAGCTGGTCACCTCGCGTGACCAGCCTTTCCCTCCTCAGCACTTCCCTGCACTGATAATCTTACACCTCGTTACGCGCGATTTTCGCCGCAGGCAACGGCGCGCCCGTGAGCTGCTCCTCCAGTTTCTCCAGCGTAACGCCACGAGTTTCGGGCACTTTTTTCACCACGAACAGGAAACCTGCGGCGCAAATCAGGCCATAGAGCAGAAAACTGCCCGCTGCGCCCAGCCCGGCATTGAGCAGCGGAAAGGTGTAGGTCAGGATAAAGCAGGCGATCCAGAGTGCCAGTGTACCGACTGACATCGCCAGCCCGCGCACCCGGTTCGGGAAGATTTCCGCCAGCAGCACCCAGGTCACCGGCGCCAGCGTGAGCGCGTAGATGGCGATAGCGGCCAGCACCAGAATCAGCACCGGCCATCCCAGCATCCCCAGCATATAGGCGGCGGCGATCAGGCCGTAACAGAGCGTTAAGCCGCCCGCGCCCAGCAGCATCAGCTTGCGTCGACCCAGACGATCCACCAGCGGCAGCGCGAGCAGCGTCGCCAGCAGATTGATCAGGCCGGTGGCGACGATCGATTTTAACGTCCCGTTGATATCGAAGCCTGCGGAGGCGAAAATCTCCTGCGCATAGTTGAAAATGACGTTGATGCCGCACCACTGCTGGAACACCGCCAGTACGATGCCGATCGCCATCACCGGCGCAATGCGGGGTTCGAAAAGGGTGCCGACGGAGGCGCGCCGGGCGCTTTTATCCTTTTCAACCGCCAGCGAAATTTCTGACAGGGTTTGCTGCGCATAGGGCTCCGGGCCGATTTTTCGCAGCATGGCATGGGCGCGTTCTTTTTTGCCCGCCATCACCAGCCAGCGCGGCGATTCGGGCACAAAAAACATCAGCACCAGGAAAAGCGTCGAAGGGATCGCGGCGGAGGCGAACATCCAGCGCCAGCCATATTCGCCGTTCCAGCTTTGACGCAGCATCGTCTGCGTAGCCTCACTGGCGACCGGCTCGGCAATCAGCAGGTTCACCAGCTGCGCCGCCAGCACGCCGATAACAATCGTCAGCTGATTAACCGCAACGAACTTGCCGCGCTTGTCCGCCGGGCTGATCTCCGCGATATACATAGGGCTGAGCGCCGAGGCGATACCGATGCCGACGCCGCCCAGAATGCGGCACCAGACAAAGAGTTCGAAACTGGGGGCCAGCGCGGTGCCGATCGAGGTGGTGACGAAGAGCAGCGCAGCGATCATCAGCGGGATTTTGCGGCCAAATCTGTCCGCTGACCAGCCGGATACCACTGCGCCGGCCACGCAGCCGACCAGCGCCGAGCTCATCGCCCAGCCGGAGGTCGCCGGGTCAGTAATGCCGAACCAGGCTTCATAGAAGGGTTTGGCGCCGCCGATCACCACCCAGTCATAGCCGAAGAGTAAGCCGCCGCACGCCGCCACGAGGCAGATTCCCCACACATAACGCATAAAGAGCTGTTGTTGTTTCACGTCGCTACTCCGCAGGAGGGTCAAGGTGCGGCTATATGACCACCCTTCACGCAGAGTGAAAGTTCAGAGGCTCACAGATTTTAGTTAAAGGAGTTTACTAAGTCAGCCGGTCGCGGTGTTTTCAACGTAGAGGTAACCGATGCCCAGCAGCTGGCTTGCCCGATCCAGCTGGCCAAAATGGATATTGGTCGCCCGGTTTTTTACGCTGTCGCGCGGATCGAAAGGATTGAAATCGATCTGCCGCACAAGGGTTTGCCGCCAGCTTTCGCCGAAGGCGCAACTGCGGCCATAGAGCCATATCTGATTAATATTCAGCGTATTAAGGAAATTATACAGGCTCATGCCGATCGCTTCGGCCGCCTGATTCACCCAGTCGGTAATCCAGACGTCACCGCGCTGCCAGCGCGCGAAGAGTTCGCGATTCGTCAGCGGCGGCGACGCGCTGTCGATAGATCGGGCCGCCTGTTTCATGGCGCTCAGCGACGCTACCGTTTCCAGACAGCCCCGCCGACCGCAGCTGCAGCGCCTGCCCTGCGGATCGACAATGGTGTGGCCGATCTGCCCGCTGCCATAGAGATTGCCACGAAAGATCTCGCCGTTGATGACGAAAGAAGAGCCGATGCCGTAGTCGACGTTGATGACGCAGAATTCGCTCTGCTGATTGCGGTTCAGCCACTTTTCCGCCAGCGCCAGCATGATGCAGTCATTGTCTACCCTGACCTCGATGCCCAGACGCTCTTCCAGCAAATATTTCAGCTCGACCGGCGCTTTCCAGGCGGCCTGCGGCATATGCTGCGAGACGCCGGTGACGGGATCGACCTGGCCATGCACCGCCAGTGCCAGATTGATTTTTTTCTTTGGCCACTGCTGGCAGACCTGGCGCCATAACGCCTCTGTCTCTTTCAGCAGCGCGTCAGGCGTCGCGGCGTCGATCGCCCGCTGCTGACAGTCGCCCTGCGCGACCAGCTGCGCATCCGCCAGCTGATATTCGATGCGCGTCGGCGTAATGCACATGCAGAGCGTCCAGGGGCCAGCGGTGGGCAGCTGATAGCTGCCGCCGTTGACGCCGCGATGGCTCAGGGCCACGTCGGAATGAACGATTTTTCCCTCGCCGATAAGCTCGTTCAGGATTTTAGTGGTGGCCGGAATGGTCAGCCCGCTGAGCTGCGCCAGCTGCGATTTGCTGACCTGTTTATGCCGCCACATCAGGGTCATAAACAGCGTTTTATTGTGTTTGCGCACCTGAAAGTTGTTTAAGCCGATCTGCTTCATTGCGTTTGCGCCTCATAAGGAGAGAAATGCAGTATCGCTTATGTTAGTAAACAGCGTTAACTAACTTCTGTGACGCCTCCTCCAGCCTCCGTTATCCGCTTGTTTTAGAGTGCGGCTTCATTAAGCCCGGAGGAGAAACCATGGCATTTGTTCTTCGCGACCCGCATCAGCTGGCGGCAGAACTCACCGCCACGCAGGTGCCCTGTCATGCGCTGGCCGTCTGGAGTCTGGGACAGGCCGGCATGGTTATTAAAAATCACGCCGGCGATCTGGTGGCGATCGATCCCTACTTAAGCGACGCCATCGAACGGCGCCATCCCGACACGGAGTTCGTGCGCCGCTACCCGCCGGTGCTGCCGCCTGAGGCGCTGGCGGTGTGCGACGCGGTGTTGATTACCCATTTCCACGATGATCATCTCGATCTGGCCACCCTTGAGCCGCTGGCGGAGAAAGCGCCGCTGCTGCCGATCTGGGTCCCGGCGCCCGACGGCCGACTTTTGCAGGCGGAAAATCGTCTCCTCGGCAGTCAGGTGCGGCTGGCGAAAACCGGCAGCCTGATTGAGGCGGGCGAGTTTCAAATTTTGCCGGTGGCTGCGGCGCACAGCGACTACGAGCGCGATGACGAGGGCAACGACCGATTTTTAGGGTATTACCTCCGCTGCGGCGCGCTCAGCCTGTGGCACAGCGGCGATACCCTGGTGACCGAGGCGCTGCAGAGCCAGATGGCGCAGCTCAGGCCGCACATTTGCGTGCTGCCCATCAACGGCGGCGATGTTGCCCGCGGCCGACGCGGCATTATGCCGAATATGAGTTTTCGCGATGCGGCGGATCTCCACCACGCCATCGGCGGCGATCTGCTGCTGCCCTGTCATTACGATCTCTTTAGCTGCAACAGCGACAACCCCGCCTGGTTCGTCGATGACATGCTGACCCGCTATCCCGGCAAGAAATTTCATTTGCTGATGCCAGGCGAGCGATTCCTCTACCTCGCCTGAAACCACACCCTACTTATGGAATCATCTGCTATGACAAAAATAACATCCGCGGCACCCTCGCCTTTGCTGCGCCGCCTGGGCATCCCGCCGGCGCTCGCCTGGGGTTATATTGCGGTGCTGCTTTTTATGATTGGCGACGGCGTGGAATCCAACTATCTGGCGCCCTACCTGAGCCACCACGGCTTTACCCTCGATATCGCCGCCACGGTAATTGCCTTTTACGGCGTCACGGTGACGCTGGGCTCGTGGTTAGCCGGTTCGCTGTCGACCCTGATTGGGCCGCGTCGGGTCATGCTGCTTGGCGGCGTGATTTGGGTGGTATTCGAGCTGCTGTTTCTCGCCTTTGCGCTGCCTGCGCAAAGCGTGGTGGGCATCGCGCTGACCTACGGCCTGCGCGGCATCGCCTACCCGATGTTCGCCTATGCGTTTCTGGTCTGGATCCAGTCCGCCGCGCCGCTGGAGATGCGCGGCTCCGCTACCGGCTGGTTCTGGCTCGCCTTTACCGGCGGTCTGCCGACGCTCGGTTCGCTGGTGGCGATTTTTTCCATCAGGCTGATCGGCGAATACGCTACCTTCTGGCTCTCGCTGGTGCTGGTGGCGTCAGGCATCGTTGTAATGCTGGTCGCCGTTAAAGAGCGCACCGGCTATGGTCCGCTGCTGGACGAGGATCAGCGTCGTCAGGGCGTCTGGCGGACGCTGATGGGCGGCATCGATATTCTCTGGCGTGAACCGCGCATCGCCGCCGCCGCAGTGGTACGCATTATCAATACCACGCCCTACTTTGGCTTTTTTATCTTTCTGCCGGGCTTCTTTACCGAGCGTATCGGCTTCTCGCAAACGGAATATTTAAGCCTGATCACCATCATGGGGCTGGTCGGCATGAGCTTTAATCCCGTGGTCGGCAAACTGAGCGACCGCATCGGCTGGCGCAAGGTGCTGACCTTCTTCGGCGGCCTGGGCTCCTGCATCTCGATGCTGCTGATGTACTTCGTGCCGCAGTGGAGCGGCGGCAGCTTCGCGCTCAGCGTGCTCTTCGCCTGCCTGTACGGCATCACGCTGTGCGGCTACGTGCCCGCCGCCGCGCTCTTCTCCTCGCTGTGCGAAAAGAAAGACAAAGGTAACGCCATGGCGATTTACTGTTTCGCCGCCGGGCTCTCCACCTTCTTTGGCCCCGCGCTCTATAGCGGTCTGAACGCCCTGTTCGGTACCGAGGGCGTCATCTGGTGCTACGCCCTGCTTTATCTCATCAGCGCAGCCACCTCCTGGTGCTTTTTACTCACGCCGCTCGACCCGGGCGAGCAGAACAACCCCGCCGCCAGGCGGCTACGCAAGCTGAACTCGGCGCTATCGGAATAAAGGGAACAAGATGAAAGGTTTTGACTACATCGTGGTAGGCGGCGGCAGCGCGGGCTGTATCGTGGCGGCGCGCCTGGTAAAAGAGAGCAACGCTCGCGTGCTGCTGTTAGAGGCCGGCAGCGGCGACTATCATCCGGTGCTGAAGATGCCGGCAGGCTATATGAAATATCTCGCCAGCGATAAATACCTGACTATGCATCAGACCCAGCCGCAGCCGCAGCTCGACGGGCGCGGCGTCATCGTGCCGCAGGCGAAAGTATTAGGCGGCGGTTCGACGGTGAACGCCATGGTCTATATGCGCGGACACCGGCAGGACTACGCGGAGTGGAACAGCGCGCTGCGCCATACCGGCGTCGACTGGTCCTGGGAGGCGCTGCTGCCGCACTTTACCGCAATCGAAGACAACGACCATCTCGGCGCGCCCAGTCACGGCGTCGGCGGGCCGCTGAAAGTGTCGCACCTCGGCCACTTCAGTCCGCTCAGCCGGGCCTGGGTAAAAACGATGCAGGCGCTGGGCATTCCCTATACGCCCGACTTCAACACCGGCAACCCGTTCGGCGTCGGCTTTATGCAGCACACCATCGACTGGCGCACCCGCAAGCGCTGCAGCGTGGTCGACGCCTTTATCGCGCCGCTGCGCGATGACAGCCGGCTGGTGATTGAAACCGAGGCGCAGGTTGAGGAGATTCTGTTCGAGGGAACGGAAGCCAGAGGCGTACGCTACCGGCGTCATGGCGTCACCCACCATGCCGAGGCGAGCAAAGAGACGATTCTGGCGGCCGGCGCCTATCAGACGCCGAAGCTGCTGATGCTGTCGGGCGTCGGACCGCAGGATCATCTGGCGGAACGGGGCATTGCCCTGCGTCACCACCTGCCCGGCGTCGGCCGCAACCTGCAGGATCATTATGAGGTGCCGGTGGTCGCCACCACGCGCGGCGCCTTCGGCTATTACGGTCAGGATCGCGGCTGGCCGATGATCAAAGCGGGCATCGAGTATCTGCTGTTCAAAACCGGTCCGGTGACCACCACCGGCGTGGAAACCTGCGCCTTCTTCGATCCGCTCGATTTCAGCGCGACGCCGACCATACAGATGTTCTGCGTACCCACCGTTTATCTCGATCGCGACGTTATGGGCCGGGATCCGGGCCATGGCGTGACCATTAACTCGCTGCTGCTGCGGCCGAAAGCGACCGGCCGCGTCACGCTGCGCGACGCGCATCCCGCCTCTCTGCCGGTTATCGATACGCAAATTTTCGGCCATCCCGACGATCTGGCCCGCACGCTGGCCGGCTTCAATTTTGCGCGCGGCGTGATGGCGGCATCGCCGATCGCCGACATGATTGAGCACGAAATATTTCCCGGCGCGGAGGTCACAGGCGATGAGGCGATCGCCGCGCACTGCAAGCGCATGGTGAAAACAGGCTACCATCCGGTCGGCACCTGCCGCATGGGCCATGAACAGGATCCCATGGCGGTGGTAAGCGCTGATTTGCGGGTGCGGGGCTTAGAAAAACTTCGGGTGGTCGATGCCTCGGTGATGCCGAATATTATTAGCGGCAATACCAATGCGGCCGTCATGGCGGTGGCTCACCGCGCCGCCGACCTGATTGCGAGGCGCGAACGCGTCGTTGAAGAGACGCGCCGCGCGGAGGTATCGTTATGAGCGAAAGGCTACACACCCTGCAGCGCGCCCTTGCCGGGTGGCAGCTGGATGCGCTGCTGCTCACCCGACGGGATAACATCGCCTGGCTCACTCAGGGCGCCAGCTATTATGTGGTGGAGCGGGCGGAGACCGGCGTCGCCAGCCTGCTGATCTTCCCCGATCGGGTACGGCTGCTGGCGCCGGAGAACGAAATGCCCCGCATTCTGGCGGAAGAGCCGCTGCCGTTCGCCTGCGAAACCGGCTGCTATCCCTGGTATACGTCGCTGGAAACGGCGCTTGCCTCGTGCCGGCCGGCGCGGCTGGGCAGCGACGCGCCGCTCGCCTCGACGGTGAATATGGAACCTGAGCTTCCCCGGCTGCGCCAGGGATTGAGTGAGGATGAAAAACAGCGCTTCCGCCAGCTGGGCCGGGAAGCCGCCCGCATTGTCGAAGAGGTGGCGCGCGCGCTCTGTCCGGGCATCAGCGAGCGCGAGGTCGAAGCGGCGATCGTCGGACGCTGCCTGGCGTGCGGCATTCGCCCGGTCTGCACCCTGGTGGCGGCTGACGAGCGCATTGCGCTGTATAAACATCCGGTGCCGGGCACCAAACGCCTGGCCAGAAAGATGCTGATCACCCTGGGCGCGGAGCGGCTGGGCCTTAACGTCAGCCTGACCCGGATGGTGCATCTCGGCGAACCTGATGAGGCGCTGAAACAGCGTATCGGCACGCTGGCCGGGATCCATGCCGATATTCTGCAGGCTATCGCGGTTAACCGGCGCTGGCAGGATTTCTTTGCGCAGATTCAACAGGCCTACCGGCGCCACGGCTGGACGGAGGGCTGGCGCGAGCACCATCAGGGCGGTCCGGCAGGCTACGGCTGTCGCGACTGGATTGTTACGCCGGACACCGCGGGCGCCATTGCGGCCGATACCGCGCATGCCTGGAATCCTACGCTGAGCGGCGTTAAGAGCGAGGATACGCTGCTGGTCACTGAAGAGGGCGTCGAATGGCTGACCCGCAGCGGCGACTGGCCCTTGATCGAGGAAGCCCGCGACGGCCGGCGCTGGCAGCTTGCCGACTGGCTGATTTTACCGTTGTCATCATAAGGAAGCGAAAATGTCAGAACGTTTAAAACAGAAGACCGCCGTCGTAACGGGCGCGGGCAGCGGCATCGGCAGCGCTATCGCCTCGCTCTTCGCCCGGCAAGGCGCGCGCGTCGCGCTGCTTGATTTGACGACGGAGACGACGGAGCCGCTGGCCGCGCAGCTGCAGCAGCACACAGGCCAGCCGTGCATCGCCTGCGTGGCGGACGTGACGCAGCCGGAACAGGTTGCGGCGGGCGTCCGCCAGGTTGAGGACGCCTTCGGCCATATCGATATCCTGATCAACTGCGCGGGCGTGAATGTCTTTCGCGACGCGCTCGCCCTGACGGACGACGATTGGCAGCGCTGTATCAACGTCAATTTACAGGGGCCCTACAACCTGATACGCAGCGTGCTGCCAGGCATGCTAAAACGCCACTACGGCAATATCGTCAACGTCGCGTCGGTGCACGGACATAAAATCATTCCCGGCGCCTTTCCCTATCCCGTGGCGAAACATGGCCTGATCGGCCTGACCCGCTCGCTGGGTGTGGAGTACGCCAGCCAGGGCATTCGCATCAACAGCATTTCGCCCGGCCTGATCATGACGCCCGCGGCAGAAGCCTGGCTGGCCAGCTGCCCGGACCCGGCGGCGGAACGGCAAAGGCAGCAAAATCTGCTGCCCTGCAAAAGGATCGGCGAACCGGACGAGGTCGCCTACACCGCGCTGTTTTTAGCCTCTGACGAAGCGCGTTTTATCAATGCGACCGACATTGTGATCGACGGCGGCCGCAGCCAGGTCTATCACGATTAAAGGCGCTGGCGCGCTTATCGCACTCTGTCGCCGCCGATAAGGCTCGGCGTCAAAATCATGTGCTGGCTGGCGGTCTCCGGCGCGCTAAGCCGCAGCAGGATGCGCGCCGCTGCCGCGCGGCCCATCTCCCGCGCCGGGCTGCAGACAAAGGTGAGCGGCGGATCGCTCAGGTTCGCCTGCGGCTCGTCGCTGAAACCCACCAGCGCCATCTGCTGCGCGTAATAGCTGTCAACCGCGCCCTGACCCAGCGTGCGCCCGCTGCGCAGCAGCGCGAAGTAGCCGCCCAGCGCGGTGGCGGTGTTGGCGGCGATGATGGCCGTCAGCCGCGGATGGCGCTGCAGCAGCTGTGTGGTCGCCTCGGCCGCCGCCTTCTGGCTCTCTTCGCACTCGATAATCCACTCCGGCTTAAAAGGCAGGCCGTACTGTAGCAGCGTGGCGCAGTAGCCGCCGATGCGCTCGGCGCGCGTCAGCGACGCGCCGCTGCCGCCTAGCCAGGCGATATGCTGATGTCCCTGACGAATGAGATATTCCGTCGCCATGCGCGCGCCCAGCGCGTTGTCGGGCCGCAGGCTGTCCGTCCCCTCCAGATAGCTGGCGCGCGAGGCGCAGATCAGCGGCAGCCCGAGCTCGGCGGCGCGCGTCGCCAGCGCCGCGCCGTTGCCCGCATCGCCGCCCAGCACCACGCCGTCGACGCCCTGCGCCACCAGCGACTCGAAGCAGCGCGCCAGATGCTGACCCTGCGCGCCGCTCTGGGTCAGCACCAGCATCTTGTCCTGCGCCTCCAGCGCCTCGCTGAGCCCGGCCGTCATCTCAGCGTAAAAGCGCTGGCTCAAATCCCTGACGATCAGGCCGATTACGCCGCTGGCGCCGCCGCGCAGCGCCGCCGCCGTGCGGTTACGCACATAGCCTGACTGCTCGATCGCCTCGTTGACCCGCGCCGCCGTGGCGGGCGAGATGCGCCCTTTGCCGGAAAGCACCAGCGAAACGGTGGTGACGGAGACGCCCGCCGCCTCGGCGACGTCGTTAATGGTGATTTTTTGCTGCGACATGTTGCACGCCTGCGGAAAGCTCTTACATGGCCGTATCATATAAGTAAAACGTTAAACCTGCCGAATAAACTTAACTTTATCGCACCAGCGCACAATGTGACAGGCCGCTCAAAACAGCATGGTAAAACGTTTTATCATCTTTTCACCACCATGTACTGTCACTTTCTTTCCAGGAGAAAATATGTCCGCTCCACTTCCGCGCCTGTCGCTCTGGGAGTTCTTTCAGAGCCTGGGCAAGACCTTTATGCTGCCCGTCGCCCTGCTGTCGTTTTGCGGCATTATGCTCGGCATCGGCAGTTCGCTCAGCAGCCGCGACGTGCTGACGCTGATCCCGCTGCTGGACCAGCCGCTGCTGCAGCATCTGTTTGTCTGGATGGCAGCGACCGGCGCCTTCGCCTTCCGCTTTTTGCCGGTGATGTTCGCCATTGCCATCCCGCTCGGCATGGCGCGCGAGAATAAAGGCGTTGCCGCCTTCGCCGGGTTTGTCGGCTATACGGTGATGAACCTCAGCACCAACTTCTGGCTCACGATGAAAGGCATTTTGCCCACCAGCGACGCCGCGCTGCTGAAGGCCAACAACGTGCAGTCGGTGCTGGGCATCCAGGCGATCGACACCGGCATTCTTGGCGCGGTGATTGTCGGCGTGGTGGTATTCTGGCTGCATGAGCGCTTCCACACCATTCGGCTGCCGGACGCGCTGGCCTTTTTCGGCGGCACGCGCTTTGTTCCCATTATCACCCTGCTGGTTACCGGCCTGCTCGGCCTGGCGGTGCCGCTGATCTGGCCTTTCTTCGCGCGCGGCATCGCCGGTCTCGGCTGGATGATTAACGGCGCAGGCGACTTTGGCCCGATGCTGTTCGGCACCGGCGAACGCCTGCTGCTGCCGTTTGGGTTACAGCATATTCTGGTGGCGATTATTCGCTTTACCGACGCGGGCGGCACCATGGAGGTGTGCGGTAAAAGCGTCAGCGGCGCGCTGACCATTTTCCAGGCGCAGCTCGCCTGCCCCGAAGTGCAAGGCTTTTCGGAAAGCGCCACCCGCTTTCTCTCGCAGGGAAAAATGCCCGCGTTTCTCGGCGGCTTGCCGGGCGCAGCGCTCGCCATCTACCACTGCGCCCGGCCGGAGAATCGCCACAAGATTAAAGGCCTGCTGATTTCCGGCGTGGTGGCCTGCGTGGTCGGCGGCACCACCGAGCCGATCGAGTTCCTGTTTCTGTTTGTCGCGCCGGCGCTCTATCTGCTGCACGCGCTGCTCACCGGGCTCGGCTTTACGCTGATGGCGGTGCTGGGCGTCACTATCGGCAATACCGACGGCAATATCATCGATTTTGTGGTATTCGGCATCCTGCACGGCCTCGCCACTAAATGGTACTGGGTGCCGGTCGCCGCCGCGCTGTGGTTCGCGGGCTACTATGCGCTGTTCCGCTTCGCCATCATTCGCTTCAATATCGCCACGCCAGGGCGTGAAAAAGAGAGTGGCGTCGAGCGTCAGGTGAGTCGCGCCGGCGCGGGCAAATCGGGCTATAACGCGCCCGCGATCCTCGAGGCGCTGGGCGGCGTGGAAAATATCAGTTCGCTGGATAACTGCCTGACCCGCCTGCGTCTGCGCATCGTCGATATGAGCAAGGTCGATGACGCCGCGCTCAAGGCCAACGGCGCCATCGGTGTGGTGCATCTCAGTCCGGTTACGCTGCAGGTGGTGATCGGACCTCAGGTGCAGTCCGTTAAGGAAGAGCTGGCGTCGCTGATGAATGTGACGGTGTAACGCATATGACGGAACATTTCGATTTTAACCAGGTTATTGACCGGCGCGGCAGCTACTGCACCCAGTGGGATTTTGTCGCCGATCGCTTTGGCGCGCCGGATCTGCTGCCTTTCACCATTTCGGATATGGATTTCGCCGTCGCGCCCGCGATTCGCGCGGCGCTGCAGCAGCGGCTCGATCACGGCGTGTTCGGCTACAGCCGCTGGCAGCATAGCGACTTTCTCTCGGCAGTCTGCCACTGGATGCAGACGCGATTTAACACAACGCCGGATGAGAGCTCGCTGGTCTACGCACCGTCGGTGATCTATATGGTGGCGCAGATGGTGCGCCGCTGGAGCGCGCCAGGGGACGAAGTGCTGATCCACACGCCCGCCTACGATGCCTTTTACGCCTTGTTGACTGCCAGTCAACGCCAGATTCTGACGCAGCCGCTGCAGCGTGACGCCCAGGGCTGGCGCTGCGATATGCAGGCGCTTGAGCAGCAGCTCGCCCGGCCGCGCTGCAAAGTGATGCTGCTCTGCAGCCCGCACAACCCCACCGGCAAGGTCTGGACGCGCGACGAGCTGACGCAGATGGCGGCGCTGTGCGAACGTTATCAGGTCCGCGTGATCAGCGATGAAATCCATATGGATATGGTCATGGCTGATGTTGTGCATTTGCCCTGGAGCGAAGTGGCGCGCAGCGACTGGGCACTGTTCACCTCGGCATCGAAGAGTTTTAACGTGCCGGCGCTGACCGGCGCATGGGGAATCATTCCCGACCCTGCCGATCGTCAGGCGTTTCTGCGCCAGATGAAAGCGGCGGACGGCCTCTCTTCCCCTGCGGTTCTTGCCGTCGCGGCGCACATCGCCGCCTATCGCCATGGCGCGCCCTGGCTCGACGCGCTGCGCGACTATCTGCGGGCGAATATGCAGTGGTTGGCGCAGCGGCTCAACGGCGCCTTTCCGCAGCTTGGCTGGCAGCCGCCGCAGGCGACCTATCTGGCGTGGATCGATCTCAACCCGCTCGGCGTCGACGAGGCGGCACTTCAGCAGCAGCTTATCCAGCGGCAAAAAGTGGCGATGATGCCTGGCTCGACCTACGGCGACGCAAGCCGGGGCTTTCTGCGTCTTAACGCCGGCTGTCCACGCAGCAAGCTGGAGGATGGCGTCAGCCGCCTGTTGGCGGCGCTGCACGCGCTCAGGGTGTGACAACGGGCGGCTGAACAGCCGCCCTTTCGCTTACTATCCCAGCAGTTGCGGCGCGGGTTGCGCAAAGGACTCGCTATGTTGCGCAAGTTGTTTCTATAATGGTCTGCACTTTTATTCCTGTCAGAGAGTGCAGCATGTTCGATTCCAGCCTTCCCGTTACCGATATCCATCGCCATCTTGACGGCAACATCCGCGCGCAAACCATTCTGGATTTAGGCCGCCAGTTTAACCTCGCCCTGCCCGCCGCCACGCTGGAAGCGCTGCGCCCCCACGTTCAGGTAGTGGAAAACCAGCCCGATCTGGTGAGCTTTTTAAATAAGCTCGACTGGGGCGTTAAGGTGCTGGGCGATCTCGACGCCTGCCGCCGCATCGCGCTGGAAAATGTGGAAGATGCGGCGCGCGCCGGCATCCACTATGCCGAGCTGCGCTTCTCCCCGGGCTATATGGCGATGAACCATAATCTGCCGGTGGCGGGCGTGGTGGAAGCCGTTATCGACGGGATTAAAGCGGGCTGTCAGAAATATAACGTCGACGTGCGCCTGATCGGCATTATGAGCCGCACCTTCGGCGACGAAGCCTGCCTGCGCGAGCTGGAAGGCTTGCTGGCGCACCGCGATCATATCACCGCCGTCGATCTGGCAGGCGACGAGCTGGGCTTTCCCGGCAGCGAGTTCCTGAGCCACTTTACTCAGGCGCGCGACGCCGGCTTCCGCGTCACGGTGCATGCGGGCGAAGCGGCCGGACCGGAGAGCATCTGGCAGGCGATCCGCGAGCTGGGCGCCGAGCGTATCGGCCACGGCGTGAAGGCGATTGAAGACCGCGCGCTGATGGATTTTCTCGCCGAGCACCGCATCGGCATCGAGTCCTGCCTCACCTCCAATATTCAGACCAGCACCGTCTCCTCGCTGGCACACCATCCGCTAAAACAGTTCCTGGAGCACGGCATCCTGGCGACTATCAACACCGACGATCCGGCGGTTCAGGGCATTGAGCTGGCGCACGAGTATCAGCACGCCGCGCCCGCCGCCGGGCTGAGCGCCGCGCAGATCCGCCAGGCGCAGGAGAATGGCCTGACCATCGCCTTCCTGAGCGACGCCGAGAAAACCGCTATCCGCAATAAAGTGCAGGCGTAAAAAAAGGCCGCCAAGGCGGCCCTGTTCGGCAAAAGCCGGCTGCACGCAGCCGGTTCTTTCGTTACTTCAGCGAAAGCGTCTGGCGCTTTTCCGCCGACTGCAGTCCCAGCTCGATCAGCTCCATGACCTGGATCGCCTCTTCCGCCGTTACCGGATTATTGCCGCGCCCGCTGATCGCGTCGCGCACCGCCGCATAATAGGCAGGATAGTTGCCCGGCTGTGTCATCAGCGTCTCTTCCTTGACGCCTTCGCCGTCGGCCAGCGTCAGCACGCCGTCGCGCATATCGTAGCCCCAGTCCTCGGCCGGCGGAAAATCGCCCGCCTTCAGCCGGTCTTCCTGCGGATCCAGACCATATTTCACATAGCTGCCGCGCGTGCCGTGCACCACATAACGTGGCGACTCGGCCGCCACCAGCATGCTGGCGTGCAGCACCACGCGACGCTGCGGATAGGTGAGCGTGGCGTGGAAGTAGTCGGTGGTCTGCGCGCCAGGACGCATCTCCGCCATATCGACATTGATGGCGACCGGCGCGCCGAACAGCTGCAGCGCCTGATCGAGCAGATGCGGCCCCAGATCGTACCAGATGCCGCTGCCGGCGCCTTTCATCTCGCGCCAGCGCTGACGCACTTCAGGGCGGAAGCGATCGAAATGCGATTCAAAATAGCGCACTTCGCCCAGCGTGCCCTCTTTCAGCAGCTGTTTCAGGGTCAGGAAATCGCTGTCCCAGCGGCGGTTGTGGAATACGGAAAGCAGCAGGCCCTTGGCCTTCGCCAGCGCTTCCAGCTCGCGCGCCTGTGACAACGTCACGGTAAAGGGTTTATCCACCACCACATGCTTGCCGGCGTTCAGCGCAGCCTTGGCCAGCGGAAAGTGGGTATCGTTGGGCGTCGGGATCACGATCAGCTGCAGCGACGGGTCCTCTAACAGCGCCTGAGGATCGGCCACCACTTTCACCTGCGGCCAGTCAGCGTGCACTTTCCCTTCGTCGCTACTGGAGATGGCGGCCAGCTCGACGTCCGGCGTGCCCGCAATCAGCGGCGCGTGAAACGTCTTGCTCGCGAAGCCGTACCCTATCAGTCCAACACGAAGTTTGTCGCTCATTATCACTCCTCTTATTCGCATACCCGACTGATTTAAGACCATAGCGTCGGTTAGAACAAGCAGGAATCCCCCGAAAAATCAGGAGATAGCACTCTGCGCCATCGGCCAGGGCGTTTCCGCGAGCAAGGTATCCTGCGCATCCTGATTGCGACGGCGAAAATCGCTGGGGCTGACGCCGACCCGTTTGCGGAACACGCGTGAAAAGTAGAGCTGGTCGTCATAGCCTACTTCGCGCCCGACGCTGGCGATCGGCTCCTGAGTGGTTTGCAGCAGCAGCTTGGCGCGGATGACGCGCTGATCTTCGCGCCAGCGCAGCAGATTGACGCCCATCTGTTCGCGGAACAGGTGCGCCAGGCGCGACGGCGACAGGCAGACGTGGCGCGCCACCTCTTCAATCTTCACTTCGCTGGCCAGATGGTTGGTGACGTACTGGCAGGCCTCGATGATGCGCGGGTCGCGCACCTGCTGATGGCTGCGCGGATCTTCCTCTACCGCGCGCAGCAGCAGGCGCTCCAGCAGGTTCATCGCCAGCTCTTCGGCGAAGCGGCGGCCGGAATTATGGGTTTGCTCGATGCTGGCGAACAGGCGGTCGAACTCGGCGCGCAGCGTCTCATTGAGATGCAGCCGCCCGACGCCTTCGCGCGCGTCCTGCCACTGCAGCCAGTCGTTCCAGTAGGCGCGCGGACGGAAGTAGACCCAGCGGTGATGCCACTCCGGGCTGTCCGAGGCGCGCCCGTAGTAGTGCGGCGTTTTGGGCTGAAACAGCAGCATATCGCCCGGCAGGCAGTCAAAGCCGTTTTCGCCGTCGAACACCCGGCCCTTGCCTTTAATGGTGAGGTTTAGAATGAAGCCTTTCATACCGTGCGGACGGTCAATAAAAAAATCGAGCGGACCGTCGGCCGCAATCGGCGTCAGCCCGGCGACCAGCCAGGCGTTGAAGGGATAACCGGGCAACAGAGGATTTTGCTGCGCCGCTGTGGATTCACGGTGATACATAACGTCCTCACTCAGTCAGGGTTAAACAGAGCGCGGCGCCGGGGCGCCGCCTCTTTTTGCCGTCAGGCTTTATGCTTTTGCTTGTAGCGGTCGAAAATCACCGCCGCTAACAGTATCAGACCACGCACCACGTACTGTGAGAATGGCGAGATATTGAGTAAATTCATCGCATTTTCAACGGTGCCGAGGATCAGCACCCCCGCCACCACATAGGAAATTTTGCCGATGCCGCCCTTCAGCGAGACGCCGCCCAGCACGCAGGCGGAGATCACCACCAGCTCATAGCCCAGCGAGGTCATCGGCTGGCCGCTGGTCATGCGCGAGGCGAGAATAATGCCCGCCGCCGCCGATACCAGCCCGGAGAGAATAAAGATGATGATGCGGGTGCGCACCACCGGCACGCCCGCCAGCCGCGCCGCCTCTTCGTTGCCGCCGATCGCCAGCGTGTTGCGGCCAAAGGTGGTTTTGTTGAGCAGGAAGCCGAAAATCAGCATGGTGGCGATGGTCAGCCAGATCGGCGCAGGCACGCCGAGCCAGTTGGCGAAGCCGAGGGTAAAGAAACGCTCATCTTCGATGCCGACCGCCTTGCCGTCAGAGAAGATATAGGCCAGGCCGCGCACGATCTGCATGGTCGCCAGCGTGGTGATCAGGGCGTTGATTTTCAGACGCGCAATCACAAAGCCGTTGACAAAGCCGGTGGCGACGCCGATCAGCAGACCGGCGAAGACGCCGATCCACAGGCTTTCGGTCATGTTGATCACCACCGCGGCGACCACGCCCGCGCAGGCGATCACCGAGGCGACCGACAGGTCGAAATCGCCGGAGGCGAGGCAGAACAGCATGCCGCAGGCCACCATGCCCGACATCGACATCGCCAGGCCCAGCCCCTTCATATTGATAAAGGAGCCGAAGTTAGGCACGAACACGGCGCAGGCGACGAACAGCAGCGCGAACACCACCAGCATGCCGAAGTTATCCCAGATACGCCCGAAGCGCATGCCGCTGCGCTGCTGCACCGGCGGCGTACCTGAAGTTGTGGATGAAGACATAATATTTTCCTCTGTCAGGCCACAGCGGCCGCTTGGGTGGTTTTGGGCATCGCCAGGCTCAGCGTCTGCTGCTCCGTGGCGGCGTCATGCAGCAGTTCGCCGGCGATGGCGCCTTCGCGCATCACCACGATGCGGTCGGCCAGGCCCATCACTTCCGGCAGATCGCTGGAGGCGAACAGCACCGCGATGCCTTTGCTCGCCAGCTGATAGATCAGGTTATAGATTTCATGCTTGGCGCCAACGTCGATGCCGCGCGTCGGCTCGTCCAGCAGGATCACCTTCATCTCTTCCGACAGCCAGCGGCCGAGAATCGCCTTCTGCTGGTTGCCGCCGGAGAGATTCATGATCAGCTGCTCGGCGTGAGGCGTTTTGATATTGAGCGAGCGAATATGGCTGTCGGCGTTGCGCGTCTCCCACTGATTTTTGATCAGGCAGCCGGCGGTCAGGTTGTGACGTCGCGCGCTGATATTGATGTTGTCACGCACCGAGTGCACCGGGATGATCCCTTCGGCTTTGCGGTCTTCCGGGCAGAGCATTACGCCGGCGCGGATCGCGTCGATCGGCTCGCGCAGCTTCAGCACCTCGCCGTCCAGCAGAATGCGGCCGCCGCGCAGCCGGGTCGCGCCGAAGATGCCCTTCATCAGCTCGCTGCGTCCGGCGCCCACCAGCCCGAACAGGCCGACGATTTCACCGGCGCGCACCTCGAGCGAGATGGGCTCGCGCACGCCCTTCGCCTCGACCTTCTCCAGCACCAGGCGCACCGGCCCGTGCGGACGCGGCGTATAGCCGTAGATATCGCCCAGGTTGCGTCCCACCATCGCCTGCACCAGATCGTCGTGATGGGTGTTGGCCATATCGGTAAAGGTGCGCACGTAGCGGCCATCTTTAAATACGGTAATGGCGTCGCTGAGGGCGAAGATCTCCTCCATGCGGTGCGAGACGTAGAGCACCACGCGCCCTTCCGCGCGCAGCTGGCGGATCACGCGGAACAGGTTCTCGATTTCGCGCGCCGACAGCGAGCTGGTCGGCTCGTCAAAGGCGATAATGCGCGCGTTGCGCGCCAGCGCCTTGGCGATTTCCACCATCTGCCACTGGCCGAGGGAGAGATATTTCAGCGGCATATCGGGATCGATATCCATGCCGAGGTTTTTCAGCTGCAGGCCCGCTTCGTAGCGCAGCACCTTGCGGTTCACCAGGCCGCGTTTGTGCGGGATCTGACCGAGGTAGATGTTCTCCGCCACGCTCATTTCCGGCACCAGATGCAGCTCCTGGTAGATAATGGCGACGCCGGCATCCAGCGCCTCGCTGGTATGCTGAAAACTAACCGGCTCGCCTTTAATGCGGATTTCGCCGCCGCTGGGCTGATAGCTGCCGCTGAGAATTTTCAGCAGCGTCGATTTGCCTGCGCCGTTCTCGCCCATCAGGGCGTGCACTTCGCCGCCGCGACAGTCGAATGAGATATCCTGCAGCGCTTTAACGCCGGGAAACGTCTTGCTGATGCCATGAAACGACAGAAAGGTTGGCTCGCTATTCATGGTAACTCCTCTGGTTTACCGTAAAGGTGCCGCCGCGCAGGCGGCGGCACGGTACGCGGGTTTACATCAACCCTTTCTTCGCCAGTTCGGTTTTGAAGTTGTCGCGGGTAATCAGCACCACGTCGGTGACTTCGGTGAATTTCGGCGGCTCAGCCCCTTTGCTCACCCACTCATAGAGCATCTGGCTGCTCTTGTAGCCGTGCACGTCCGGGCTGGGCAGCAGCGATCCGTAGAAGCCGGTCGCTTTGTCTTTCGACAGTTCGCTGATGGCGTCGACGCCGTTGATGCCGATGCCGATCACGTCCGCCGCCTTAAAGCCCTGGCCTTCGGTGGCGCGTACGCCGCCCAGCACGGTGTTGTCGTTCATGCCGACAATCAGCCAGTGTTTCACTTCCGGATGCTGCACCAGCAGCGAGTTACCGGCGTCAAACGCGCCAGGGATATCGTTGGATTTGGTGGGCACCTGATAGATCTGCGCCGCCGGGAAGCCGGCCGCTTTCAGCGCATCCATCGATCCGCCGGTGCGGCGGCGCGCGGTATCGAGCTCGTTGGCGGTAATCGCCATCACGCCGGTCTCTTTGGCGTTCCAGCCGCGCTTCTGCATCTCTTTATAGAGTTCCTGCCCCTGACGCTCGCCGATTTTGGTGGCGGCCATCATTACCAGCGGCACGCTGTCCATCGGCTTGCCTTTCGCGTTGACGAACTGGTCGTCGACGGCGATCACCTTCAGATCGTAGCCGCGTGCCTTAGCGACGATAGCGGAGCCGAGTTTGGGATCGGGGGTACAGATAACAAAGCCCTTCGCGCCGCTGGCGGCCAGGCTGTCGATGGCGTTAAGGGTCTTCTCGCCGTCGGGAATGGCGATTTTGATCACTTCAAAGCCTAAATCCTTACCGGCTTTGTCCGCGAATTTCCATTCGGTCTGGAACCAGGGTTCTTCAGGCTGCTTAACGAGAAAACCCAGCTTCATGGTTTCGGCGATAGCGGAATGTGACATAACCGCTGCCAGGCCGATGGCCGCGAACGCTTTAGTGAATTTATGCATGATGCTCTCCGGAGCCAGGGTGTTTTTCCCTGCTGTTAACGAATCGGTGTAAACGCTACCAGTCAATTTTCTTTTTTGGGTACAGATGAAAATCAGCGCGTTAGACGGGCGAATGAGTAAAGCCTGTGCAAACGCTGGGCTAGTTGTAGCGGGAAAGGCGATGAAAAATGTAGAGCGGTATCACACCCTGAAATCACGACAAAATGTTCCATATATTCAGCAATTTTAACCGACCGGTAACTTTTGTCGGCGATCACAAAATCGCTGCTCATGACAGAAAAGTGCATATTCTCAGCGATTGGGGAATAACGTTTCCTGCGCCGCCGCCACAGGATAAGAGTCGATTATTCATAACAGGAGATTTCCGATGCGTGCTGGAGCCATCACTCTGGGCCTCGACTTTGGTAGTGATTCGGTGCGTGCGCTGGCGGTAGACTGCGACAGCGGCAGCGAGCTGAAAACCGCCGTCGTGAACTACTCGCGCTGGCAGCAGGGACTGTACAGCGATCCCCACACCAACCGCTTCCGCCACCATCCGCTGGACTATATTGAGGCGATGGAAAAGGCGCTGCTGGGCGTGCTTGACGCGCTGACGCCGGAACAACGTGACAGTGTCACTGGTATCGGCGTTGATACCACCGGTTCGACGCCCGCGCCCATCGACCGCGACGGCAACGTGCTGGCGCTGCGTCCCGACTTTGCCGACAACCCCAACGCCATGTTCGTGCTGTGGAAAGATCACACGGCGATTGAAGAGGCGGAAGCGATTAACCAGCTCTGCCGCAGCGGCCGCTTTACCGACTACAGCCGCTATATTGGCGGCATCTACTCATCTGAGTGGTTCTGGGCGAAAATTCTGCACGTCTCGCGCGCCGACGCCGCGGTGCGCGACGCCGCCGTATCATGGGTTGAGCTGTGCGACTGGGTGCCGGCGCTGCTGAGCGGCACCACCGCCCCAGCCAGCCTGCGCCGCAGCCGCTGCGCCGCCGGGCATAAGGCGCTGTGGCATCCCGACTGGCAGGGACTGCCCGACCCCGACTTTCTTAACGCGCTCGACCCGCTGCTGACCCAGCAGCTCGACTCGCCGCTGTTTCACGACACCTGGACCGCCGATATTCCGGTCGGCACGCTGAGCGCCGACTGGGCGCAGCGGCTCGGCCTGAAGCAGACCGTCACCATCGCCGGTGGCGCGTTCGACTGCCATATGGGCGCCGTCGGCGCAGGCGCGCAGCCTTATACGCTGGTGAAAGTGATCGGCACCTCTACCTGCGACATCCTGATCGCCGATGCAGAACAGGTCGGCGACCGCGCCATTAAAGGCATCTGCGGCCAGGTCGACGGCAGCGTCATGCCGGGCGCCATCGGCTGCGAAGCGGGCCAGTCGGCGTTCGGCGATATTTACGCCTGGTTCAGCCGCCTGCTCGGCTGGCCACTGCAGCAGGCGGCGGCGGCGCATCCTGAACTTCAGCCGCAACTGGCTGAGCTGCAGCGCAACCTGATCCGCCAGCTGACCGAAGCCTGGGCTGCCGATCCGCAGCTGGATCATCTGCCGGTGGTGCTCGACTGGTTCAACGGTCGCCGCACCCCCAACGCCAACCAGCGCCTGAAAGGGGTCATCACCGATCTGAATCTCGGCACCGACGCGCCCGCGCTGTTCGGCGGTCTGATCGCCGCCACCGCCTTCGGCGCGCGCGCCATTATGGAGTGCTTCGAACAGCAGCAGATCCCGGTCGAGAACATCCTCACGCTGGGCGGCATCGCGCGCAAATCGCCTGCCATCATGCAGGCGTGCTGCGACGTGATGAACCGTCCGCTCGATATCGTCGCCTCTGACGAGTGCTGTGCGCTGGGCGCGGCGATCTTCGCCGCCGTCGCCGCGGGCGTTTACGCCTCGGTGCCTGAGGCGCAGAAAGCGATGGCCAGCCCGATTGCCGTCACGCTTCAGCCCGACGCCGCCCGAGTCGCGCGCTATCAGCAGCTTTACGAACGTTATCAACTCTGGTGCGCGGCGGCTGAGCCGCAGTATGCGTCGCGCCCCGCCAACGCTAATTAAGGAGTGGTTTTATGGATCAGTACAACGCGCACAGCGTATGGTTTGTGATTGGCACCCAGCATCTTTACGGCGCGGAAACCCTCCGTCAGGTAGAAGAGCACGCGCGCCAGGTGGTCGACGGCCTGAACGCCTCTTCCGCCTTGCCGTTAAAGCTTATCGCCAAACCGCTGGTGAAGTCGCCGGATGAAGCGCTGGCGGTCTGCCGCGACGCCAGCCACGACGATAGCTGCGTCGGCATCATTACCTGGCTGCACACCTTCTCGCCCGCCAAAATGTGGATCGGCGGGCTCAGCGTGCTGAACAAGCCGCTGCTGCAGTTCCATACCCAGTTCAACGCGGAGATCCCGTGGGACAGCATGGATATGGACTTTATGAACCTGAACCAGACCGCGCACGGCGGCCGCGAGTTCGGCTTTATCGGCGCGCGCATGGGGCTACAGCACAGCGTAATCACCGGCCACTGGCAGGATGCGGCAAGCCAGCAGCGCATCGGCAACTGGATGCGCGCCGCCTTCGCGAAGCAGAGCAGCCAGCAGCTGAAAGTGGCGCGCTTTGGCGACAATATGCGCGAAGTGGCGGTGACCGAAGGGGATAAAGTCGCGGCGCAGATCCAGTTCGGCTACGCGGTCAACGGCTGGGGCGTCGGCGATCTGGTTGAGGTGATTAATCAGGTAAGCGACGGCGAGGTCAACGCGCTGATCGACGAGTATGAAAGCCTCTATCGCTTCAGCGACGTGGCGGCCAGCGGCGGCGAGAAGCGCCAGAACGTGCTCGACGCGGCGCGTATCGAGATCGGCATCAAGCGCTTCCTCGACAGCGAGGGCTGCAAAGCCTTCACCACCAACTTCCAGACGCTGCACGGCATGACGCAGCTTCCAGGACTGGCGGTGCAGCGCCTGATGGGCCAGGGCTACGGTTTCGCCGGCGAAGGCGACTGGAAAACCGCCGCGCTGCTGCGCATTTTTAAAGTGCTGGCGGGCGATCGTCCTGGCGGCACCTCCTTTATGGAGGATTACACCTATCACTTCTCGCCAGGCAACGATCTGGTATTAGGCTCGCACATGCTGGAGGTCTGCCCCTCTATTGCCAAAGAGGAGAAGCCTCTGATCGACGTGCAGTTCCTCGGCATTGGCGGCAAAGCGGATCCGGCGCGCCTGATCTTCTCTACCCCGGCCGGCCGCGCGGTGAACGCCAGCGTGATCGATATGGGCGACCGTTTCCGCCTGCTGGTGAATGTGGTAGATGCGATTGAGCAGCCGAAGCCGCTGCCGAAGCTGCCGGTCGCGCGCGCCCTGTGGCGTGCCCAGCCGTCGCTGGCCACCGCGTCCGAGGCCTGGATTCTGGGCGGCGGCGCGCACCATACGGTGTTCAGCCAGGCGCTGACGCTGGAGGATATGTATCTCTACGGCGAGATGAACGACATCGAAGTGCTGGTGATCGACGAGCACACACGACTGCCGGCGTTTAAAGACGCGCTGCGCTGGAATGAGGTGTATTACCGTTCGAAGCGCTAAGCTGCGGGTTGAGAGCAATCAGCGCCGACTTTTAAAGTCGGCGCTGTTGTTTAAGAAAGACCGCGCTGCCCAGTCGGGAAGATGGGCAGTTCCGTGAAGACGGCGTAAATCCATCCCTGGAGCCTCGGCCTCGCCATCCCTGGCTCGGACGCTTCACTCCACTGCCCATCCTCCCTCCTTTATGAAACTCTGTGCGGTTTGTTTTAACAGCCCTAAAAATGCTTATGCGTGGAAGAAATTTTGGGCGAAGAGTAAAGCGCCAGAGCCATGGACAAAACGCCGGGAACGTATTTGAACTACGCGTGGCTGTTGCCCGTTTGCGGGCGTGCCACAAGGATGGGGCGAGTAAGACAAGGCCGATCGGCATAAATACGATGGGTTTAAACAGCCATAAAAATGCTCAACCGTGGAAGGGGGTTCTGCCCGAAGAGCAAAGCGTCCGAGCCACATAATTGCGATGGTTTTAAACAGCCATAAAATGCTCATCGTGGAAGGGGGTTCTGCCCGAAGAGCAAAGCGTCCGAGCCATGGACAAAAACGCCGGGAGCGTTTTTGAACAACGCGTAGCGTTGGCCCGCGTGCGGGCGAGCCCCAGGGATGGGGCGAGTAAGGCGAGGCCGATCCGCATGGATGCGGGAATCCTTTGCGATCGGGCAGAACCCCCTTTCACGCCGCACACTCTTACAGCCACACCGCATATTTTCCCAGACACAAAAAAAGCCGCCCGCAGGCGGCTTAACTCGACTCCGACTGGTCAGGTCGCTATACGCTTCACCGGCGCATTCTTCTGCCGATCCCACATCACCGTCAGCAGGCGCTGCAGCGCGATAAAGGCGAACAGCAAAATGCCGATGGCGATCTTGGTCCACCAGGAGCTCAGCGTACCGTCAAAATTAATCCAGGTCTGAATCAACCCCTGAATCAGCACGCCAAACAGCGTGCCCAGCACCGTCCCGACGCCGCCGGAGAGCAGCGTGCCGCCAATCACCACCGAGGCGATAGCGTCAAGCTCAACGCCCAGCCCCGCCAGCGCATAGCCCGCCGAGGTATAAATCGAGAAAACGATGCCCGCCAGCGTCGCCAGCGTGGTCGACAGCATATAAATGCGAATCGTGGTGGCGCGCGTGGAAATGCCCATCAGCTGCGCCGAGGTCACATTGCCGCCTACCGCATAAACCTGATTGCCGAAGCGCGTACGGTGCGCCAGCAAAATGCCGCCCGCCACCACCAGCAGCATCACCAGCGCCAGCAAACTCAGACGACCGCCGCCCGGCACCTTCCACGCCAGGCTGGAGAGCGTGGCGTACAGCGGATGATCGATGGGAATCGAATTCTCCGACACCAGATAGCTACAGCCGCGCAGAAAAAACATCCCCGCCAGCGTAATAATAAACGCCGGGATCTTCAGCGCGTCGATCAGCCAGCCCATCATGGCGCCGAACAGCGCGCCCGCCGCCAGAATAATAGCGAACGCCAGCAGCGGATGAATATGCAAATCGCCGATGGCGCGCGCCAGAAACACGCCGGTAAAGGCGATCACCGCGCCCACCGACAGATCGATGCCGCCAGAGAGGATCACAAACGTCATGCCGACGGCGATAATGCCCAGAAAAGCGTTATCGGTCAGAATATTGCAGATCACGCGCGTCGAGGCGAAGCCGGGAAACTGACTCAGACAGAACAGATAGCCGGCGACAAACACCAGCAGCGTAATCATCAGGGGAAGATGACGTTTAATCATTGAGGCCGTCTCCGTTTCAATATCGCCAGAAAGCGCGGCGACTGCAGCAGCAGCACGCCCATTACTACCACCGCCTTCACCACCTGATTCAGCTCCGGCGGAAAACCGGAAAGCAAAATGCCGGTATTCATCGCCTGAATAATCAGCGCGCCGATCAGCGACAGCACCAGATTAAAACGGCCGCCCATCAGCGAGGCGCCGCCGATCACCACCGCGAGAATCGCATCCAGCTCCAGCCAAAGGCCGGCGTTATTGGCGTCGGCGCCGCGAATATCGGCGGTCACGATCAGGCCCGCCACCGCCGCGCACAGCCCGCTAATCACATAGGTGGACATCACCACCAGCCAGCCGGTCACGCCCGCATTGCGCGCGGCGCGCAGGTTAATCCCTACCGCCTCGATAAACAGCCCGAGCGCGGTCTTGCGCGTCAGCAGCCAGACCAGCAGCGCCGCCGCCAGGGTAATCCACACCGGCACCGGCAGCAGCCACAGCGACCCGCTGCCCAGCCATCCGAGCGCCGCGCTGTCGAAGGTCACGATCTGCCCCTGGGTAATCAGCTGCGCGATGCCGCGCCCCGCCACCATCAAAATCAGCGTGGCGACAAAAGGCTGAATGCGCAGCAGCGCCACCAGCACGCCGTTCCAGAGCCCGCACAGCAGCCCGGCGCCCAGCGCGGAAAAAATCACCGTCGTCAGGCTATGACCCGACACCGTCAGAGTAGCGGCGGTCGCGCCCGCAATCGCCATCACCGCGCCCACCGAAAGATCGATACCGCCGGTAGCGATCACCAGCGTCATGCCGATCGCCAGCAGCGCCACCGGCGCGGCGCGGTTAAGAATATCGATCGGGCTGCCGAACAGACGGCCGTCCTGCAGATGCACGGCGAAAAAATTATTCGCCACCAGGCTATCTACCAGCAGCACCAGAATCAGCGCGGCGATCTGCGGCAGGCCCGGCGGCAGGCGAAACTTACGGCGTTCTGGCTTCGTCATATGGGATTCAAGCATGTTGTGCCCCTCCGTCCGCGATGGCGTTAACAATCGACGCCACCGAAAGCTGCTCAAGCGGGATCTCCGCCACCTGTTTCAGGTCGCGCATAATCACCACGCGATCGGCGTAGCCCACCAGCTCCTCCAGCTCGGAAGAGATCACCAGCAGCGCCAGGCCATCGGCGCACAGGGATTCGATCAGGCGAATAATCTCGGCGTGGGCGCCGACGTCGATGCCGCGCGTGGGTTCGTCCAGGATCAGAAACTGCGGTTTGGTCACCAGCCAGCGCGACAGCAGCACCTTCTGCTGATTGCCGCCGGAAAGCAGCTCCACCGGCTGGTCGGCATGCGGCGTGCGGATGCCGAGGCTCTTGATAAAGCGCTCGGCGATCGCCTGCTGCTCGCGCCGCTTGATCGGCCGCAGCCAGCCGCGCTGCGCCTGCAGCGCCAGGATAATATTTTCACGCACCGAGGCGGCGCCGATAATGCCGTCGGTCTTGCGATCCTCCGGACAAAAACCGATGCCGAGCCGCGACGCCTGCGCCGGCGAGCGGATCGTCTGGGGTTTGCCTTTAATGGTCGCCGTGCCGCGATCGGGCCGGCGAATGCCGAACAGCACTTCGGCGGTCTCGGTGCGGCCGGAGCCAAGCAGCCCAGCCAGTCCCACCACTTCCCCTGGACGCACCTCAAGGTCGAAAGGCTCAATGGTGCCCTTCTTGCCGTAGTCGCGAAACGACGCCACCGGCTGATTGCTGCGCAGCGTGCTGCCCTGGCGCTGCAGCGCGGTCTCCAGCAGATCGCGCCCCAGCATCAGCTTGATCAGTTCAATCTGCGGCAGCGTGGCGGTATCGCGCGTGGCGATAAACTGACCGTTGCGCAGCACCGTAATGCGGTCGGTGATGCGGTAGACCTGATCGAGAAAGTGAGTGACGAAGATCAGGCTCATCCCTTTGGCCTTCAGCTGCGCCATCAGGGTAAAGAGCATCTCTACTTCGCTGGCGTCGAGGCTGGCGGTCGGCTCGTCGAGGATTAGCACCTGCGCCGAGAGATCGACCGCGCGGCAGATGGCGATAATCTGCTGCATCGCCACCGAGTAGTGTCCCAGCGGACGCGTCACGTCGAGAATAAAACCGTAATTGCGCATCAGCGTGTCGGCATCGCGCACCATCTTGCGGCGGTCCACCATGCCCAGTCGGCGCGGCTCGCGCCCGATAAACAGGTTGTCGGCCACCGACATATTCGGCAGCATATTGACCTCCTGATAAACGGTGCCGATGCCCATCTTTTGCGCATCGGCGGTGCTGCGCGGCGCAATGGTCTGCCCGTTCAGCGTCAGCGTGCCCGCATCGCGACTGTAGACCCCGGTCAGCACCTTAATCAGCGTCGACTTGCCCGCGCCGTTTTCGCCCAGCAGCGCCATAATTTCGCCTTTGCGCACGCTAAACGACACGTTATCCAGCGCCTTCACGCCGGGAAACCCTTTGCTGACGCCGCTGATGGTGAGCAGCGCATCGTCATTGTGCCTAATCATCTTGTCAGCCCCGCCTCAACAGATAAAAAGCCGCTCCTGAGAGCGGCTCGCGGCTCAGTAACCCATGCCTTTTTTCAAATCCAGCTGCGCCTGCGCATCGGCTGGCAAAAAGAGCCGGGTTTCGGTTTTGGTGATCTTCGGCGGCAGCGTGCCGTCTTTTTTGAACTTCTCCAGCGCGTCGAATGCCGGGCCTGCCATGTTCGGCGTCAGCTCGACGTTGGCGTTGGCCTCGCCCGCCAGCATCGCCTTATAGATATCGGGCACGCCGTCGATTGAGCCGGTGAGGATGTCTTTGCCTGGCTTGAGCCCAGCCTCTTTAATCGCCTGAATCGCGCCGATCGCCATATCGTCGTTATGGGCGTAAACCATGCAGATGTTCTTGCCGTTGTTTTCCGCCTTGATAAAGCTCTCCATTACCTCTTTACCCTTGCTGCGGGTAAAGTCGCCCGACTGCGAGCGCACCACCTTGATATTGGGATGCCCGGCGATCGCCTCGGCAAAGCCTTTCTTGCGGTCGATGGCGACGCTGGCGCCCACGGTGCCCTGCAGTTCGACCACGTTGCACGGCTTGTCGCCGACGGTTTTCGCCAGCCAGTCGCCAATCAGCTTGCCTTCCAGCACGTTATCGGCGGTGACCACCGTCATATAGAGCGATTTATCCTTCACTACAATGGCGCGGTCGAGCAGGAAGACCGGAATTTTGGCGTCTTTAGCTTCTTCCAGCACCGGCTCCCAGCCGGTCTGCACCACTGGCGCGATAAAAATCGCGTCGACGCCCTGAGCGATGAACGAACGTACCGCCTTGATCTGGTTCTCTTGTTTCTGCTGACCGTCGGCAATTTTCAGCGTGATGCCGCGTTTCGCCGCTTCGCTTTTCGCCACGCTGGTCTCTGCTGCGCGCCAGCCCGATTCGGAGCCGACCTGAGAGAAGCCGACCGTCAGGTCTGCCGCCATTACCGGTGCAGTGAGTGCGGCGCTGACCAGACTGGTCAAAAGTAAACGTTTCCACATAGTTTGCATTCCTCTGAAGGGCTTTTGCGAGTAAGGGTAAAGAGCCCGTTTAGCCTGGCGTAAATCGGCGTGAATAAGGGCGACGCGCTTCACAAATCGGTTCAAATTAAAGGGGTTACGTGCAGGTATGGCAGTCTGGCGCGCTAGCGTTCATGGACAAAACGACTGAGTTATTTAAACGTGCTGGTTAAATAAATGTAATAAACAGAATCGCTTATGAAATCTTCCTCTGAAAGCGATTACAATAATACGTAAACTTTGGTCACCGCCTGTCGTGCAGGCGAGATAACAATTTTGTGATTTCCCGCACAGTGGTGCGCGTTAAGCGGCTTAACACGGCAATGTTAGCGCAGCGGATCAAGAGGCTCCTGACTGATGAAAGAGAGATTATTATCTGCCTTTATCCAGCCAGCGCATCGGGGCGCGTAATTGATCATGCTTTCATGCCCTAAGCGAAGCGGTTTTCACCTGAGAAAGCAGAAGTAACGCATGTGCCCCTCACTGACGGCGGTTAGCGCAGCGGCGCAGCGCCAAAAGCGGCCTGCCAGATTTTTGCCGTTTCGCTTTACTGATGCGCGGATGATCAAAAGTGGTTTTTTTAGCGCATTGATAAACAAAAATTAAGAATTTGTCTTTTTTCCAGAATAAGTCGCTGGACAGCCCGCCCCTGCTCCCTATACTGACCGCTTCTCTGTTCTCTCTAATTATGGCAATCATGACTGCGCAAGATTACCTGCTCAAATTCCGCAAAGTGAATAATCTGGAAAGTCTGGAAAAACTCTACGATCACCTTAACTACTCGCTTACCGATGACAACGAGATTATCAGCATGTACCGCGCGGCTGATCACCGTCGCGCTGAGCTGGCCTCCGGTGGGCGACTCTACGACCTGGGTCGCGTGCCGAAAACGGTGTGGCGCTACGTGGTCTGATTAAGGTTTATCAGGCCTGCCGGCGAGACGCCGCCTCTGCGCAGGCAGGCCCTGTCTGAACGTGTTATCCTCCTCGCTTTCCTTGTCGCAACAGGATCTCCTCGATGAATGAATCGATAACCGCGCCGCGTCTGGGCGGCTGGCTGCTTGTGCCGCTCGCCTGGCTGATTATGATGATGCTCACCAGCGCGATGGTGCTGGCGATGTACCTCAGCCCCCTGTTTAATCCGGTATGGCGCGCCACGCTGTTTTCGCACGGCGGCATGCTGGTGACCAACTGGGCGATCTCCCTGCTGACCGCGCTCGCCGTCTGGCTCTACAGCCTGTGGGTCTGCTGGATTTTCTGCAAACGCTCGCGCCGTCTGCCGCGCCACTACATTATCTGGCTGCTGGTCACGCTGCTGCTGGCGCTGAAGACCTTCGCGTTTACGCCGGTCTCCGACGGCAAGGCCGCCCAGACGCTGCTGCTGGCGCTGCTTGCCGCGGCGGTGTTCGTGCCCTATTTCAAACGCTCTCAGCGCGTGAAATCGACCTTTATCCAGCCGTAACGCCGTGAGTTTCGTCAACAATTTAATTCTGAGTGCGAAACAGCGCACTGCGTTTCGCGCAGTGGTTGAGATAGCGTCACAGATCACAGATAATGGGCCGCTTTCCGAATCAATGGCGAAAAAATGACCGATTATCTGCTGCTGTTTGTAGGCACTGTGCTGGTGAACAACTTCGTTCTGGTGAAATTTCTTGGCCTCTGCCCCTTTATGGGCGTTTCCAAAAAACTGGAAACGGCGATCGGCATGGGCCTGGCGACCACGTTCGTCATTACTCTGGCGTCGATTTGCGCCTGGCTGGTAAACCACCTGATACTGGTGCCGCTCGACCTCGTCTATTTGCGCACTATGGCCTATATCCTGGTGATCGCCGTCGTGGTGCAGTTCACCGAAATGGTGGTGCGTAAAACCAGCCCGTCGCTCTACCGGCTGCTCGGCATCTTTCTGCCGCTGATCACCACCAACTGCGCGGTGCTCGGCGTGCCGCTGCTCAGCGTCAATCTTAATCATACCTTTCTGCAGGCGGCGCTTTACGGCTTCAGCGCCTCGCTCGGTTTTTCGCTGGTGATGGTGCTGTTCGCCGGCATGCGCGAACGTCTGGTGCTGGCAAACGTGCCTGCCCCCTTTAAAGGCTCCTCTATCGCGCTGGTGACCGCCGGCCTGATGGCGCTGGCGTTTATGGGCTTTACCGGTCTGGTGAAATTCTGATGAGCGCGATCTGGATTGCCATTATCGTTCTGAGCGCGCTGAGTCTGGTGTTCGGCGCCCTGCTCGGCTATGCCTCGCGCCGCTTCGAAGTCGAAGAAGATCCCATCGTCGAGCAGATCGACGAACTGCTGCCGCAAAGTCAGTGCGGCCAGTGCGGCTATCCCGGCTGCCGTCCCTATGCGGACGCGGTGGGCAATAACGGCGAGGCGATCAATAAATGCGCGCCGGGCGGCGAGCAGACCATGCTCAAGCTGGCGGCGCTGCTGAATGTTGACCCGCAGCCGATTGACGGTGACGAAACGGCGAAAGAGCCGGTGCGCACCGTTGCCTGGATTGATGAAGCGAACTGCATCGGCTGCACCAAGTGCATCCAGGCCTGCCCGGTCGACGCCATTGTCGGCGCAACGCGCGCCATGCATACCGTGCTGAGCGACGTCTGCACCGGCTGCGACCTCTGCGTTGCCCCCTGTCCCACCGACTGCATCGAAATGCGTCCTGTGGCGACCACCACCGCTAACTGGAAATGGGATCTTGAGACCATTCCTGTACGGGTGATCCCGGTAGAAAGTCATGCTTAATCTGTTGAATATCTTTCGTAAAGAGAAGCTGTGGGATTTCGAGGGCGGTATTCATCCGCCGGAAATGAAAACCCAGTCGAACGGCACGCCGCTGAGCCAGCTGCCGCTGCCGGACCGCTTTATTATCCCGCTGAAGCAGCATATCGGCCATGAGGGCGAGATTTGCGTCGCGCCAGGCGATCGCGTGCTGCGCGGCCAGCCGCTGACTTTCGGCAGCGGCCGGATGCTGCCGGTGCACGCGCCGACCTCCGGCACCATCGACGCCATTGGCCAGCATATGACCGCGCACCCCTCCGGGCTGTCGGAGCTGTGCATTTTTATGTCGCCGGACGGCGAAGATCGCTGGACGCTGCTTGAGCCGATGGCGGACTACCGCCAGCGCGAGCGCGCCGCCATCGTGCAGCGTATTCACGACGCGGGCGTCGCTGGCCTTGGCGGCGCGGGTTTCCCCACCGGCACCAAGCTGCGCGGTGGCCTGCGCGGGGTGAAAACCCTGATTATCAACGCCGCCGAGTGCGAGCCCTATATCACCGCTGACGATCGCCTGATGCAGGATTATGCCGCCGAAGTGCTGGAAGGCAGCCGCATCCTCGCCTGGGTGCTGCAGGCCGAGCGCGTGCTGATCGGCATCGAAGACAACAAGCCGGAAGCGATTGCCGCGCTGAAGCAGGCGCTGGGCGGCGAGCGCGATCTGCAAATCCGCGTGATTCCGACCAAATATCCCTCCGGCGGCGCAAAGCAGCTCACCAAAATTCTTACTGGACTGGAAGTGCCGCACGGCGGACGCTCTACCGATATCGGCGTGCTGATGCAGAACGTCGGCACCGCCTGGGCGGTGAAGCGCGCGGTGATCGACGGCGAGCCGCTCACCGAGCGCGTGGTGACGCTGACCGGCGAGGCGATTGCGCAGCCGCGCAACGTCTGGAGCCGCATCGGCACCCCTATCAGCCATCTGCTGCATCAGGTCGGCTTTACGCCCGCGCCACGTCAGATGGTGATTATGGGCGGCCCGCTGATGGGCTTTACCCTGCCGTCGCTCGACGTGCCGGTGGTGAAGATCACCAACTGCATTCTCGCCCCCTCCGCCAGCGAAATGGGCAACAACGACGAAGAGCAATCCTGTATTCGTTGCTCCGCCTGCGCCGACGCCTGCCCGGCGAAACTGCTGCCGCAGCAGCTTTACTGGTACAGCCAGGGCGGCGATCACGATAAAGCGCGCGCCCACCATATCGACGACTGCATCGAGTGCGGCGCCTGCGCCTATGTCTGCCCGAGCAATATTCCGCTGGTGCAGTACTACCGGCAGGAGAAGGCGGAACTGCGCGCCATCGATCTTGAAGCGAAGCGCACCGCCGAGGCGAAAGCGCGCTTCGAGGCGCGCCAGGCGCGTCTGGAACGTGAGAAGCTGGCGCGTGAAGCGAAGCATGAACAGGCGAAACAGCGCGTAGCGCGCAGCGACGAAGGCGAGCTGGCCGCCGCCCGTGAACGCGTTATGGCGAAACGCCAGGCGGCGGGCGTAGTCGATCCGGCGGTAGAGGAAGCGCAGCGTCAGGCGCGCCATGCGCAGGCGCATCTGCGTCAGGCGGAAGCGCAAGCGGAAACCCAGCCGGTGACCCGCCAGACGGAAGATCCGCGCAAAGCGGCGGTGGAAGCCGCCATCGCCCGCGCTAAAGCGAAGAAAGTCGCGCAGCCGGAAGCGGCGGAAGAATCCCAGACTGAGGCGGTCGATCCGCGCAAGGCGGCAGTTGAAGCCGCTATCGCCCGCGCCAAAGCGAAGAAAGCTGAAGCGGCCCAGGCCGCCGCCGGCGCGCCGACCGAAGAGACGCAGCCGGTCGAGGATGCGCCAGCGGTCGATCCGCGCAAGGCGGCAGTTGAAGCTGCCATTGCCCGCGCCAAAGCGAAAAAAGCTGAAGCGGCCCAGGCCGCCGCCGGCGCGCCGACCGAAGAGGTGCAGCCGGTCGAGGATGTGCCAGCGGTCGATCCGCGCAAGGCGGCAGTTGAAGCCGCCATCGCCCGCGCCAAAGCGAAGAAAGCTGAAGCGGCCCAGGCCGCCGCCGGCAAGCCGACCGAAGAGGTGCAGCCGGTCGAGGATGTGCCAGCGGTCGATCCGCGCAAGGCGGCAGTTGAAGCCGCCATCGCCCGCGCCAAAGCGAAGAAAGCTGAAGCGGCCCAGGCCGCCGCCGGCACGCCGACCGAAGAGGTGCAGCCGGTCGAGGATGCGCCAGCGGTCGATCCGCGCAAGGCGGCAGTTGAAGCCGCCATCGCCCGCGCCAAAGCGAAGAAAGCCGCTGCCGCGCAGGCATCAGAAAAGGACGTCGTGACCCTCGACGTTGCAAACAGTGATGCGCGTCCGTCGGAAGACGCGCGCAAGGCAGCCGTCGCTGCCGCTATCGCCCGGGCGAAAGCGCGTAAAGCGCAGCCGCCGTCGACGTTTGAGGAATAAATGGCTTTTCGTATCGCAAGCTCCCCTTATACCCATAACCGTCGCAGCACCGGCAACATTATGTTGCTGGTGGTGCTGGCGGCCGTCCCCGGCTTCGCCGCGCAGTGGTATTTCTTTGGCTACGGCAGCGTGCTGCAGGTGCTGCTGGCGGTCCTGACCGCGTGGCTGGCGGAAGCGGCCATTCTGCGGCTGCGCAAGGCGCCGATCGCTCCCAGCCTGGCGGACAACTCCGCGCTGCTGACCGCCGTGCTTATTGGCATCAGCCTGCCGCCGCTTGCGCCCTGGTGGCTGGTGGTGATCGGCACCCTGTTCGCTATCGTTATCGCCAAGCAGCTCTACGGCGGTCTCGGACAAAACCCGTTCAATCCGGCAATGGTCGGCTACGTGGTGCTGCTAATCTCCTTCCCGGTGCAGATGACCAGCTGGCTGCCGCCCGACGCGCTGCAGGCGGTGAAACCGGGCCTGCTCGATTCGCTGAGCATGATCTTTACCGGCCATACGCTGGCGGGCGATACCATGCAGCAGCTGCAGCTCGGCGTCGACGGCGTCAGCCAGGCAACGCCGCTGGATACGTTTAAAACCGGCCTGCGCGCCGGTCACAGCGCGGAGCAGCTGCTGGCGCAGCCGATCTATACCGGCGTGTTGGCCGGGCTCGGCTGGCAGTGGATCAATCTCGGTTATCTGGCCGGCGGCCTGTTCCTGCTGTGGAAAAACGCCATTCGCTGGCATATTCCGGCGGCGATGCTGCTGTCGCTGGGGTTCTGCGCCACGCTGGGCTGGCTGATCTCCCCGGAGAGCCTTAACACGCCGCTGATCCACCTCTTTTCCGGCGCCACCATGCTCGGGGCGTTTTTTATCGCCACCGATCCGGTGACCGCCTCCACCACCAACCGCGGGCGTCTGCTCTACGGCGCGCTGATTGGTCTGCTGGTATGGCTGATCCGCAGTTTTGGCGGTTACCCCGACGGCGTCGCCTTTGCCGTGCTGCTGGCGAATATCTGCGTGCCGCTAATCGATTACTACACGCAGCCGCGCGTCTACGGCCATCGCAAGGAGTGATCGATGCTTGAGACTATCCGTAAAAACGCCGTTACCCTGGCGCTGTTCGCGGTGTTCACGACCGGTTTGACCGCCGTGGTGAACTACGTAACCAAACCGACCATTGCCCATCAGACGGCGCTGAATCAGAAAAACCTGCTGGATCAGGTGGTCCCGGTGGATCTGTACGATAATCAGATTCAGCGCGAATGTTACCTTGTCACCGATGCCGCGCTGGGCAACGCCGCGCCGCACCACCTCTATCTGGCGCGCAAAGGCGATGCCCCGGTGGCGGCCGCGCTTGAGACCACCGCGCCGGATGGCTATTCTGGTGCGATACAGATGCTGGTCGGCGCCGATTTTCACGGCAAGGTACTGGGCGTACGCGTTATCGAACATCACGAAACCCCCGGCCTTGGCGACAAGATCGAGCTGCGGATCTCTGACTGGATTAACAGCTTTAACGGCAAAGTGGTGCACGGCGCCGACGACAAAGCCTTTGCGGTAAAGAAAGATGGCGGCGAGTTCGACCAGTTTACCGGTGCCACCATTACGCCGCGCGCCGTGGTTAACGCCACGAAGCGCGCCGCGCTACTGATTGAAACGCTGAGCGGCAACGTCTCGTCGCTGCCCGAATGTGGAGACGCAAATGAGTGAAGCCAAAAACCTGCTGGTAGGCGGCCTGTGGAAAAACAACTCGGCGCTGGTGCAGCTGCTGGGGCTCTGCCCGCTGCTGGCCGTCACCTCGACGGCGACCAACGCGCTGGGACTCGGTCTGGCGACCACGCTGGTGCTGACCATAACCAACAGCGCCATTTCCGCCTCGCGCCGCTGGGTGCCGTCGGAAATCCGCATCCCCATCTACGTGATGATCATCGCCTCGGTGGTGAGCTGCGTGCAGATGCTGATCAACGCCTATGCCTATGGCCTTTATGAGTCGCTCGGCATCTTTATTCCGCTGATCGTCACCAACTGCATCGTAGTCGGCCGCGCTGAAGCGGTCGCCTCAAAGAGCAGCATTCCCCTTGCCGCGCTGGATGGCTTCGCTATCGGCATGGGCGCAACCTGCGCCATGGTCACCCTCGGCTCGATTCGCGAGCTGATCGGTAGCGGCACGCTGTTTAACGGCGCGGATCAGCTGCTCGGCCCGTGGGCCAGGGCGCTGCGCATCGAGGTGGTGCACTTCGACTCGCCAATGCTGCTGGCGATGCTGCCGCCAGGCGCTTTTATCGGCCTCGGCATGCTGCTGGCCGCGAAATACCTGATCGATCAGAAACTGAAACAGCGCGTCGCGCGCCGCGATGCTGAAGCCGCGGCGGCCGAACCGCACGCGCCTGCAGGGAAAGCGGTGTGAATCAGGCGAAACGCAGAGAGATCCTTACCCGGCTGCGGGACAACAACCCGCATCCCACCACCGAACTCAATTTTACTTCGCCGTTCGAGCTGCTGATCGCCGTACTGCTGTCGGCGCAGGCGACCGACGTCAGCGTCAATAAGGCGACCGCGAAGCTCTATCCGGTAGCCAATACCCCCGCCGCGATGCTGGCGCTGGGCGTAGAGGGCGTGAAAGAGCATATCAAGACGATCGGCCTGTATAACAGCAAAGCTGAGAATGTGATCAAGACCTGCCGTATTCTGCTGGAGAAGCATGGCGGCGAGGTGCCGGAAGATCGCGCCGCGCTGGAAGCGCTGCCTGGCGTCGGGCGCAAAACGGCTAACGTGGTGCTGAACACCGCGTTCGGCTGGCCGACTATCGCCGTGGATACTCATATTTTCCGCGTCAGCAACCGCACTCGCTTCGCGCCAGGCAAGAACGTGGAAGAGGTCGAGGCGAAGCTGCTGAAAGTGGTGCCGGCCGAGTTTAAGGTGGATTGTCACCACTGGCTGATCCTGCACGGCCGCTACACCTGCGTCGCGCGCAAGCCGCGCTGCGGCGCCTGCCTGATTGAAGATCTGTGCGAGTTTCCCGACAAGACGGAAATCTGACGGGCGCGCCGCGCCCGTTGTGCCTCAGCGCCCTGCCAGCGCCGCCTGCAGCCAGGCGATCGCCAGCGGCGAATCTTTCCCCTGCAGCGCCGCCCGCTCCGACTGGAACAGGGTCGCGACGAAGAAAGGGTGATCGGTCAGTTCAATGCCGCGCACATCTCCCGAAGCGTCCCATGAGGTGATACGCAAATTCTCCCCTTCCAGCGCCTCGCTAAAGGCGGGATTAACGCCGAAATTACAGTGGTAGCCCTCATCGCTTGACTGCGCGCCGTAGGCCTCGGCGATGCGCGATCCCGGCGCGAACCTGACTTCGCCCCGCTGCTCCACCAGCGAACAGCTAAGCGGCGCGATAACCATGCGGCCGCCCTCGTCGGTCTCGGCGTGATTCGCATCCTCCCAGCCCAGCACGTTGCGGGCATACTCAATCACCGCATACTGAAAACCGCCGCAGGAGCCGAGAAACGGGAGCTGCTGTTCTCGCGCCCAGCGAATGGTTTTAAACACCGCCTCATCGTTTTTATAGGGGCTGCCCGGCACGACCCAGACGGCGTCGCTCTCTTTCACGGCGCCCAGATCGCCGAGCTGGTCAGTAGAGAGCCAGCGAAAGCTGACGGCGGCGCCCAGATGCGCGGCGGCGCGATCGATAGCCAGAGGAATAGCCTGATGCGCAACGGCGCTGGCGCGGTAATCGCCCACCAGTGCCAGGTTTACTAAAGCTGCCATGAATACGTCCTGTAGATGGAAATTTCGAGGTTAGCGGATCGCTATTTTGATGTCGAGACGGTAAAAATCGCATTTTTCTGCCTCTGGCTCCCTACGCAAACGCTTTCTTCTTTTACTTAATGAATTAATTGGCAATTCTGTGCGAAGGATCAACTTTTACCCATTCGTTCTCATTACTGGAAGCCATTTTGCTGATTTGTTGTTCAAATTAGCTGATAAATCCGCCGACTCCAGCATAATAAACCGGTTAATTATCGAACGACGCTACCTTAACCTGTTAAATTATCCGCAAGCAGCTTATATGGTTATTGTTATCCTCTGACCGTGAAAAACAAACGTTTATTCTGGTAGAATTATCTCTGCTGAAATTAAAACCCATTTAACAAAGTCAGATCGGTTTTTAAACCTTACACACACCAGGCTTTCCAGCATTCAAAAAATTCTTGCCCTGATGCGCGTTATCAGCCACATTAGGCGCCGCTTTTCCCTACTAATAACAATGTCGCGCATGGAATCCTGACATGACGCGGACTTATTTCCTGTCGTAAAACAGGGTACGCGAAAAACTGAGGTACACGTGTCAACTGCAAACAAACACACTGATGAGGCCGTTAGCCTCAATGCGTTCAAACAGCCGAAGGCCTTCTACCTGATCTTCTCGATTGAGTTGTGGGAGCGCTTCGGTTTCTACGGCCTGCAGGCCATCATGGCTGTTTACCTGGTTAAACAGCTGGGCATGTCGGAAGCGGCTTCTATTACTCTGTTCGCCTCTTTTAGCGCGCTGGTTTATGGCCTGGTGGCTATCGGCGGCTGGCTGGGCGATAAAGTGCTGGGCACCAAGCGCGTTATCGTGCTGGGCGTCATCGTGCTGGCGCTGGGTTACGCGCTGGTGGCCTTCTCCGGCCACGACGTCGGCATGGTCTATGTCGGCATGGCGACCATCGCGGTAGGCAGCGGGCTGTTTAAAGCGAACCCCTCTTCGCTGCTCTCTACCTGCTACGAGAAAGATGATCCGCGTCTCGACGGCGCCTTCACCATGTTCTACATGTCAATCAACGTCGGCTCGCTCTTCTCAATGATGCTGACTCCCTGGCTGGCGGCGAAATATGGCTGGAGCGTAGCCTTTTCCCTCTCGGTTGTCGGTCTGGTGATCACCCTGCTCAACTTCCTGTTCTGCAAAGGCCTGGTGAAAAACTACGGCTCGAAGCCGGACTTCGCGCCGCTTAACGTCAGCAAGCTGCTGATGACGCTGGTAGGCGTTGTGGTGCTGGTAGCTATCGCCACCTGGCTGCTGCATAACCAGACTATCGCGCGCATTACCCTGGGCGTGGTCGCGCTGGGCATTATCCTGATCTTCGCCAAAGAGGCTTTCTCGCTGCACGGCGCGGCGCGGCGCAAAATGATCGTGGCGTTTCTGCTGATGGTCGAAGCGATTGTCTTCTTCGTGCTCTATATGCAGATGCCGACCTCGCTTAACTTCTTTGCGATTCGCAACGTCGAACACACCATTCTGGGTATTACCTTCGAACCCGAGCAGTTCCAGGCGCTCAACCCGTTCTGGATTATGCTGGCGAGCCCGCTGCTGGCGGCGGTCTACAACAAGCTGGGCGACCGTCTGCCGATGCCGTTTAAGTTCGCTATCGGCATGGTGCTCTGCTCGGCCGCCTTCCTGGTGCTGCCGCTGGGCGCGAAGTTCGCCTCGGATGCTGGTATCGTCTCCGTTAACTGGCTGATCCTTAGCTATGCGCTGCAGAGCATCGGCGAGCTGATGATCTCCGGTCTCGGTCTGGCGATGGTGGCGCAGCTGGTGCCGCAGCGTCTGATGGGCTTTATCATGGGCTCCTGGTTCCTCACCACCGCTGGCGCGGCGATGATCGCCGGTAAAGTGGCGGGCCTGATGGCCGTGCCGGAGAACGTGACCGATCCGCTCGCCTCGCTGAACGTCTACAGCAGCGTCTTCCAGCAGATTGGCATCGTCACCGGCGTGATCGCCGTGCTGATGCTGCTGACCGCGCCGCTGCTGAACCGCATGGCGCAGACGCCGCAGGCGGAGCTGAAAAAAGCGCAGGCCTGATCGTTCAGGTGACATGCAGCCGGGCCATGCGCCCGGCTTTTTTTTATCCTTTTCCGGACCAGGGGCAACCCATGATCGCGGTCACTGGCAATTCGGCGACGAGGCATTAAGCTGCAATGATCCTGTCGCAATCCGGAGGTCCGTGATGAAACTGTTCTGTAAGGCTGGCGCCTGCTCGCTTTCGCCGCATATCGTGCTGCGTGAGTGTGGGCTCGACTTCACGCAGGTTAATGTCGATCTGATGAAAAAAGTCACCGAATGCAGCGAAGATTACTGGCAAATCAATCCAAAAGGCCAGGTGCCGGCGCTGGAGCTGGATGACGGCACTCTCCTGACCGAAGGCGTGGCGATTGTGCAGTATTTGGCGGATCTGAAGCCCGATCGCCAGCTGCTGGCACCGGTCGGCAGCCTGACGCGCTACCACACGCTGGAGTGGCTCAGCTTTATCAGCAGCGAACTGCATAAAACCTTCACGCCCCTGTTTAAGTCCGATACGCCCGACAGCTACAAGCCCCTGCTGCGCGCCCGGCTGGAGCAGCAGTTCCGCTTCGTCGACAAGGCGCTGCAGGACAAGCAGTGGTTAATGGGGCTGCGCTTCAGCGTGGCGGATGCCTATCTTTACGTGATGGTGCGCTGGGCGCATGCGCTAAAGCTGGAGCTGGAAGGGTTGTCGGCGCTGGACGCCTGGTTTCAGCGAACGTCGCAGCGGCCTGCGGTGCAGGCGGCGCTGAAGGCGGAAGGCGCCGCCTGACGAGCGGGGCCGATACGATATCGGCCCCGCAGGTTTACAGCGCTTCGGCGGCGAAGTGCTGGGTCGGCTGGGCGATAGCGTCCTGCGCCGCTACCAGCTGCAGCTCATATTCGCCCATAGCGTGCGTCGTCAGCATCACTTCGTACACGGCGGCGGTAACGTGCTCCAGCGCCTGCTTCAGATCCTTGCCGTGCAGCAGATTGACCAGCAGCAGGCCGCTGGTGAGGTCGCCGACGCCAACCGGCTGGCGCACGCCAAAATCCACCAGCGGACGGCTAATATGCCAGGCCTCTTCCGCCGTGACCAGCAGCATCTCGAAGCGATCGCTGCGACGCCCGGCGCGCGCCAGATGTTTCACCAGCACCACGCGCGGGCCCTGCGCAATCAGCGCGCGTGCCGCCGCGGTCGCCTCTTCTACGCTGGTGACGCTGCGCTCGCTGAGCATCTCCAGCTCCAGCAGATTCGGCGCGATAATGTCGCTGGCGGGCATGGCGTATTTGCAGTGATACTCCGCCACGCCAGGCGCCACGATGCACCCTTTTTCAGGATGTCCCATCACCGGATCGCAAAAGAACCAGGCGTCCGGGTTGGCAGCTTTCACCATGCGCACGATCTCGAGGATCTGTTCGCCCTGTTCAGCCGAGCCCAGATAGCCGCTCAGCACCGCGTCGCAGGTTTTCAGCCGGTCGATATCGCTGATGCCTTTGACGATCTCCGTCAGGTGCGTCGCGGGCATGACCGTGCCCGTCCAGTGGCCGTACTGCGTGTGGTTAGAGAACTGTACGGTGTTGAGCGGCCAGACGTTAGCCCCCATGCGCCGCATCGGAAATTCGGCGGCGGCGTTACCGGCGTGGCCGAATACCACATGCGACTGAATTGCGAGAATATTTTTCATTATGTTCTGAACTGCCTTGCCCTTGCCTGCCATAAAAAAGGGCCGGAAACCGGCCCTGAACGCTTACTGCCAGACGATCAGGCAGTAGTGTTTTTTCCCGCGACGCAGCAGCGTGTAGCGGCCAAACAGCTTATCGCTCTCGCTGAAGCGGTACTCCGCGTCTGACTGCTTTTCACCGTTGATGGCAACGGCGTTGGAGCTAATCATGGTGCGCGCCTGGCCGCGTGACGGCACCAGCTCGGCATTCACCAGCGCCTGCTGCAGATCGTCTTCCGCACCCAGCTGCACGGTCGGCATGCCGTCCTGCGCCAGCTGTTCGAAGTCCGCCTCGGTCATGTCGCTCAGCGCGCCGGAGAAAAGGCTCTCGGTAATGCGCTTCGCCGCCGCCAGGCCCGCTTCGCCGTGCACCAGGCGCGTGACGCTCTCGGCGAGCACGTACTGCGCGCGCGGCGCTTTGCCGCTGTTTTTGTCTTCCTCTTCCAGCGCGTTGATCTCGTCAAGGCTGAGGAAGGTGAAGAACTTCAGGAAGCGGTAGACGTCGGCGTCCGCGGTATTGATCCAGAACTGGTAGAACTTATAGGGGCTGGTTTTCTTCGCATCGAGCCACACCGCGCCGCCTTCGGTTTTGCCGAACTTGGTACCGTCCGATTTGGTGATCAGCGGCACCGTCAGGCCGAAGACCTGGTTCTGATAAAGACGACGCGTCAGGTCGATGCCGGAGGTGATGTTGCCCCACTGATCGGAGCCGCCAATCTGCAATGACACGCCGTGGCGTTTGTTAAGCTCGGCGAAGTCGTAGCCCTGCAGCAGATTGTAGGAGAACTCGGTAAAAGAGATCCCCTGATCGTCGCGGTTCAGGCGCTGTTTGACCGCTTCTTTGTTAATCATCTGATTCACAGAGAAGTGTTTGCCGATATCGCGCAGGAAGGTCAGCACGTTCATGCCGCCGAACCAGTCGTAGTTGTTGGCGGCGATAGCGCTGTTGTCGCCGCAGTCGAAATCGAGGAAAGGCGCCACCTGACGGCGGATCTTCTCCACCCACTCGCCGACGGTTTCGCTGGTGTTGAGTTTACGTTCTGCTGCTTTAAAGCTGGGATCGCCGATCAGACCGGTGGCACCGCCCACCAGTGCGACCGGTTTGTGTCCGGCATCCTGAAAACGTTTCAGGCAGAGCAGCGGCACCAGATGGCCCAAATGCAAGCTGTCAGCGGTCGGATCGAAGCCGCAATAGAGGGCAATCGGCCCTTGCGCCAGTCGCTCTGCTAACGCTTCTTCGTCCGTTACCTGGGCGATTAAGCCTCGTTCCTGCAATTGTTGTATCAGGTTACTGCTGGTCATTACTGACTCCAAATTGATCAGACTGCACCTATGCTGGTACACAGCTTTCCGCTGAGTGCGGAAGACAAAAAAGAGGGCTATAGCATAAAGCGCTGGCGACTTCTGTGCCAGCGCTGAGAGAGGAGAAAAACGCTGTTTTACGGGGCTAAGCGGTCGATTTTCCAGCCGTTGTCGTCGCGCTGGTAGAGGAAACGGTCATGCAGGCGATGTTCGCCGCCCTGCCAGAACTCCATGGTGTGAAATTTGACGCGGTATCCGCCCCAGAAGCTCGGCAGCGGCACCTCGCCCTGCTGAAACTTCTGCTTCAGCTCGAGGAATTTTCCCTCCAGCACGCCGCGCGCCGATATCCGGCTCGACTGACGCGATACCCAGGCGCCGATTTGGCTGTCGCGCGGGCGGCTATGGAAATATTTCAACACCTCCAGCGGCGACAGCTTCTCGACGTCGCCGAGCACCATCACCTGGCGCTCCAGAAAGTGCCAGGGAAAGTGCAGCGAAATGCGCGGATTGTTGGCCAGCTGCTGCGCCTTGCGGCTGCCGAGGTTGGTATAGAACACCAGGCCGCTGTCGTCATAGTGCTTGAGCAGCACGATGCGCTGGTAAGGCTGTCCTTGATCGTCCACCGTCGCCACGGTCATGGCGGTGGGATCGGGCAGCTGCGCCTCGCACGCCTGCCGCAGCCAGGTTTCAAACAGCGCCAGCGGCTGGTCCGGCAGATCCTTGCGCCGCAGCCCGCCGCGCGTATATTCGCGGCGCAGGCTGGCGATATCTTGCAGAGTGAAATTCGTGCTCATACGGGTTACTCGAAATGAACAGGCTGGCTGGCAGGCTGCAATTCACAGTCGTTAACGACGATTTTATCGTCGCGTTCGATAAAGGCGGTTTCGCCTTTGCTCCAGAATACATATTTTCCGTCGCTGTAGCGCGCGCCTGAGGCGGAGATCGCCCGCTTCAGCGTTAACGGCTGACCGTCCATGATAAAGCTGACCTGCTCGCTGGCGTTGTCGAGCGTGACGGTCAGCGGCAGGGTGCCGCAGCGGTAGTGCAGCGTTTGCGGCGCTTCAGCCTGTTTGTGCAGCAGTCCGCAGCCGCTCAGCAGCAGCGCGGCGGCAAGCGTTAACCCCTGTTTCATCGTGATTCTCCTTACTGTCAGTAGAGCGGATTAGCCGGATAGATAGCGCCGAGCACGCTTTTTGCCGCCGCGCCGGTCACGGCGGGCAGATTGCCGGGTAAACCGGAGAGCGTGCGGCTGGCAAGCCAGGCAAACGCCAGCGCCTCCATATCGTCGCCGCGAATGCCTGCGGCGTCGGTGGTGGTCACTTCGGTTCCCGCCAGCAGCGCGGCGAGGCGCGCCATCAGCAGCGGATTGCGGCCGCCGCCGCCGCACACCAGCAGCCGGTCGCAGCCGTCGTTGAGCTGCACCTGATCGGCGATGGTGACGGCGCTCAGCTCGGTCAGCGTCGCCTGCACGTCCTGCGGCGCCAGGCCCGGGAAAGTTTGCAGCTGACGCTCAACCCAGCCCAGATTGAAATATTCGCGCCCGGTACTTTTCGGCGGCGGCAGCGCGAACCAGGGATCGCGCAACATCTGCTCCAGCAGCGCGGGCACCACGCTGCCGCCGCGCGCCCAGCTGGCGTCCTGGTCGAAAGGCTTGCCCTGGTGACGCCAGATCCACGCGTCGATCAGCATATTGCCGGGGCCGGTGTCGAAGCCGCGCACCGGCTGGCCGGGGATCAGCAGCGAAAGATTGGCGATGCCGCCAATATTGAGCACCATACGGCGCTCGACCGCATCCATCAGCAGCGCCTGATGAAACGCGGGCACCAGCGGCGCACCCTGCCCGCCCAGCGCCATATCGCGGCGGCGGAAGTCGCCGACCACGGTGATGCCGGTGGCGGCGACAATCTGATTATTATCGCCGATTTGCAGCGTGTTCGGCGCGTCGCTTTGCGGTTCGTGCCAGACGGTCTGCCCGTGACAGCCGATAGCGACAATATCGCTCGGCTCCAGCGCCTCGCGCCGCATCAGAGTATTGACCGCGTCGGCGAACAGTCGGCCAAGGCGCGTATCGAGCTGGCCGAGTTGCGAAAGCGTCAGCTGCTGGCCCTGGCTCACCGCCAGGATCTGCTGACGCAGCTCGCCCGGCATCGGATGACAGTAGCTCGCCTGCTGCGCCACCATATGCTCATCGATGGCGGCCAGCACCACGTCCACGCCGTCCAGGCTGGTGCCTGACATAACGCCGATATAACGTCCTGATTTCATTCCTGGTCCTTACTGGGTGGCGGAAGTGCGATTCAACGCCCTTCAGTCTGGCAAATTCTTGCGCCCGATTCGACGATTACCTGATGTTTTCCCCGACTTTATGCAACAAATAACATTGCGCAACTTTTTTTCTCGCCTGGTTGAATTTTTGTTGATCGCCAATAGTCTATGCTTGGCTTCACCATGTTTTACTCAGACTAAGATTAATTTGCTTTGTGTCTTATACTGTTTGCAGGATTTCGCGATACACATGGCGCATTGCTTAAGAAAGGAGTTACAAATGATCAAGCGTTTCGTTGCTGTCGCACTGGCTGGCATTACGCTGGCTGGCTGCACAAATACCAGTACTCTGTCAGGCGATACCTACAGTGCCAGTGAGGCCAAACAGGTTCAGAGCGTGTCTTACGGCACGCTGGTCTCGGTCCGTCCAGTTAAGATTCAGGGCGGCGATGACAACAACGTGATCGGCGCTATCGGCGGCGCGGTGCTGGGCGGTTTCCTCGGCAATACCATCGGCGGCGGCACCGGACGCAGCCTGGCCACCGCAGGCGGCGCGATCGCCGGCGGCCTGGCAGGCCAGGGCATTCAGGGGGCAGTGAATAAAACCGACGGCGTCGAGCTGGAAATCCGTAAGGATGACGGCAATACCATCATGGTGGTGCAGAAGCAGGCGGCCAGCCGCTACTCTGTCGGGCAGCGCGTCGCGCTGGCGTCCAACGGTAGCCAGATCACCGTGTCGCCGCGCTGATCGCCTTAGCCAAAAAAAACCGACGCCGCGGCGTCGGTTTTTTTATTTTTCCCGATGCTGCAGCTCGAGAATGTTTTTCTCCAGACGGGCGATAAGGGTCACCATCTGGTTGATCTCTTCGCGGCTGATGCCAGCGAGAATATCGTCGCGCGTCGCGTCGATCACGCTCTCAACCTGTTCGATAATCGGCTCCGCCTGACGCGTCAGCTTGATGCGCTTCGCGCGGCGATCGTTCGCACAGGTCGAGCGGGTAATCAATCCTTTCTCTTCCAGCTGATCCAGCGTGCGCACCAGCGACGGCTGCTCAATGCCGATGGCCTTCGCCAGCTGAATCTGCGACTGTTCCGGCGGCAGCTGATGAATGTTGTGCAGCGTGACCCAGTGCGTCTGCGTCAGCTCAAGCGGCTTCAGTCGCTGATCGATCAACGCGCGCCAGATGCGCACCAGGCGAGACAAATCCGTTCCAAGGGGCGTATCCATTTCATCTCCTTATAATTAGCTTGCTAGCTATCAAGCCAGATTTTACACTATTCTGCGAGTTTAAAGGACAAATTACAAACCCCGGGCGAAGCCCCAGCGGTTCATCTACGCTTTTTGAGACCGGTGCCAGGGTGATATCAGAAGGATGATGCGTGGCTATTTTTCCCTTTCATGCGGCGGGACCCCTGACCGACCTGGTGTTCGGCGCCTCGCTGTTTTTTCCACCGCTGTTTAAAGCGGTCCTGCTCGGCTTCTTCTTCTGGCTTATTCTTCATCCGCTGCTGCGCGGCTGGATCTATTCGGGGGATATCTGGCATCCGACGCTGCTGGATCTCTCTCTTTTCGTACTTTGCGTCGCCGCCGCGCTTTTTCTGCTGGGACAGGGATACTCAACATGAAATTCAATGCAGTGAAATATTTTTCCACGCTGATCGTCTTCGCGGCCGCCCTGCTGGCGGGCTGGTGGATGTGGAACTACTACATGCAGTCGCCCTGGACGCGCGACGGCAAAATCCGCGCCGAGCTGGCGCAGGTTACTCCTCAGATCTCGGCGCGCATTGTCTCGCTGGCGGTGAAGGATAATCAGTTTGTGCATCAGGGCCAGACGCTGCTGACGCTGGACACCGTGCCCTGGCAGATTGCGCTGGATAACGCCGAAGCGCAGCTGGCGAAGGCGCAGGCCGACCTGGCGAAGGCGCAGCATGAAGCGAGACGCCGCGCCAGTCTGCCGCGCAACGTGATTTCGGCAGAAGATCTCGACGCCGCGCAGCTGAACGCCGCGTCAATGGCGGCCAGCGCCAAAGCGGCGCAGGCCGCGCTGGATCAGGCGCGCTGGAACCTGCAGCAGACCACCGTGACGGCGCCGACCGACGGCTGGATCAGCAACCTGACGCTGCGCGTCGGCGACTACGCCACGGCGGGCACGCCGCTCTTCGCGCTGGTCGACAGCCGCTCTTATTACGTGATGGGCTATTTCGAAGAGACCAAGCTGCGCCATATCCGTCCCGGCGCGTCGGCGCAGATTGTGCTCTACAGCAATGGCGCGCGCCTGCAGGGCGAGGTAGAAAGCATCGGCCGCGCCATCTACGACCAGAGTATCGACAGCGACAGCGGCCTGGTGCCCGATATCAAGCCGAACGTACCCTGGGTGCGGCTGGCGCAGCGCGTGCCGGTGCGCATTCGCCTGGCGCAGATACCGGATAATGTGCCGCTAGTGGCGGGCACTACCTGCTCTATCGCCATTCAGCCGTGAGCGCGCGATGAATCTGCACTGGCTGGCGTGGGACCAGCTCCCCTGGGTGAAGGCAGACGCCGGTCAGTGGCGCTACGCGCTACGCAACGCCATCGCAATGTGTCTGGCGCTCAGCATCGCCTATGCGCTCGACCTGGATGAGCCCTACTGGGCGATGACCTCGGCGGCGGTGATCAGCTTTCCCACCGTCGGCGGCGCGATAAGCAAAAGCCTCGGCCGCATCGTCGGCAGTCTGATGGGCGCAGGCGCCGCGCTGCTGATCGCCGGCCATACCCTTAACGAACCCTGGCTGTTCACCTTTTTTATCGCCGGCTGGCTGGCGTTCTGCACCGGCATCGCCAACCACTATCAGAACAACGTGGCCTACGCCTTTTCGCTGGCGGGCTACACCGCGGCGATTATCGTTTTCAGCAGCGTCGACCTGACCGATGCGACGGATCTCTGGAATCTGACGCAGGCGCGCGTCTGCGAGGTGATTTCAGGCATTCTGTGCGCCGGGTTTATGATGATGGTGCTGCCGAGCACCTCGGACGGCGAGGCGCTGATCGCCTCGCTGCAGAAGATGCATGGCCGCCTGCTGGAGCACGCCGGGCTGCTGCTGCAGCCTACCGAGGTCGATCAGGTGCGCGCCGCCCATGAAGCGGTGATCAGCCAGATTCTCACCATGAACCTGCTGCGCATTCAGGCGTTCTGGAGCCACTACCGCTTTCGCCGTCAGAACAACGTGCTCAACTACGTGCTGCACCAGCAGCTGCGCCTGACCAGCGTGCTCTCCAGCCTGCGCCGCATGCTGCTTAACTGGCCCGATGCGCCGCAGCCCCTCTACGACGCTATCGACGCCCTGATGCAGGAGCTGGCGAGCGCGCAGTGCGACAAGTACCGGCTGGCGCAGATCCTGCGCAGCGTTACCCCCGCCGCCGACGGCGATTACCGCCAGCGCGCCTTTTGCCAGCGCCTGCGCTACTTCTGCTGGATGTACCTCAACGTCAGCCGCTGGATCCGCCTGCTGGCCCGCGCCGACGCCGATACCCGCTTTCAGCCGCCGCCGGTGCCCGCGCTGGCGCGGGAGAGCGACAGCGCCGAAGCGGGCTGGAGCGCGCTGCGCACCTTTTGCGCCGTCGTGGCGGGCTGCGCCTTCTGGATCACGACGCAGTGGTCGGCCGGCGCGGCGGCGCTGACCCTGACCGCCATCGCCTGCGTGCTCTACTCGTCTGCGCCTTCGCCCAGCGGCAGCGTCACGCTGCTGCTGAAAACCCTGCTCTGGCTGTCGCTGTTCAGCTTTGTGATGAAGTTCGGCCTGATGGTGCAGATCTCCCAGCTGTGGCAGTTTCTGCTGTTTCTGTTCCCGCTGCTGCTGACGCTGCAGCTGTTTAAGCTACAGCAAAAGCAGCGCGCCGCGCTCTGGGGCCAGTTTATTGTCTTTATGGGCTCGTTTATCGCGGTCACCAACCCGCCGAACTGGGATTACGCCGATTTCCTCAACGACAATATCGCCAAAGTGTGCGGCGTGATGCTCGCCTGGCTGGCGTTTCAGATCCTGCGCCCCAGCTCCGACGCGCGCCGCAGCCGCCGTCATATCCGCGCACTGCGCATGGCGTTTCTCGACCAGTTGCGCCGCCGTCCGCGCCTGAGCGAAAGCCGCTTTGAATCGCAGATCTATCATCGTATCAGCCAGCTGAGCAGCAGCCACGACGAGCAGGCGCGCGTCTGGCTGCTGCGCTGGGGCGTCGTGCTGCTCAACTGTTCGCATATTGTCTGGCAGCTGCGCGACTGGCAGCCTGCGTCAACCGCGCTGGCGCAGATGCGCGAGGCGAGCCTGCAGGATTTACAGCGCATCATCAGCGCGCGCGGCGTGCGGCACAGCTCGCTCGATCAGACCCTGACGACGCTGGAGGAGACGATCCGCCAGCTGGTGGCGGAGGGCGATACGGAGGCGAATACGCTGGCGGGTATTTTATGGCGGCTGCGCTGTTCGCTGGCGCAGCTGAAGCAGGCGGTGCCGGAATAGCTATTTGCAGTACTGCAGCTGCTGACGTTCGAAATCGGCCTGCAGCTGCGCCAGGGTCTTACGCTGCTCGAAACGGGTTTTATCGTTGGCGGACATCGGCTCAATCACCAGCTCGCGCTCTTCCGGCGAGTAGATAAAACGCCGTCGAATTTCGCTGCCGGTAAAGCTCTTGCCGATAATGCTGCCGCACACCATGGTCATGCTGGTGCGGTAGATTGCCGTTTGCTCGAAGTTGGTTTCGGTAGCGCTGCGCAAGATATACTGACAGCCCTTCTCTTCAAGCCGTTTGCGCGTGCTGCGGCTCAGCCACTCGCGTCCTTTCGCGATGGACTCGCACTCCGCGCGTGCCGGGCTGGCGTCGATGGTGCGCTGAAGCTGACGTCCTGCTTCAATCCTGAGCTGGGTTTCATTAGGTTGATCGCAGCCCGCCAGCAGCAGACAGAGCAGCAGTGCGCCCGTTTTCTTCATTCCATTTTCTCCTTTGACCGCACCAGATGAAAGTGTCCAGAATCAGTATCATAGGCGGTAAATCATCAGGAGAACATAGCCGGAAACTAAACTAAACGATAATAAAACGGCTCCATAAGGAGCCGTCGGTGAATCAACCATTAGATTACGCCGCAGGCGTAGCGCCCGCCGCCGCCGCCAAGCGGCTCTGGATGATCGGCGTGGTTATCGCCGCCAATATGCACCATCAACGCTTTGCCCTTGATCTCATCCAGGGATTTCAGCCGCGGTGCCAGCACTGAATAGTCGGCATTGCCCTTTTCATCGACGTAAATCGCCGGCAGATCGCCGAGGTGACCCTCGCCGTAAGGACCGAGGTGCTTGCCGGTTTTTTGCGGATCGAGATGGCCGCCCGCCGCGCCCGCCGCTACCGTTTTGCCTTCAGAGACGCCGGGTTCGCAGCTGCCGTTGGCGTGAACATGAAAGCCGTGCACGCCGGGCGTCAGGCCGTTCAGCTTCGGCGTAAACAGCAGACCATATTTCGTCTGCTCGATATCGACCGTGCCAATCGCCTCGCCGACGCCCTCGGCGCTCACTTTATGCAGTGTGACCTCTTGCGCCAGCGCGTTGCTGGCCAGGGCGCCGCTTATTGCGAACAGACATGCTAAGACCGATTTTTTCATTATCGCTTGCCTCTTATCTCCCACAGGGTGTGATAAGCCTGGCCGCAATTTCCAATCTGCGCCGCTGTTTGACACAGCTTTACGCTTCAGGGCACATCGTAACCCAGCGCCGCTTTGCGGATGCGGAACCACTGCTGGCGATCCAGCGTAACCCCAAGCGCCGCCACCGCTTCGCTGACGCGTTCAGGATTGCCGGAGCCGATGATCGGCAGCGGCTGACTCGGCAGCGCCAGCACCCAGGCGTAGACCACCTGCGCCAGGCTGGCGGCGCCGGTTTCGAGGCGCACCTGCTCCAGTTCGTCGCGCAGCGGCTGATAGTGCGGATCCTGAAATAGCTCGCCGCCGCCCAGGCAGGACCACGCCATTGGCCGCAGGCGCAGCTGCTGACACTGATCGAGGGTGCCGTCCAGCAGTACGTTTTGCTGAATCGGCGAGATCTCCACCTGATTGGTGGTCAGCGTAAAGGGCAGACGCGACTGCAGCAGCATGAACTGCGACGGCGTGAAGTTCGACACGCCGAAATGCAGCACTTTACCGCTCTGATGCAGCGCCAGAAACGCCTCGGCCACCGCATCGGCGTTCATCAGCGGATCGGGACGATGGATCAGCAGCAGGTCGAGCCGGTCGGTGGCGAAATGACGCAGCGAGTTTTCCGCGCTCTGCACGATATGGGCTTTGTCGGTGATGTAGTGTCCAATGCGATGTTCCGGCTTCGCGCGCGTGGCGATGCCGCATTTGGTGACGATCTGCAGGCGATCGCGCAAGCCGGGCGACAGCTTCAGCGCCTCGCCAAAGGCGGCTTCGCAGCGGTAGTCGCCATAGATATCGGCGTGATCGACCGTGGTGATGCCTAATGAGAGATGATGTTCGATAAAGCTGACGCGCTGTTGCGGGGTCATTCCCCACTCCATCAGGCGCCAGTAACCCATGATCAGCGGAGAGAAAGCGGGGCCCTGCGGCGAGATCTGTTGCGCTTGTAGCATAGTAATATCCCTGTGTTTGCTCTTTCAGTCAGTGTCAGGGAGTATAACGAAAAGCGCTCAGAACAGGGATGGCTGCTGCGGTTCGGCATCGTCTTCCGGTTTCTGCTGGCGCAGCAGACGCAGGCGGCGCTGATGGCACAGGCGCAATACGTCGCGCTTCTGCGCGTCGCTGAATTTCATCCAGTTGAAGCGCTCTTCCCGGCTGCGCAGGCAGCCGAGGCAGTAGCCGCGCGCATCCACCTGGCAGATGCCGCGACAGGGACTGGGTACCGGGAAAAATTCAAGTTGCTCCGCCACAGGCTCTCCACATCGCTGATTATCTCTTTTAAAGATAGCTCAAGGCACGAGCCTTTCCCGCGGCGGCGCGCGCCTCTCGTCACTAAATGTAACTAATTAGTTTGGCTAAACAGATAATTCCGCGCATAGTGTTGAGCCTTTGTTAAGGTTTTCCCAAGTTATTACCTTTATTCTCTTTTGGCGATCATTTGTTTTTTACTGGATACTCATGCAGTTGAAAAAGTTACGCTGTCACGAAAATAGCTTTAATTTGGCGGTTTCCCTGTTTTTCGCGCTGGTCTTGAACGGTTTATTTCTGTTCCGCGCCTGGGAGCGCATTCCTTATACATCTCTGCACGACTATTTTTTTGCCGCCAGCCTGCCTCTTGTGCTGACGGCGGCGTTCGGCCTGATCTTTAACCTGGTCGCCTGGCCTTACCTGCGCAAGCCGCTGCTGGCGGTGCTGATCCTGACGAGCGCGGCGGCAAACTACGTTATGTTTAGCTTCGGCACCGTTATCGATACCAATATGGTGCAGAACGTCTTTGAAACCGATCTACAGGAGTCCACCGCCCTGCTCAGCCGTAACGCCGTTATCTGGCTGCTGCTGATGGGCGTGGCGCCGACCATTATTATACTCCTGACGCGCTTCAAACGCCGCGAATGCTGGTGGATGAATCTTGCGTGGCGCGCGCTGTTTATGGCGGCGTCGCTGGGCATTATCCTCCTGATGGCGCTGCTTTTTTATAAGGATTACGCCTCGCTGATCCGCAATAACAAAGGGCTGGTCAAAATGATCACCCCGGCCAACATCGTCAGCGGCGCCGGTCACTACGTTAATAATCGCTGGATGAGAGGCAGCCAGGCCTGGGTGCATATCGGCCAGGACGCGCGCAAAGGCCCCATCATCGCGGCGGAGCAGAAAAAAACGCTGGTGGTGCTGGTCGTCGGCGAAACCGCGCGCGCGGAAAACTTTTCGCTGGGCGGTTACGCGCGCGAGACTAACCCGCAGCTGAAAAAGCAGAATGTCATTTACTATCCGCAGGCGACCTCATGCGGCACGGAAACCGCCATCTCCGTGCCCTGCATGTTCTCAAATATGCCGCGCGCTCACTACGACGCTAATCTGGCGCATCATCAGGACGGCGTGCTGGATATCCTCGGCCATGCGGGCGTCAGCGTGCTGTGGCGCGAAAACGACGGCGGCTGCAAAGGCGCCTGCGATCGCGTGCCGCATACCGATATGACGCTGTGGAAGCTGAACGCCTGGTGCCAGGAGGGATCTTGCCTCGACGACGTGCTGCTGCACCGGCTGGATAACTATACCCATAGCCTGAATAACGACGGCATTATTGTGCTGCATCAGATGGGCAGCCACGGCCCCGCCTATTATCGTCGCTATCCGCCGCAGTTCCGCCAGTTTACGCCGACCTGCGACAGCAACCAGATTCAGGACTGCGACCATCAGGCGCTGATGAATACCTACGACAATACGCTGCTTTACAGCGACGATATGATCGCCCGCACCATCGATATGCTGAAGGGGTTGAGCGACCGCTTTAACGTGGCGCTGGTTTATCTCTCCGATCACGGCGAATCGCTCGGCGAGCACGGCATGTATCTGCACGGTGCGCCCTATCTGTTTGCGCCGTCTCAGCAGACGCATATCCCCCTGCTGCTGTGGATGTCGGACGATTACGCCAAAACCTACGGCATCAGTCAGGCCTGCCTGCGCCAGCAGGCGCCAACGGCGGAGGTATCGCAGGACAACCTCTTCCATACGCTACTGGGGATGTTCAACGTGCAGACCAGCGAGTACCAGCCGCAGCTCGACATGATCAGAACGTGCCGTAAGGCGGGCTAGCGGTTGCATCCGACCGATCGGTCTACTACCTTAAGCGCCATGAACAAGACGCTGCAACGCACCGAAACCCGTGAACATCTGCTCGCCACCGGCGAGCAGCTCTGTGTGCAGCGCGGTTTCACCGGAATGGGACTCAGCGAGCTGCTGACGCTGGCCGAGGTGCCGAAAGGCTCTTTCTATTACTATTTCCGATCGAAAGAGGCGTTTGGCGTGGCGCTGCTGGAGCGCTACTTTCTCCATCTGCACCAGCAGGTGGAGGCGCGGCTGCAGCACGGCGAAGGCACGCCGCGCGAGCGTCTGCTGGCGCACTTTCGCCAGGCCGAGCAGCTGTTCAGCGAACAGGGACATATCGTCGGCTGCCTGGCGGTGAAGCTCTCCGCGGAAGTCTGCGATCTCTCAGAGCCGATGCGCGACGCCCTGCAGCGCGGCGCCAGCCGCATTATCGCGGCTTATACGCAAACGCTGGAAGCGGCGCTGCGGCAAGAGATGATGAAGCTGCCCTACGCGCCGCGCGAGATGGCGGAAGTGATCTATATTCTGTGGCTGGGCGCCAGCCTGCAGAGCAAGCTGTCCCGCGAGCCGCAGCCGCTGCGCCTCGCTTTGAGCACTCTCGAACAGTGGCTACAAACCCACTGATTTTAAAAACGCCGTTTTATAGCAGACCGGTCTACTACAGGAGTTGTTATGGCAAGTACCCAGCTGTTTAGCCCGCTTAAAGTGGGTGCGATTACCGTACCGAACCGCGTATTTATGGCGCCGCTGACGCGTCTGCGCAGCATCGAGCCAGGCGACATCCCGACGCCGCTGATGGGCGAATATTATCGTCAGCGCGCCAGCGCCGGGCTGATCATCACCGAGGCGACGCAGGTCTCCTTCCAGGCGAAAGGCTACGCCGGCGCGCCGGGTCTGCATACCCAGCCGCAGATTGCCGCCTGGAAAGCGATTAACGCAGGCATTCACGAGGCGGGCGGTCACAGCGCCGTTCAGTTGTGGCATACCGGCCGTATTTCGCATAACAGCGTGCAGCCGGAAGGCAAAGCGCCTGTCGCGCCCTCCGCCATCGCCGCCGGCACGCGTACCTCGCTGCGCGCGGAAGACGGCAGCGTCTATCGCGAAGAGACCTCGACGCCGCGCGAGCTCACCGTCGCCGAGATCAAACAGATTGTGGCCGACTTCGGCCAGGCGGCCGCCAACGCGCGCGAGGCGGATTTCGATCTGCTGGAGCTGCATTCGGCGCACGGCTATCTGATGCATCAGTTCCTGGCGCCAGACTCCAACCGTCGCACCGACGAATATGGCGGCAGCATTGAAAAACGCGGCCGCTTCGCGCTGGAAGTGGTCGACGCCGCCATCGCCAACTGGTCCGCCGATCGCGTCGGCATTCGCGTTTCGCCCATTGGCAGCTTCCAGAACCTGGATAATGGCCCTGAAGAAGAGAAAGCCGCGCTGTGGTATATCGGCGAGCTGGCGAAACGTAATATCGCCTATCTGCACCTCTCCGAGCCGGACTGGGCGGGCGGCAAGCCCTACAGCGACGCCTTCCGTGAAAAAGTGCGCGCGCTCTTCCCCGGCGTGATTATCGGCGCGGGCGCCTATACCGTGGAGAAAGCGGACGACCTGATTGCGCGCGGCCTGATCGACGCCGTGGCCTTTGGCCGCGACTTTATCGCCAGCCCTGATCTGGTGGCGCGTCTGCAGCAGGACGCCCCGCTCAACCCGCAGCGCCCGGAGAGCTTCTACGGCGGCGGCGCGGAAGGCTATACCGACTACCCGACGCTTTAAGCGCGACGCTGGCGTGACAACGGTTACGCCAGCGTGCGTTTTTTGCTATTTTCACCGCTATACTTAGCGTTTGAGTCATCAGAAGATGACGATTTAATAAAAGAGGAAGTTATGCGTTTACTTCACACCATGCTGCGCGTTGGCGATCTGCAACGTTCCATCGACTTCTACACCCGCGTTCTCGGCATGCGCGTGCTGCGTCAGAGCGAAAACACGGAGTATAAATATACGCTGGCATTCGTGGGCTATACCGAAGAGAGCGAAGGCGCAGTCATCGAGCTGACCTACAACTGGGGCGTGGACAGCTACGATCTCGGCAACGCCTACGGCCATATCGCGCTGGGCGTGGACGACGTGGCAGCGACCTGCGACCGCATCCGCAACGCGGGCGGCAAGGTCACGCGCGAAGCGGGTCCGGTGAAAGGCGGTTCGACCATTATCGCCTTCGTCGAAGATCCAGACGGCTACAAGATCGAGCTGATCGAAAATAAACATGCCGGTCACGGCTTGGGCAACTAAGTTTGCCGCTTCAGTCTGCGCGCTGCGGCAGGCTGAAGCTTTCCCTTCTGCTGCACCCTCCTCTTTTTTTTGCCATAATGCGCGCTGCCTATTTTCTGCTATGAGATGCTGATGTCTGAAACGAACTCCCTGAACGCGCTGAATCAACGTTTCCGAGGTTTCTATCCTGTGGTGATCGATGTCGAGACCGCAGGCTTTAACGCGCAGACCGATGCGCTGCTGGAGATCGCCGCCACCACGCTGAAAATGGACGAAGACGGCTGGCTGCATCGCGACCAGACGCTGCATTTCCACGTCGAGCCTTTCGAAGGCGCGCTGCTTCATCCAGAGGCGCTGGCGTTTACCGGCATCGATCCCAGCAACCCGCTGCGCGGCGCGATTAGCGAATATGAGGCGCTGCACGCCATCTTTAAGATGGTGCGCAAAGGCATCAAGGATCACCACTGTAATCGCGCCATCATGGTGGCGCACAACGCGACCTTCGATCTCAATTTTATGATGGCCGCCGCCGGGCGCGCTGGGCTGAAGCGCAACCCCTTCCATCCGTTCGCCACCTTCGACACCGCCGCGCTGAGCGGGCTGGTGCTGGGGCAGACGGTGCTGGCGAAAGCCTGTAAAGCGGCAGGCATGGATTTTGACAGCACCCAGGCGCACTCTGCGCTCTACGATACCGAGCAGACGGCGACGCTGTTCTGCGAGCTGGTAAACCGCTGGAAACGGCTGGGCGGCTGGCCGCTGCCGATGGCGGCGAGCGACGACGACGCGGAAGCGGCGCCGGAGCAGGCGTAAAAAAAAGGCCGACTTGCGTCGGCCTTTTTTATTGCGCTTCTTTTATTCCGCTTCTTTGTGCTTTTCCGCCGTCTCTTTAATCAGCGACTGCAGTTCGCCGCGCTGGAACATTTCCACGATAATATCGCAGCCGCCGACCAGCTCGCCGTCTACCCACAGCTGCGGGAAGGTCGGCCAGTTGGCGTATTTCGGCAGCTCGGCGCGAATATCAGGGTTCTGCAGAATATCCACGTAAGCAAAGCGCTCACCGCAGGCAGAGAGCGCCTGCACCGCCTGCGCAGAGAAACCGCAGCTTGGCAGTTTCGGCGAGCCTTTCATATACAGCAGGACCGGGTTTTCTGCGATCTGGCGCTGAATTTTTTCTACAGTACTCATAATTGCCTTCCTTAATTCCCTACTTCGTGTTTGTTTATTGTAGCGACTTCGCCCCGTCCCTGAAAACGACAATTTCTCGCTTGCCAGGCGAAACCGCCATGTTTGTTAAGTTCTTTAGTAAAGATCTGACTTTTTCTGACGATAATCAAAACTTAAGCTGTTCATAACTGGTAATAACTTTGCTGCTATAAACTGCTGAAATTGCTCATTTATGCGTCAGATGCAACCCTGTAACAGTTTAATAGAAAAATGGCTTAACTTTTGAAAAAAACCTGGCTTAGAATGGCCCCGGCGCTGATCTCCGATCAGATTTTTCTAACCTCGTTACGGCCTGTTGTCGTAACCGCTAACCCTGTAACCGGACTATGCGATTACTGATTACGCTCTTTATATTAGCTTTCGCGCAGCTGTTCATGAACATCGCTTCGGCCTCGCCGCAAGCGCCGGTTAACGCCAGCCTGCACAAGGCGGAGAAAAAAAGCGCGCGCGAAGATGAGCGCCGCAAACGGCGACCGGTTAAAATCAGCGCTAAAAAAACGCGCCCTTCTACTGCGCAAAAACTCAAACTGAAAAAGCAGAAGAAAATTGAAACGGCTAAGCTTTCCCCTTCCGCCGCCGACACGAAAAAAACCCTTAAATCTTCTCGCAAACGCTATGGCCGCCAGCGCACGCTGAGCACCGCAAAAGCCGCTGCTCTCCCGCTGCTGGATACCGACGGCACGCCCACCATCAAAATGAGCAAGTCCCATCGCCTGCGCTACCAGAAAGCGCGCGAAACGGCGATGACCAAGCTGATGGGCCAGTTAGGCAAGCCCTATCAGTGGGGCGGGACCTCGCCGCATACCGGTTTCGACTGCAGCGGCCTCGTCTGGTACGCCTATAAAGATTTGGTAAAATTCAGAATCCCGCGCACCGCTAACGAAATGTACCACCTGCGCGACGCTGCGCCGGTGAAGCGCGAGTCGCTGGAGAAAGGCGATCTGGTCTTCTTTCGTATCAACGGCCGCGGCACCGCCGACCACGTTGGGGTTTACCTCGGCAACGGCAAATTCATTCAGTCGCCGCGCACCGGAAAAGATATTCAGATTAGCGGACTCTCGGATGATTACTGGCAGCGTCACTATATCGGCGCGCGCCGGGTGATGACGCCGAAAACCATTCGCTAAACGCCATAAAAAAACCGGGATTATCCCGGTTTTTTTATCACTGCCTGTTAGTGCATGACGGCGGTAAAGCTAAAGGTCACAATCATCAGCAGCGCCGCGCCGGTGGTCATTAATGCCAGTTTTAAATCAGTGCTCATTACCTCTCCTTATCCACACAATTGTCAGGGTCTTGTGCAATTTTCCCATAGTTGCCGGTAAAAATCTCGTTTTATCCCGCAAGCCTTGTTAGAATCCCCGGCTTTGTTGCGCAACTGACGCGACGCCCGTGCCGTTCGCACGCAACAGCCCCTGTTTTGTCCTGCCCAGTGAGTATTTCACCGACAAAAACTGTAGCGAATTAACAGAAAACTCTCTTAGCGGACGCAAACGTTTAACATTATGCTTATCAGTGGCTTATTGATAAGTTCTGGAGTCTCTTTTTAATGGCAACAATCAAAGATGTCGCGAAGCGCGCGGGTGTTTCCACCACCACCGTTTCCCACGTGATCAATAAAACGCGCTTCGTTGCGGAAGAGACGCGCAACGCCGTCTGGCAGGCGATTCAGGAATTACACTATTCGCCCAGCGCCGTGGCGCGCAGCCTGAAGGTCAATCACACCAAAACGCTAGGGCTGCTTGCCACCTCCAGCGAAGCGCCCTATTTTGCGGAAATTATCGAAGCGGTCGAGCACCACTGCTTCGAGCGGGGCTACACCTTAATTCTCGGCAACGCCCACAACGATCTGCAGAAGCAGCGCGCCTATCTGTCAATGATGGCGCAGAAGCGCGTCGACGGCCTGCTGGTGATGTGCTCCGAGTATCCGGACGATCTGCTGAAGATGCTGGAAGAGAACCGCAATATTCCGATGGTGGTTATGGACTGGGGCGAATCGCGCGGCGATTTTACCGACACCGTGCTCGATAACGCCTTCCAGGGCGGCTATCTGGCGGGACGCTATCTGATTGAACGCGGCCATCGCGATATCGGCGCCATTCCCGGCCAGCTGGAGCGCAACACCGGCGGCGGGCGCCATGCGGGCTTTTTGCAAGCGCTGGAGGAAGCGGGTATCGCGGTGCGTCCCGAGTGGATCGTACAGGGCGATTTCGAGCCGGAATCGGGCTATCAGGCGATGCAGCAGATCCTGCAGCAGAAGCAGCGCCCGACGGCGATCTTCTGCGGCGGCGATATTATGGCGATGGGCGCGATCTGCGCCGCCGACGAGATGGGACTGCGCGTGCCGCAGGATATTTCGGTAATCGGCTATGACAACGTGCGCAACGCGCGCTACTTCACTCCGGCGCTGACCACCGTGCATCAGCCTAAAGCCCAGCTGGGCGAGAAGGCGCTGGAGATGCTGCTCGATCGCATCACCAGCAAACGCGAAGTGTCGCAGACCATCGAAGTGCATCCCACGCTGATTGAGCGCCGCTCGGTCGGCGACGGCCCGTTCCGCGACTACCGCCGTTAATCCTCGCTTAACCACTCCTGATTGAGCGTGTGCGCATCGCCGAGATAGCTGAGCAGCCAGCTAAGCGCCGGCGATGCGCGCGCCTCCGACCAGCTCACGCAGCAGGGACTTTCCGGAAAGGGCGCGGGCAGCGTCAGCTCCGCCAGCTCGCCTTTATCCAGCAGCGGACGCGCCAGATGGCCCGGCATCATCGCCACGCATAAGCCGTCCAGCACGCATGCCAGCCCCGCCTGCCAGTCCGGCACCACCAGTCGCCGCTGATTATCCAGCGTCCAGGTCATGCGGCGCGGCAGCGCGCGCGAGGTATCCTCCAGCACCAGCGACGGCCAGCCGCGCAGCGCGTCGTCGTCGAGCTGCGGCTGCTGCGTCAGCGGGTGATGGCGCGCCACGACGCAGCGCCAGTTCAGCGCGCCCATATCGCGAAAGGAAAAGCGCCCGCCGACCGGGATAGCCTGGGTGGCGCCGATCGCCACGTCGACGCGTCCGTCGGCCAGCGCGTCCCAGACGCCGTTAAACACCTCATAGCTGATGTGCAGCTCCATATCGGGAAAGTGACGATAGAAGTCGGTCACCAGCTGGCGGCTGCGCGGCAGCTTCACGATGCGATCGACCGCGATGCTGAGCTGCCCGCGCCAGCCGTTCGCCAGCTGCTGGCACTGTCTGCGGGTGGCGAGCATTTTTTTGATAACCTCGCGGCCTTCGCGTACGAAATGCTCGCCAGCGGCGGTCAACGCCACGTCGCGATGCTGCCGTTCGAACAGCGGCACCGCCAGCCAGGTTTCCAGCTGGCGCACCGTATAGCTGACGGCAGAGGGCACGCGATGCAACTCCTGCGCGGCAGCGCTAAAACTGCCGGTGCGCGCCACGGCGTCTACCACTTCAAGCGCATATTCGGACCACATGCTTTTTCCTTTCAAAAATTTTCACAGCACTCTGCAAATATTAACGTTTCACAGCGGCAGGCGCACCCTTTTACACTTTGCCGCGTTTAACCTGCCTGACAAAATATGAGATAAAAAACCATGCTGTCATCAAAAGGATTTATGCCCTACCTCGCCCTGCTCAGCATGCTGGGCTTTCTGGCGACCGATATGTATCTGCCCGCCTTCGGCGCGATGCAGATCAGCTTCAATACCTCGCCCGGCATTATCAGCGCCAGTATGAGTCTGTTCCTGGCGGGTTTCGCCATCGGTCAGCTTTTCTGGGGCCCGCTTTCCGACCGCATCGGCCGCAAACCGGTTCTGCTGATGGGGCTGGGGCTGTTCGCGCTCGGCTGCGCCGGCATGCTGTGGGTGGAAAATGCGGTGCTGATGCTGGCGCTGCGCTTTATTCAGGCAATCGGCGTCTGCGCTGCGGCGGTAAGCTGGCAGGCGCTGGTGGTGGATCGCTATCCGCGCGCGCGCGCCAATAAGGTGTTCGCCACCATTATGCCGCTGGTGGCGCTTTCGCCCGCGCTGGCGCCGCTGCTTGGCGCCTGGCTGATAAGCCACTTTCACTGGCGTTCGATCTTTCTGGTGCTGACGCTGACCGGCGTGGCGCTGATGCTGGTGACGCTGCGCCTGCCCGCCAGCCGCCCAACGGTGAAAGAGGCGAGCGATCAGCCGGGCTTTTTCTCGCTGCTGCGCTCTGGCGTCTATGGCGGCAACGTATTGATCTATGCCGCCTGCTCCGCCAGCTTTTTCGCCTGGCTGACCGGCTCGCCCTTTATTCTCGCCGATGCGGGCCTGACGCCGGCGGATATCGGCCTGAGCTATATCCCGCAAACTATCGCCTTCCTGCTGGGCGGATTTGGCTGCCGCGCCCTGCTCAACCGCTTTGCCGGCGCGCAGCTTCTCCCCTTGCTGCTGGCGCTCTACAGCCTGAGCGTGGCGACGCTGTTCGCCGTGGCGCTTACCGGAAGCCACAATCTGATCGCCCTGCTTGCGCCCTTTTGCGGCATGGCGCTGGCGAACGGCGCGATTTACCCGATCGTAGTGTCGAATGCGCTGCTGCCGTTCCCGCACGCCACCGGTAAAGCCGCGGCGCTGCAGAATACCCTGCAGCTCGGTCTTTGCTTCCTTGCCAGTCTGGCGGTCTCCGCAGGTTTACAACAGCCGCTGCTGATGACTACGCTGATTATGGTGACCACTATCGCACTGGCGATAGCGGGCTACGTCTGGCAGCGATGCGCCAGCGCACAAATGGATATTGTCCGCGTCACCACTCCCTGCCAGGATAATCACTAAGGCAACTTTTATAGTTAGCTGCCTAACAATAAGTCGTTGAATACTGACCTGGTTGAGCATATACTCGATCAGGTCAATAATTCTGCAACAAATCAATAACATAATTGTTTTATTATTAGGCGAAGCTTATCGCCCGGATGGTGTCTGCACGCGCGTTTCCTGCTGCGTCAGACAACGAATTTCAGATCCAATCCTCTGTAAAACGTCGGATATCAGGCGCACGGAGCAATCCGTGACATTTCTCACAGGCCTTGAGAAATTGACTATTCTTTTTCTCAGGTTCAACGCGGACAGGTGATGGAGTAGCTATGAGTTCATCGTTAATAGAAGAAGTGAGCCTTGAAGAAAACCACTGGTATCGCATTGTCCACGAAATGCTGGAAAAAGCGGACATCGAAATCAACGGCAGCCGCCCCTGGGATATTCAGGTAAAGCATCCTGACTTTTTTAAGCGCGTGATTCAGGAAGGCTCACTTGGTCTTGGCGAAGCTTATATGGATGGCTGGTGGGAGTGCGAACGGCTGGATATGTTTTTTCACCGCGTGCTAAAGCACAAGCTGGACCAGCAGTTGCCGCACCACTTCAAAGATACGCTGCGCGTGGCCGCCGCGCGCCTCACTAACTTACAGTCGAAAAAACGCGCATGGATCGTGGGTAAAGAGCATTACGATCTCGGGAACGACCTCTTCTCGCTGATGCTCGATCCCTATATGCAATACTCCTGCGCCTACTGGAAAGAGGCCGAGACGCTGGAGCAGGCGCAGGAAGCGAAGCTGGATATGATCTGCCGCAAACTGCAGCTGGAGCCGGGCATGACGCTGCTGGATATCGGCTGCGGCTGGGGCGGCCTGGCAGAGTATGCCGCTCGCCACTACGGCGCGGTGGTGCACGGCGTGACCATCTCGGCAGAGCAGCAGAAGCTGGCGCAGCAGCGCTGTGAAGGACTGGACGTCACTATCCTGCTGCAGGATTATCGCGATCTTAACCAGCAGTTTGATCGTATCGTTTCGGTGGGCATGTTCGAGCACGTCGGCCCGAAAAACTACGCCACCTACTTCGACGTGGTGGACCGCAACCTCAAGCCGGACGGACTGTTCCTGCTGCACACCATCGGCGCGATCCGCACCGATATGAATGTCGATCCCTGGATTGATAAATATATTTTCCCCAACGGCTGTCTGCCGTCGGTGCGCCATATTGCGGACGCCAGCGAGTCTCATTTCATTCTGGAAGACTGGCATAATTTCGGCGCCGATTACGACGCCACGCTGATGGCCTGGTATGAGCGCTTCCTGCAGGCGTGGCCGCAGCTCTCTGAAAAGTACGGCGAACGTTTTAAGCGCATGTTCAGTTACTATCTCAATGCCTGCGCCGGTGCCTTTCGCGCCCGCGATATTCAGCTGTGGCAGGTGGTTTTTAGCCGCGGCGTAGAAGGCGGCCTGCGCGTCGCGCGCTAAGCCGCTCTGTTGAATAAGGCGCCTGGAGCGCCTTTTTTTATGCTTACTCGACGTCCGGACGCAGTGCGGCGGCTTCGCGCTGCGCCAGCACGCGCTCGACGGTGTCGACAATCGCCTGGGTGTGCGGATCGATCTCGATATTGACGCGGTGTCCCAGCTTCTTCGCGCCAAGCGTGGTGCGTTCGAGGGTTTCCGGGATTAAATAGACGCAGAATTTGCTTTTGGTCACTTCCCCCACGGTCAGGCTAATGCCGTCAATACCGACGAAGCCTTTATGCAGAATATATTTCATCTGCGCCGGGTCCTGAATTTTAAACCAGACTTCGCGGTTATTTTCCGACTGGATAATTTTGCAGATTTCCGCAGTGGTCATAATATGGCCAGACATCAGGTGGCCGCCAATCTCATCGCTGAATTTCGCCGCGCGTTCAATATTGACGATGTCGCCTTCCTGCAGGTCGCCTAAATTGGTGACGCGCAGCGTTTCTTTAATCAGATCGAAACTGACGCGGTTGCCTTCAATGGCCGTGACCGTCAGACAGCAGCCGTTATGCGCCACCGACGCGCCCAGCGCCAGCCCCGGCAGCAGCTCTTCCGGCAGCTCTGCGACATGGGTGCGAAACAGATCTTTTTCTTCAATGGACACAATCTTTGCGGTGCCCTGCACAATTCCGGTAAACATAGTTTTGGCCTCTGCGAAGTTTGCTCTAGCTTACCACAGCTTAGCGCGCGGATATTATTTCCGCGTCGCGTCCGCTTTACAGCCGCAATATAACGCACAGCGTGACAAAACTTGGTGAATCCTGTTAATGCCGCTACACTAACCGCGCATTTCTCCGGGATCACTCCCCTTTTCTTTTTTAACAGGTGTTAACGTGCAGAAGTATTTAACAGAAGCGCGTCAATTGCTTGCCCTTGCGATTCCGGTCATCCTTGCTCAGGTGGCGCAGACCGCAATGGGATTTGTAGATACCATCATGGCCGGCGCGGTTAGCGCCACGGATATGGCCGCCGTCGCAGTCGGCACCTCTATCTGGCTTCCGGCCATTTTATTCGGCCATGGTCTTCTGCTTGCATTGACGCCAACCGTTGCGCAACTCAACGGCTCCGGCCGCCGCGAACGTATCGCTGAACAGGTTCGTCAGGCTTACTGGCTGGCCTTCTTCGTCGCCATTCTGATTATGGCGGTGCTGTGGAACGCCGGTTATGTCATTCGCGCTATGCAAGATATCGACGAACAGCTGGCGCTGAAGGCGGAAGGCTATCTTCATGCCCTGCTATGGGGCGCGCCCGGCTACCTCTTCTTCCAGGTGATGCGCAATCAGTGCGAAGGCCTGTCGAAAACCAAACCCGGCATGGTGATGGGCTTTATCGGCCTGCTGGTCAATATCCCGCTCAACTGGATCTTTATCTACGGCCACTTCGGCATGCCGGCGCTGGGCGGCGTGGGCTGCGGCGTGGCGACCGGATCGGTGTACTGGGTGATGTTCCTGGTGATGCGGCTGTGGGTGCGCCGCATGGGCGGCATGCGCGATATCCGCATGCGTTCCCGCTGGTCGCCGCCGTCGCGCGCCGTGCTGCAGCGGCTGGTTTCGCTCGGCCTGCCGGTGGCGCTGGCGCTCTTTTTCGAGGTGACGCTGTTTGCCGTGGTGGCGCTGATGGTGTCGCCGCTGGGCATCGTTGACGTTGCGGGCCATCAGATTGCGCTGAACTTCAGCTCGCTGATGTTCGTTCTGCCGCTGTCGCTCGGCGTCGCCACCACTATTCGCGTCGGCTACCGGCTGGGCCAGGGCTCGGCCGAACAGGCGCGCGTCGCGGCCTGGACCGCGCAGGGCGTCGGCGTCTGCATGGTGGCGATAACCGCGCTGCTGACCGTGACCTTCCGCCATCAGATCGCCCTGCTCTATAACGACAACCCGGAAGTGGTCGCGCTGGCGGCGCAGCTGATGCTGCTGGCGGCGATTTACCAGTTCTCCGATTCGATTCAGGTTATCGGCAGCGGCATTCTGCGCGGCTATAAAGATACGCGCTCAATCTTCTTTATTACCTTTATCGCCTACTGGCTGCTGGGGCTGCCCAGCGGCTATACGCTGGCGATGACCGACTGGGTAGTGCCGCGTATGGGTCCGGCGGGCTTCTGGTGCGGGTTTATTATCGGCCTGACCTCGGCGGCGATCATGATGCTGTGGCGTATTCGCCGCCTGCAACAGCTGCCAGCGCAGGTGATCCTGGCGCGTGCGGCACGCTGAGGGAAACAACCAGAAGAGAGGGATGGGCTTCGGCTCATCTCTCCCTGTTGCTTTGGTCTCGTCTTTAACCTCCTGCTACGTCTAAAAAAACGACGCATAGCGCAGTTGCTGGTCAGTCAGCACTAAAAAAGCGTTTTTCCCCTTGCCAGCGTTGCGGCGTGTCGTTAATATTCGTCCCCGCTGTCGCCCTGACAGCGTGTTGCGCTCTTAGCTCAGTTGGTTAGAGCACCACCTTGACATGGTGGGGGTCGATGGTTCGAGTCCATTAGAGCGCACCAAGTGCGTCCGTAGCTCAGTTGGTTAGAGCACCACCTTGACATGGTGGGGGTCGGTGGTTCGAGTCCACTCGGACGCACCAAATTTCTGAATGCGCTCTTAGCTCAGTTGGTTAGAGCACCACCTTGACATGGTGGGGGTCGATGGTTCGAGTCCATTAGAGCGCACCACTCTTGCTGTTTTCTTCTCTTGCGCAACATCACTTTTTATTGATCTCTGTCGTTTCCTTCTCCGCTTTTTAATTGGTTTTCGGATACTTAGCGTCTATACTATCCGCCGTTGTTCCACTTGAAAGGTTTCAGCGCGGCGTGCCTATGGCGATAACTCACACTCTTTGCGCAACACGCTATTGTCGGTTTCCAGACGTAACCGCACAACTTCCCTGCACGCTCAGCCTGCGTCACCTATTCTTACGTTGTACTGTCCGTTTCGTTAACAACCAGAATTCTCATTTCGATGCGTCGTCATCGAATCCCAACCTTTATCATCCATCACAACTTACAGATAACCTGTCATGAAAAAGACCAAGATCGTTTGTACTATCGGCCCGAAAACCGAATCTGAAGAGATGCTGACCCAGCTGCTTGAAGCCGGCATGAACGTTATGCGCCTCAACTTCTCGCACGGCGATTACGCCGAGCACGGTCAGCGCATCGCCAACATGCGCGCGGTGATGCAGAAAACCGGTCGTCAGGCCGCTATTCTGCTCGACACCAAAGGTCCGGAAATCCGCACCATGAAGCTGGAAGGCGGTAACGACGTCTCCCTGAAAGCGGGACAGACCTTTACCTTTACCACCGACCAGAGCGTGATCGGCAACAGCGAGCGCGTCGCCGTCACCTACGCCGGCTTCACTGAAGATCTAAAAATCGGCAACACCGTGCTGGTAGACGATGGTTTGATCGGCATGGAAGTTAAAGAAGTGACGGAAAACACCGTGGTGTGTACCGTGCTGAACAACGGCGACCTCGGCGAGAACAAAGGCGTTAACCTGCCGGGCGTCTCTATCCAGCTGCCTGCGCTGGCGGAAAAAGATAAGCGCGACCTGATTTTCGGCTGCGAGCAAGGCGTCGACTTCGTGGCGGCTTCCTTTATTCGCAAGCGCTCCGACGTGCTGGAGATCCGCGAGCATCTGAAAGCCCACGGCGGCGAACATATTCAGATCATCTCCAAGATCGAAAACCAGGAAGGCCTGAACAACTTCGACGAAATCCTCGACGCTTCTGACGGCATCATGGTGGCGCGCGGCGATCTGGGTGTAGAGATCCCGGTAGAAGAAGTGATCTTCGCCCAGAAGATGATGATCAAGAAGTGCAACAAGGCACGCAAGGTGGTGATCACCGCTACCCAGATGCTCGACTCGATGATCAAGAACCCGCGCCCTACTCGTGCGGAAGCGGGCGACGTGGCCAACGCCATCCTCGACGGCACCGATGCGGTTATGCTTTCCGGCGAGAGCGCCAAGGGCAAATATCCGCTGGAGTCAGTGACCATTATGGCCACCATCTGCGAGCGCACCGACCGCGTGATGAAGTCGCGCATCGACGCGCTGGAAGACTCCCGTAAGCTGCGCATCACAGAAGCTGTCTGCCGCGGCGCGGTGGAAACCGCCGAGAAACTGGAAGCGCCGCTGATCGTGGTCGCCACCGAAGGCGGCAAATCCGCCAAATCGGTGCGCAAATACTTCCCGGACGCCACTATCCTCGCGCTGACTACCAATGAGACTACCGCGCGCCAGCTGATCCTGAGCAAAGGTATCGAAACGCGTCTGGTAACCGAGATCGCCTCTACTGACGATTTCTATCGCATCGGCAAAGAAGCGGCGCTGGAAAGCGGCTATGCGCAGAAAGGCGACGTGGTGGTGATGGTATCGGGCGCATTAGTACCAAGCGGTACCACAAATACGGCCTCAGTACACGTCATTTAATTCGTTTGAGCATTTATTTAAAAGCGCCTTTAGGGGCGCTTTTTTTATTCCGCCACTAATACAAAACCGGGAAATTTCCAATCGATAATAACTATTCAATATCCTCCGAAATTAAGGTTAATCCGATTAAATCTCTCTGTTTTCGCTAAATATTTTTATCATATGCGGTGAAGCGCTGCTTCTTTGAGCGAACGATCAAGTTTAAGCATCTTCTCATCAAAAATTTATTCTCAACTTAAAAAGCTTTGTGTAATACTTGTAACGCTACATGGAGATTAACTCAATCTAGAGGGTATAAATAATGAATCGTACTAAACTGGTACTGGGCGCGGTAATCCTGGGTTCAACTCTGCTGGCTGGTTGCTCAAGCAACGCTAAAATCGACCAGCTGTCTTCAGACGTTCAGACTCTGAACGCTAAAGTTGACCAGCTGAGCAACGACGTGAACGCAATCCGTTCTGACGTGCAGGCTGCTAAAGATGACGCAGCTCGTGCTAACCAGCGTCTGGACAACCAGGCTCACTCTTACCGTAAGTAAGAGTTCTGGTATTAAAAATGGCGCCCATGTGGCGCCATTTTTTTTGCTCTGATTTTGCCGCCAGCACACGGCGGCAACTGTCGGGTTCAGGGTGTTGTCTGCGCGCTCTGCGCCTGTTCTGACGCCGCCTCAGACGGCGCGGCCATCGCCTCCCCGCTCGATACCAGCACCGGCATGCCGGAACGACGCTCCAGCGCCGCTTTGATCAGCGCGCTGTCACTCTGCGGACTCTTAATAAACTTCTTCATCGCCGGGCTGAGCGCTATCGGCATGGTCTGCGGATCGTCTTTATCACTGTGCGACAGCGGCTGATGCACTTCGACATAGCGCTTTCCGTCCGGCTCGACGGCATATTTTACCGGCTGGTTGATCACCTGCACGCGCGTCCCTTTCGGCACGCTGTTAAACAGCGCTTCAATATCCTGCGGACGCAGGCGTATGCAGCCGGAGCTGACGCGCATGCCGATGCCGAAATCGGCGTTTGTGCCGTGGATCAGATAGTTGCCGCTGCCGCGCGCCAGACGCAGCGCAAACAGTCCCATCGGGTTTTCCGGGCCGGCAGGCACCACCGCCGGCAGCGTGACGCCATCTTTAGCGTAGCGCTTGCGGATATTGACGGTCGGCGTCCAGGTCGGATTAGGTATCTTCTGGCTGATGCTGGTCACCATCACCGGCGTTGCGGCGCCGAGCTGGCCGATGCCAATGGGATAGACGATGACTTTATCTTCGCCTTTGGGGTAGTAATAGAGGCGCAGCTCGGCCAGGTTCACCACAATCCCCTCGCGCGGCGTATCCGGCAGTAGCATCTGCTGCGGCACCACTAACTGCGTGCCCGCCTTGGGCAGCCAGGGATCGGTGCCCGGATTGGCCTCCAGCATGCTCAGCAGCCCAATCTGGTATTTCGCCGCAATAGCTTCAAGAGGACGTTTGTCGTCGGGAACGGTGGTTAACTGATTTTCGCCGATAAGGCGGCTGTCGGCGGCAGGAAGCGGGTATTCCGTGGAGAAAGCCGGCGCGGCAAGTCCAACGCTTAGCAGCAGCGCACCGGCGAAACGTAAGGCTGATTTCATGCAATCTTCTCTTTCAGATAAAAAAACAGACGCCTGTTGGCGTCTGCTAGTTTAACTCAGAGGAGATTTTGAGCGTTATGGCGAATTGCCCGAATCATCGCTTCAAGGCCCTGCGAACGCGACGGCGTCAGATGCTGAGTTAACGCCAGTTCGGCGAACCAGTGCCGCACGTCCAGCGCGACGATATCGGCTGCCGTCAGGTTTTGATACAGACTAAATACCACTGCAATCAACCCCTTAACGATAGCGGCGTCGCTGTCCCCTTCAAATGCCAGGGTGCCGTCGCTCTGCGGCGTCATCTTGATCCAGACCTGGCTCTGACAACCGGAGATCACGTTTTCCGGCTGATGCAGGCTTTCAGATGATTCTGGAAGTTTTGCGCCCAGCTCAATGATGTAGAGGTACTTCTCTTCCCAGTTGGCGCAACGGTTAAAGTTGCGCACCAGTTTTTCTTTATCTGGCAACGTGGCCATGACTGACTCCTGAACTCTGCTCAACCGCCCAGCAAACGATGAATACGGGTCAAACCCGCCGCCAGACGATCGGCCTCTTCTTCGCTGTTGTAGAAGGCGAACGAGGCGCGGCACATGGCCGGCACGGCGAAATGGCGCATCAGCGGCATGGCGCAGTGGTGGCCGGTGCGAATAGCGATACCGTATTGATCAAGGAAGCTGCCGACGTCGTAGGCGTGATGCTTGCCCAGATTAAAAGCGATGACGCCTGCGCGATCCTGCGGGCCGTAAATCACCAGATCGGGCACCGAGGCGAGCTTGTCGAGCGCGTAGCGCATCAGCGCCTGTTCACGCTGCTGAATCGCCTCAAGACCGATCTCTTCGACATAGCGCAGCGCCGCGCCGAAGCCGATAATGCCGCCGGTATTAGGCGTGCCCGCCTCGAAACGCCAGGGCGCTTTGTTCCAGGTGGTGCCGACAGGCAGCACTACCTGATCGATCATCGAGCCGCCGCCTTCCCAGGGCGGCATCTCGTCGAGCAGCGCTTTGCGCCCGTAAAGAATGCCGACGCCGTTCGGGCCGTAAATTTTGTGGCTGGAGAAGACGTAGAAATCGCAGTCGATATCCTGCACGTCAACCTTGCCATGCATGACCGCCTGCGCGCCGTCCACCAGCGTCACCAGCCCGGCGGCTTTCGCCTGCGCCACCAGCGCTTTAACCGGGTTAACGGTGCCGAGCACGTTGGAGACGTGCGTCACCGCCAGCAGGCGCGTACGGCTGTCAATCAGCCCCGTCAGCGCGTCGATCGCCAGCTCGCCGCTGCTGTTCAGCGGCAGCACGCGGATCTCTGCGCCGGTGCGCTGCGCCACCATCTGCCACGGCACGATATTGGCGTGGTGCTCCATCTCGGTGATGATCAGGTTATCGCCGGCCTGCAGCTGGCTTGCGCCCCAGCTGTTCGCCACCAGGTTGATTCCCTCGGTGGTGCCTTTGACAAACACGATCTCTTCCGGCGAGGAGGCGTTAAGAAAATGCGCCGCCTGCAGGCGGACGTTTTCCATATCGGTGGTGGCCTGCGCGCTCAGGCTGTGAATGCCGCGGTGCACCGCCGCATAGCCATACTGATAAAAATGGCTTTCGGCGTTAATCACCGCCAGCGGACGCTGGGCGCTGGCCGCGCTGTCAAGGTAGGCCAGCGGATGACCGTTGACCTCACGCTTCAGGATCGGGAAGTCGGCCCTGATACGTTCGAGATCGAAGTTCATCATGAGGCATCTCCAGGGAAACGCGCCGCGATGCGTTGCAGAACCGCCTGACGCAGCGTCTCATCATCCAGCGCTTCGGTCAGTTCGGCCGCAAAAGCGTGAATAATCATCTGCTGCGCCGCTTCTTCTGCGATGCCGCGCGAGCGCAGGTAGAACATCTGCTCATCATCAATGCGGCCGATGGTCGCGCCGTGGCTGCACTTCACGTCGTCAGCATAGATTTCCAGCTGCGGCTTGGTGTCCACTTCCGCCAGACGACCCAGCAACAGGTTGTTGTTGGTCATCTGCCCGTCGGTTTTCAGCGCGTGCTGCGCCACTTTGATGTGGCCGTTAAACACCGCGCGGCCTTTGTCGCGCGAGATGGTTTTATGCAGCTGACGGCTCAGGCAGTAGCCTTTGTTGTGCTCCAGATAGCTGCGGGTATCCGCCACTTCCGCATTCATCGGCAGCACCAGACTGTTCAGCGACAGCTGGGTGTTCTCGCCGTTGAGCTGCACGCTGGTGTTGTGACGAGAGAGGCCCGCGCCCAGCAGGAAGCTGGTGCTGCTTACCTGCGCATCGCGACCGATAACGATATCGTTATGGGCGAAGTGGTAGCTGCTGCTCTCTTCAAACGCCAGCTTGACATGTTTCAGCTGGGCATTGTCGCCGACCGCGAAGGTAAAGCGCGCGCCGGTAAAGTGCTGTGCGCCGTCCAGGGTGACGTAATGCTCGATAACCTGCGCCTGCGCGCTCTCTTCCAGCTCGAAATGGTGGCGATGATGCACGGTGTTAAGCGCATCCGCCTGGCCGCTGGTGATATGCAGCAGGTAGAGCGGACGCGCCGCCGCCTTGCCGCGCGCCAGGCGAATCGAGGTGACCTCTTCCGCCAGGCTTTCGGTCAGGTGCAGAAACACTTCCGGCTGCACCGGCGCCGGCAGCGGGCGGCGCTCGGCGGCGCGGCTATGCTGAACGGCGAAGAGTTCGGTATCGGCCGCGCTCAGCGACGGCTGAAACTGACCGTCGACGAACACCAGACGGATCGCGTCCAGCGGCAGCGCCAGCGCGTCGACCTGCGCCTGGCTCAGGCTTTTCGCCTGCGGCAGCGCGAACTGGTGGGACAGAAGCCCATCCAGCGCGGTGTATTTCCAGTTTTCATGCTTACGCGTCGGCAGACCGACGCGCATCAGCTGTTGCCAGTGCTGCTGAGCCTGCAGCGAGCGAGACTCGCCACGCGATTCAAACAGATGATGCCACTGCTGCAGGGCATTATCACTCTTCGTCGGTAAGCCAGCCATAGCCTTGCTCCTCCAGCTGTTTCACCAGCGTAAAGTCGCCCGATTTGACGATCTTACCTTTGTACAGCACGTGCACGAAGTCTGGCTTGATGTAGTCCAGAATACGCTGATAGTGGGTCACGATGATAAAGGCGCGCTTTTCGTCGCGCAGGCTGTTGACGCCTTCCGCGACGATTTTCAGCGCATCGATATCCAGACCGGAATCGGTTTCATCGAGGATGCACAGTTCCGGCTCCAGCGCCGCCATCTGCAGAATGTCGTTGCGTTTCTTTTCGCCGCCGGAGAAGCCGACGTTGACCGAACGGGTCAGCAGATCTTCCGGCATCTTCAGCAGGTGGATCTTGTCTTCGATAAAGTCCTGAAAGTCGAAACGATCCAGCTCTTCTTTGCCGCGATATTTACGCACCGCGTTGACCGCGGTCTGCAGGAAGAACTGGTTGCTGACGCCCGGGATCTCAACCGGATACTGAAACGCCATAAAAATGCCTACGCCCGCGCGGTCTTCCGGGTCAAGCTCCAGCAGATCTTTGCCTTTGAAGCTCACGGAACCGCCGGTGATTTCGTAATCTTCACGGCCAGCCAGCGTTGCAGAGAGCGTACTTTTGCCTGAGCCGTTCGGGCCCATAATGGCGTGCACTTCGCCCGGTTTCACTTCGAGGTTAAGACCGCGCAGAATCTCTTTGTCTTCAACGCTAACCTGTAAATCTTTAATGCTTAACATACTTATTCCTTCACATTGCTTCCGGCAACGCGTGTGACGGCATCAGCCCACACTGTGCTCAAGGCTGATGGCTAACAGTTTTTGCGCTTCCACGGCGAATTCCAGTGGCAGCTCAGAGAAAACGTCTTTACAGAAGCCGTTGACGATCATTGAGATCGCATCTTCTTCGCTGATACCACGCTGGAGGCAGTAAAACAGCTGATCTTCGCCGATGCGCGAGGTGGTCGCCTCATGCTCCAGCTGAGCGGTGTTGTTGCGGGTCTCGACATACGGGAAGGTATGCGCGCCGCAATCGGGGCCGATCAGCATCGAGTCGCACTGGGTAAAGTTACGCGCGTTGGTCGCGGTCGGCATGATTTTCACCAGGCCGCGATAGGTGTTCTGGCTCTTACCGGCAGAGATACCTTTGGAGATGATGGTCGATTTGGTGTTTTTACCAATGTGGATCATCTTGGTGCCGGTATCCGCCTGCTGACGGCCGCTGGTCAGCGCCACCGAGTAAAACTCGCCGATGGAGTTATCGCCGCGCAGGATGCAGCTCGGGTATTTCCAGGTAATGGCGGAGCCAGTCTCGGACTGCGTCCAGGACATTTTGCTGTTCTCGCCTTCGCACAGCGCGCGCTTGGTGACGAAGTTCAGAATGCCGCCTTCGCCTTCGCCGCCTGGGAACCAGTTCTGCACGGTGGAGTACTTCACTTCCGCGTTTTTATGAATAATGACTTCCACCACCGCCGCATGCAGCTGATAGGTGTCGCGCACCGGCGCGGAACAGCCTTCGATGTAGCTGACATAGCTGTCTTCGTCGGCAATCAGGATAGTGCGTTCGAACTGACCGGTTTTCGCCGCGTTGATGCGGAAATAGGTCGACAGCTCCATCGGGCAGCGCACCCCTTTCGGGATATAGACGAAGGTGCCGTCGGAGGCGACCGCGGAGTTCAGCGCCGCAAAGAAGTTGTCATTGGCCGGCACCACGGTGCCGAGATACTTCTGCACCAGCTCAGGGTGCTCCTGAATCGCTTCGCCGAACGAGCAAAAAATGATGCCCTGCTCCGCCAGCTTGCCGCGGTAGGTGGTGGCGACGGAAACCGAGTCGAAAATCGCATCGACCGCGACTTCGCGTCCTTCACGCACCGGCACGCCGAGCTGTTCGAACGCCTTCTCAACTTCCTGCGTCAGGTAGGTGTTGGTCTCTTCGATGCCCGAAGACTGCAGCGCGCCCGGCTCAGAGGCGCAGCTATCGTCGCAGTTGCCGCATGACGGCGCCGAGTAATAGCTGTAATCCTGATAATCCAGTTTGTCGTAATGCGCTTTCAGCCAGTGCGGCTCTTCCATTTCGAGCCAGGCGCGAAAGGCTTTAAGACGAAACTCCAGCATCCACTCTGGCTCGTTACGTTTAGCCGAGATCGCGCGCACCACATCTTCGTTGATGCCGTGCGCCATTTCGTCGGTTTGCAACTGGGTAAAGAAGCCCTCTTTGTAGTTGAGCTTGCCTTCCCACATTTGTACATCGTCAGATGTTTCGCTGTGTCGTGACATATTTCACTTACTCGACGCCAAAGCTTTCACCGCACCCGCAGGCGTGTTGAGCTTTAGGGTTATTGAATTTAAAAATCTGGTTCAGGCCTTCGCGGACATAATCCACTTCCGTACCGTCGATAAACGGCATTGCCTGAAGCGGCACGTAGAGCGTTGCGCCGTTATGCGTAAACTGCAGATCGTCGTCGGCAGGCTCTTTCACCAGATCCATGACGTAGCCGAAACCGGCGCAGCCGGATTGCTTCACGCCGAGATGCAGACCTTTTACTTCAGGATCTTGCGCCACCAGGCTAAGAATTTGCTTTGCCGCGGAATCAGTCAGCGTGACCCCTTTCCAGACGAAATCATCAGGAGAGAACGTTGCTGCATTTACAGATGCCATGTTGTTACCTCGTAAGTCCGGACCTTTTCAGGCTATCCCCCTATGGTAAGGATCTGGGCGATCACTTCAACCTCTTGTTTTGCAGGGATAATCATCTTGTGCTCTTTTTAATCGCTGCTTAATTAAGCATAGCTGCTTCGCAGACCTTTGCGGCGAGAGCGCGCACGCCAAAATCAGTGGCCTAACCTGTTAAAAATACGTAAAAAATTTTTCAGCTAGTTATTAATAATTTCTTATTGATAGGTTACGCCTTTATCAGATGCGCAGAAATTGTTCTTGCCGATTTTATTAACAGGCTAAGTAAATCGTGAAAATTTTCGCGCTGCGTAATTGCAATCCGCGCCCAGTTGAATATGATAATTATTATCATTCAACATCTGAGGTGGCGCCATGACGCTCTCTGTCTCTGCCTGGCTGCAGCGCAAAATCGACGACTATCATTTTTCCGTACGCGATATCACCGTTGATTTCTACCTGGCGAAGGCAAAGCTCAACCGGGCCGACTGTACTGTTCATCAGCTGCGCCAGTTCAACGACACCTGTCTGGATATGGCCGAAATCTGCCAGATCAACGGAGACGATCAAAGTTATCTGCACGCCATGGGCAAACTGCACCACCGGCTGGTGCAGGAGATGGGCAACAGCGAGCGCGACAGGCTGTTCCGCATCCAGGCCTGGCAGCTGGCGCGCCTCTCCCTCACCCGCCTGTGCCATCAGCTGGCGCTGGTCGGAGAGTGGGACAAAGCCACCGCGCTGCAGAGCGACTTCGTGCGTCACGCGGGCTGGATATTCTAATCCAGCCGCGTCGTGACGTCGCGCACAATTTCGTTACATTAATGCCAGCAGCGCCTGCAGCGGATGCCGCATGCCGTTGCCTTCCAGCCTTTTAACCTGGCTGCGGCAGGAAAAGCCGGTCGCCAGGCAGCGCTGGCGCGGCAGTTTCTGCAGCTGCGGATGCCACGACAGCCCATAAATCCCCAGCGAGTTGTCGAGATTCTTGCTTTCATGGCCGTAGGTGCCCGCCATGCCGCAGCAGCCGACATTGATATTCTCTAGCCGCGCGCCGAAGCGCGAAAAAATCTCTTGCCACTGGTTCGGCGTGTTCGGCAACGCCGTCACTTCGGTGCAGTGCGCGAACAGATACCAGCTTTCGCCGCTTCCCGGCACGGCGTCGCGCGTGCTGACCACCTCGCGCAGCCACTCATGCACCAGCTGAACGTGAAAGTCGCCGCGCTTGTCGCCGAGCGTCTGCCTGTATTCATCGCGATAGCAGAGCACCGTCGCCGGATCGACGCCGACCATCGGCATGCCGAGCTTCGCCACCCGATTAAGGAAGTCAGCGGTTTTGCCGGCGGTGCGCGCAAAGCGCTGCAGAAAGCCTTTAACGTGCTGCGCCTTGCCGTTCGGCATAAAGGGCAGCAGCACCGGCCGCAGGCCCAGCTTTTCGATCAGACGAATGAAGTCGGCGATCAGCTGCGCCTCGTAGAAGCTGGTAAAGGGGTCCTGCACCACCAGCACCGTTTCGGCGCGCTGCGCTGGGCTCAGCGCCTCGAGTTTCTCCAGCGTCATGCCCATCGCCGGATGGCCGCTCAGCTCCTGCTTCAGCGAAGGCGACGACAGCAGCGGCAGATCGACCATGCCGATATGGGTTTTGCTTAGCTCGCGCATCCAGGGCTGGCGCAGAAAGAAGTTAAACGCCTTCGGCGCTTTCGCCATCAGCGGCGCATAGCTCTCGACCGCCGCCACCAGATGGTCGCTTACCGGGCGCAGGTAGCGCGTATGGTAGAGCTGCAAAAAGCGGGCGCGAAAATCGGGCACGTCGATTTTGATCGGGCACTGGGTTGAGCAGGCTTTACAGGCGAGACAGCCGGACATCGCCTCATGCACCTCATGGGAAAAGTCATATTCCCCCTTGCTGGCGTGCCAGCTGTTGCGCACGCGGCCAATCAGGGCGCGCAGCGACAGGCTGTTTTCCGGCAGCTGCTTTTCAAGCTGCTGCGGATCGACGCCCTGCTCCGCCAGCAGGCGCAGCCATTCACGCGTCAGGGTAGCGCGTCCTTTTGGCGAATGGATGCGGTTGCGGGTAATTTTCATGGAGGGGCACATCGGGCTGCGCGCATCGAAGTTGAAGCAGAGGCCGTTGCCGTTGCACTCCATCGCGCCGCGCCACTCGCTGCGCACCGTCAGCGGGATTTGGCGATCGTAGCTGCCGCGCTTCGTCGCGTCGACCTGCATCATCGGCTCGTTGCTGTCGATGGGAGTACAGATCTTGCCGGGATTCATACGGTTGTCGGGATCGAACGCCGCCTTGATGCGGCGCAGCTCGTTGAACAGCGTTTCGCCGAAGAACGCCGGGCTATACTGCGCGCGGAATCCTTTGCCGTGTTCGCCCCAGAGCAGTCCGCCGTAGCGCGCGGTCAGCGCCACCACCTCATCCGACAGGGTTTTCATCAGCATCTCCTGCTGCGGATCGCACATGTCCAGCGCCGGACGCACGTGCAGCACGCCCGCGTCGACGTGGCCGAACATACCGTAGCTCAGGCCGTGGCTGTCGAGCAGCGCGCGAAACTCGACGATATAGTCGGCAAGGTGCTCCGGCGGCACGGCGGTATCCTCGACAAAGGGGATCGGCTTGGCGCGCCCTTTGGCGTTGCCCAGCAGGCCTACCGCTTTTTTCCGCATGTTATAGATGCGCTCGATACCGTCAAGATCCTCGCAGAGCTGATAACCGATCACGCCGCCCTGGCGCTGCGCCATCAGGCTATCCAGCCGCGCGCAGAGCGAAGCGACCTGCTGCTCGATCAGCGCGCCGTCGTCGCCGGCGAATTCGACGATATTGAGGCCGAGCATCTCTTTGTCAGGCACGTCGGTAATCAGCTCGCGCACCGAGTGCCAGACGATATCTTCCCGCGCCAGGTTAAGCACTTTGGAATCGACCGTTTCAACCGACAGCGCCTGCGCCTCGACCATAAAGGGTGCGTTGCGCAGCGCAGAGTCGAACGAGTCATATTTGATATTCACCAGCCGACGCACTTTCGGGATCGGCGTAATGTCGAGCCGCGCTTCGGTGATAAAGGCCAGCGTCCCCTCGGCGCCGCACAGCAGACGCGTCAGATCGAAGGTCTGCATATCGTCGCTGAAGACGTGACGCAGATCGTAGCCGGTGAGGAAGCGGTTCAGCTTCGGAAATTTTTCCAGAATCAGCGCGCGCTGCTCGCGGCATCGCGTCAGCACCTGCTGATAGATACGCCCTTCCGGCGTCGCGGTCTGCGCCAGCGTCTCCGCCAGCGCGGCGGCCATCGGCCGGGTATCGAGAATATCGCCGCCGAGCAGCACTGCGCGCAGCCCCAGCACGTGATCGGAGGTTTTCCCGTAGACCAGCGAGCCCTGGCCCGAGGCGTCGGTATTGATCATCCCGCCCAGCGTCGCGCGGTTGCTGGTAGAGAGCTCCGGCGAGAAGAAAAAGCCGTAGGGCTTAAGCCAGGCGTTAAGCTGATCCTTGACCACGCCCGCTTCGACGCGCACCCAGCCCTGCTCGAGATTAATCTCCAGGATGCGGTTCATATGGCGTGACATGTCCACCACGATGCCCTGATTCAGCGACTGGCCGTTGGTGCCGGTTCCGCCGCCGCGCGGCGTGAAGATCAGCTCATTAAAGCGCGCCTCGCCCGCCAGGCGCGCAATCAGCGCGACGTCTGCGGTAGAGCGCGGAAAGAGCACCGCGTCCGGCAGCAGCTGATAGATGCTGTTGTCGGTGGACATTAACAGACGGTCGGCGTAGCTGGTGGCGGTATCGCCAGTGAAGCCCTGCGCCTTCAGCGCGTCGAGGAATGTCAGCACCCGTTGAACGAGGCCGGGCGCCTGAGAAATCTGTGGGATCATTATTGGGAGACCAGATGTTGTAAACGTTTGCGTTGCTTGTTTTGTCTGAACGTTCCGTTTTAACACATTTTTTTCGCGCTCGCTGTTTTTTCAGGAAAGGGAAAAACCGCTTCTTTCGCCTCTGTTTAAAGGGGCCGAAATAGCTCATCATTAAGTCGGGCCTGATTGCCCCCTAATGAAGGATTATTTGAGGTCGTTGTTCCTTATGAAAAACCTGCACCGCACCACGGATATGCCGCAGAGGCTCTTTACGCTGCTCTTTATCCTGCTGATGATCGTCGCCTGCATCTGGATAGTTCAGCCTTTTATACTGGGTTTTGCCTGGGCGAGCATGGTGGTGATCGCCACCTGGCCGCTGATGCTGCGCGTGCAGCGCCTGCTGTGGAACCGGCGTTCACTGGCGGTCATCGTGATGACGCTGCTGCTGTTGCTGCTGTTTATTATTCCCATCGCGCTGCTGGTCAACAGCCTCATCGACAATAGCGCGCCCGTTATCGCCTGGGCGACGCAGGGTCATATGGAGATGCCGTCGCTGCTGTGGCTGAATGATATTCCGGCCATCGGCGACAAACTCTTCTCCAGCTACCATAAACTGGTGGCGGGCGGCGGATCCGCCATTATGGCGAAACTGCAGCCCTACGTGGGTCGCACCACCGGCTTCTTTGTCGCGCAGGCGGGCCACTTCGGTCGGCTGATGATCCACCTCGGCGTAATGCTGCTGTTCAGCGCCCTGCTGTTCTGGCGCGGCGAACAGGCGGCGCAGGGCATCCGCCACTTCGCCTTTCGCATGGCGGGCCGTCGCGGCGACGCCACGGTGCTGCTGGCCGGTCAGGCGATCCGCGCCGTGGCGCTCGGCGTGGTGGTGACCGCGCTGGTGCAGGGCGTGCTGGGCGGCATCGGCCTGGCGCTCTCCGGCATCCCCTACGCCACGCTGCTGACCGTCCTGATGATCCTCTGCTGTCTGGTGCAGATAGGACCGCTTATCGTGCTGGTGCCCGCCATTATCTGGCTCTACTGGAGCGGCGACACCACCTGGGGCACGGTGCTGCTGATCTGGAGCTGCGTGGTCGGCACGCTGGACAATGTGCTGCGCCCGATGCTGATCCGCATGGGCGCCGATTTGCCGATGATCCTGATCCTCTCCGGCGTTATCGGCGGGCTGGTCGCCTTCGGCCTGATTGGTCTCTTTATCGGTCCTGTCGTGCTGGCGGTCTCTTACCGACTGGTCTCTGTCTGGATGCATGAGGCCCCGCCGCCGCCAGAAGGCGATCTCGCCAGCGTGGTCGAGATTCTGTCCGATCACGACGAAGAGCATCTGCCATCCTGAAACCAGGCTCAGGGCGGTTAACCGCCCTGACTCATTTGCGCGACGTTAATATTTTTTTTCATTAGCGGTTTTTAAGAAAAAACGCAGTTTTCGGCCATGAGGCCGCATATCAGCGGCGAATAGTTTATTTTTCGCACTGGTTTACCCCGATCTTGCGGCTAAACAGGTGACAAAAGTTTACTGGCTTTAAACTAATAAGAGGATTCTTAAAGACTCAGAACCGCGCGATGAATAACATGATTCCTAAGTTTGAAATCAACCTACTGATTTTTAAACAACCTTTTTCCCCTGAGTAAAGTGAAGAATTGCTGTGTGTAGTCTTTGCCCATCCCCTGTGATGGGCTTTTTTTTGGCCTGAATAAAGTAAAAAGGCCAGCAAAGCTGGCCTTTTAGCGACAATTTACCTAAATAATCATGCGCTTTTGCTTAACTCAGCCAGCGACAGCCAGGTTTCCACCACGGTGTCCGGATTGAGTGACAGACTGTCGATACCCTCTTCCATCAGCCAGGCCGCGAAGTCCTGATGATCGGATGGCCCCTGGCCGCAGATGCCGACATATTTGCCCTGCTTTTTCGCCGCCTGAATCGCCATCGACAGCAGCGCTTTCACCGCCTCGTTGCGCTCGTCGAACAGCGCCGACACCACGCCTGAATCGCGATCCAGCCCCAGCGCCAGCTGCGTCATATCGTTCGAGCCGATTGAGAAGCCGTCGAAATGCTCAAGAAACTGCTCGGCCAGCAGCGCGTTTGAGGGGATTTCGCACATCATAATGATTTTCAGGCCGTTCTCGCCGCGCTTCAGCCCCTGACGGCCCAGCTCCTCAACCACCGCCTGCGCCTGCGCCACGGTGCGCACAAAGGGCACCATGATTTCGACGTTGGTCAGGCCCATCTCGTTGCGCACGCGCTTCACCGCTTCGCACTCCAGCGCGAAACAGTCGCGGAAGCTGTCCGCCACATAGCGTCCGGCGCCGCGGAAACCCAGCATCGGGTTCTCCTCTTCCGGCTCGTAGCGCTCGCCGCCTACCAGATTGGCATACTCGTTCGATTTAAAGTCCGACAGGCGCACAATCACCCGCTTCGGCGCGAAGGCGGCGCCGAGCGTGGCGATCCCTTCAGTCAGACGGGCGATATAGAACTCGACCGGGCTGTCGAAGCCTTTCATCATGCCGCGGATCTGCTGCTGCAGTTCCGGCGTCTGCTGGTCAAACTCCAGCAGCGCTTTTGGATGCACGCCAATCATGCGGTTGATAATGAACTCCAGACGCGCCAGGCCCACGCCTTCGTTCGGCAGGCAGGCAAAATCGAATGCGCGGTCAGGGTTGCCGACGTTCATCATGATCTTCAGCGGCAGCGCCGGCATCTCGTCTACCTGCGAACTGGTGACTTCGAAATCGATCAAATCGCTATAGACATAGCCGGTGTCGCCCTCGGCGCAGGAGACGGTGACTTTGTTGCCGTCCTGCAAACGCTCGGTAGCGTCGCCGCAGCCCACCACTGCCGGGATGCCCAGCTCGCGCGCGATAATCGCCGCGTGACAGGTGCGTCCGCCGCGGTTAGTGACGATCGCCGAGGCTTTCTTCATGATCGGCTCCCAGTCGGGATCGGTCATATCGGTGACCAGCACGTCGCCTTTTTCAATGCGGTTCATTTCACTGATGTCGTGGATCACTTTGACTTCGCCCGCGCCGATGCGATGACCGATGGCGCGGCCTTCCACCACCACGCTGCCTGTGCCCTGCAGGTTATAACGCTCCATCACCTGTCCGTTGGAGCGCACGGTTTCCGGTCGCGCCTGCACGATAAAGAGCTTGCCGGTATGGCCATCTTTGGCCCATTCGATATCCATTGGGCGCTTGTAGTGCTGCTCGATCAGCACCGCCTGACGCGCCAGCGCCTGCACTTCTTCATCGGTCAGCGAGAAACGGTCGCGTTCGCTTTCCGGCACATCTTCGATGCGCACCTGCTCGCCGTGCGACTGCGAATCGGCGTAGACCATACGCACCTTTTTCGAGCCCATATTGCGGCGCACGATCGCCGGGCGATCGGCGGCCAGGGTCGGCTTGTGCACGTAAAACTCGTCGGGATTGACCGCGCCCTGCACCACCATTTCGCCAAGACCGAAGGCGGAAGTGATAAACACCACCTGATCGAAGCCCGATTCGGTATCGATGGTGAACATCACGCCTGAAGAGGCGAGATCGGAGCGCACCATACGCTGAACGCCCGCCGACAGCGCGACGCCGCGATGGTCGTAGCCCTGATGCACGCGGTAGGAGATAGCGCGATCGTTAAACAGCGAAGCGTAAACGTGCTTCACGGCGATAATCACCGCGTCATAGCCCTGCACGTTAAGAAAGGTTTCCTGCTGGCCGGCGAAGGAGGCGTCCGGCATATCTTCCGCGGTGGCGGAAGAGCGTACGGCAAAGGATGCCTCGGCATCGTCTGCGGAGAGTTGCTCGTATGCCTCGCGAATAGCCGTTTCCAGTTCGGGCTGGAACGGGGTATCCACGACCCACTGACGGATCTGCTTGCCGGCTTTCGCCAGCTCGTCGATATCGTCGATATCGGTCTTGTCCAGTAAATCGTAAATGCGCTGGTTGAGGCCGCTCTGATCGAGGAACTGATTAAATGCGTAAGATGTGGTCGCATATCCGTTGGGCACGGAAACGCCCAGCGACGACAAATTCGTAATCATTTCACCCAGAGAGGCGTTTTTGCCTCCCACGCGATCGACATCGTGCATGCCAAGCTGGTTATACCAGAGCACTAACGGCTGTTCGCCTGTAATGGACATCGAGATTATCCTTTTAAGAATGAATGGGCACATGGAAAATTTAGCTATTCGCAAAATTAGCCTGGCACAATGCGCAATTAATGACTAAGTGTTGAATCGTTAAAGCGCGCAAGATTTAGCACTTTAGGAATTATTCCGATAATTGCGCCACGTTGCGCAAATCCGCTATTTTACGCTAAGGCTATGATGTTGCTTGTTTTCGCTATTTTTCATCAGCTTATCAGCTCTTTTTGTTGCGCAACGACCTGCCGCGTTATTTCCCGGTCGCAGGCAGCAGTGGCGAGCATGGCGAAGTTAAAACGTCATTTCATTATTTAGCGACATCGGTTTTTGCTGCCGCAGGCGAGAAAAAACGAAAAGTTCACAAAATTTAAACATGGATTTTTTATTTTGTTCTGACCGCTAATTAAAGCTGCTAACCTGACGCTATCTCTCTACGCATAAGGTAAAGGCCATGAGCAGCGAAAGAAGCGTTTTTTATATTTCCGACGGCACCGCGATTACCGCAGAGGTGCTGGGCCACGCGGTGCTGTCGCAGTTTCCGGTGGGCTTCAACAGCCTGACGCTCCCTTTTGTCGAGAACGTGCAGCGCGCCCAGGCGGTAAAGGCGCAGATCAACGCGCTCTATCAGAAAAGCGGCGTGCGTCCGCTGGTGTTTTTCTCTATCGTCACGCCGGAAGTCCGCGACATCATTACGCAGAGCGAAGGTTTCTGTCAGGATATCGTGCAGGCGCTGGTGGCGCCGCTGCAGGAGGAGCTGGGCATGGCGCCCGCCCCGGTGGCGCACCGCACCCACGGTCTCGACGCCAGCAACCTCGGCAAGTACGACGCGCGCATCGCCGCGATTGACTACACCCTGGCGCACGACGACGGCATCTCGCTGCGCGGGCTGGAAGATGCGCAGGTGATCCTGCTGGGCGTGTCGCGCTGCGGCAAAACGCCCACCAGCCTCTATCTGGCGATGCAGTTCGGCATCCGCGCCGCCAACTATCCTTTTATCGCCGACGATATGGATAACCTTAAGCTGCCCGCCGCCCTGCGCCCGTTTCAGAACAAGCTGTTTGGCCTGACCATCGATCCCGAGCGGCTTGCCGCCATTCGCCAGGAGCGGGCGGAAAATACCCGCTACGCCTCCATGCGCCAGTGCCGGCTCGAAGTCGGCGAGGTCGAAGCGCTGTTTCGCACCCATCAGATTCGCTACCTCAACAGCACCAACTATTCGGTCGAAGAGATCGCCACCAAAATTCTCGACATCATGGGGCTGACGCGCCGCATGTACTGAGGCACCCGCGACGGCGGTTTTGTAAAGCGCCGCTGCCGTCGCACAAAATATCATTTCAGTTTATAGGCTTGCATTCGCAGGCTAATAATTTATTGTGATCATCATCACTTCCCGGTATGTCACCGCTGCGAAGAAAAAGCTTTCGAGATGCTCATGAACAAAACTGATGAACTGCGTACGGCACGCATCGGCAGCCTGATTACGCCTGCCGCGTTAGCCGCCGAACACCCTCTTTCCGCCGACGTGGCGGATAACGTCACGCGCGCGCGCCAGCGCATCGCCCGCATTCTTACCGGCGACGATCCGCGCCTGCTGGTGATTATCGGCCCCTGCTCGCTGCACGACCCGCGCGCGGCGCTCGACTACGCCCAGCGGCTGAATGCGCTGCGCGAGCGCTACGCCGACCGCCTTGAAATCGTAATGCGCACCTATTTTGAAAAACCGCGCACCGTGGTGGGCTGGAAAGGCTTGATCTCCGATCCCGATCTGGACGGCAGCTTCAACGTCAACCGCGGCATCGGCCTGGCGCGTCAGATCCTGCTCGATATCAATCGTCTGGGTTTACCTACCGCGACGGAATTTCTCGATATGGTCACCGGCCAGTTTATCGCCGATTTAATTAGCTGGGGCGCAATTGGCGCGCGCACCACCGAGAGCCAAATCCACCGCGAGATGGCCTCCGCGCTCTCCTGCCCGGTAGGCTTCAAGAACGGCACCGACGGCAACGTGCGCATTGCGGTGGACGCGATTCGCGCCTCGCGCGCCAGCCATATGTTTTTGTCGCCCGATAAAGATGGCCAGATGACGATTTACCAGACCAGCGGCAATCCGCACGGCCATGTGATCCTGCGCGGCGGCAAAGCGCCTAACTATCACGCCGACGACGTGGCCGCCGCGGCCGCCAGCCTGCGCGAGTTTAGCCTGCCGGAACAGCTGGTGATCGATTTCAGCCACGGCAATTGCCTGAAGCAGCATCGTCGTCAGAAAGAGGTGGCGGCCGAGGTGGCGCAGCAGATCCGCGCCGGTTCGCGCGCGGTCGCGGGCGTAATGATCGAAAGCTTTATCGAAGAGGGAAATCAGAAGGTGGTCGCGGGCGAGCCGCTGGTTTACGGCCAGTCGATTACCGATCCCTGCCTCGGCTGGCAGGACAGCGAAGCGGTGCTGTCGCTGCTGGCCGAGGCGGTAAACAGCCGCTTCTGAGCCGTTAGCTGGAGCAGCTGACCTCCAGCGATTTTCCCCAGTCCGGCGGCCGCTGACGATACTCAGCGGCCGTTTCGTCGCTAAAGGGCTGCTGCAGCGCCTGATGCAGCCGCGCCAGCGCCCCGCTCTCGCCTTTTTCCGCCTCGTCGATCGCCTGCTGCGCCAGATAGTTGCGTAGCACCAGCGCCGGGTTAGCGGCCTTCATCCGCTGCTGTCGCGTCTCATCGTCCCCCCCTTCCTGCAGCAAACGCGCGCGATAGCGCTGATACCAGCGGTCAAAGGCGTCGCGATCCATAAATTCGTCGCGCAGCGGCGAGCGCGCCTCCTGCTGCTGCGTTTCGCTCAGCAGACGGAACGTCAGGGTGTAGTCGCTGCGCTCCTGGGTCATCAGCGACAGCAGTTCCACCAGCAGGTCATTGTCGCCGCCGTCGGCCTGGCTCAAGCCCAGTTTCGCCCGCATACGCTCGCCCCAGACGCGCATCAGCTCCGGCTCATAGTGGCTCAGCGCCTGCTTGAGCTGGTCGACGCTCAGCAGGCCGGAAAGCGCATGCGCCAGGCGGTTAAGGTTCCACAGGCCGATCATCGGCTGGTTTTCGAAGCTGTAGCGCCCCTGATAATCGCTGTGGTTGCAGATAAAGCCGGGCTGGTAGTCGTCCAGGAAACCGTACGGGCCGTAGTCGATGGTTAACCCCAACAGCGACATGTTATCGGTGTTCATCACGCCGTGCGCAAAGCCCACGCTCTGCCACCGGGCGATCAGGCGCGCGGTGCGCTCGACGACGTCGGTAAACCATAAAAGGTATTTATCCGCTTCGTCGACCAGATGCGGCCAGTGGTGGCGCAGCGCATAGTCCGCCAGCTGTTCGACTTTTTCCTGCTGCTGGCTGTAAAAGAAGTGTTCGAAATGACCGAAGCGCAGATGGCTTTCCGCAATGCGCATCAGTGTCGCGCCGCGCTCGGGCGATTCGCGATAGACCGGCTCGTCGCTGATGGCGATAGCGAGCGCGCGCGTGGTGGGAATGCCCAGATGGTGCAGCGCTTCCGAGGCGAGAAATTCGCGCACCGTGGAGCGAATCACCGCGCGCCCGTCGCCCATGCGCGAATAAGGGGTCAGCCCTGCGCCCTTCAGGTGCCAGTCGACCTTGCCGCCCGCGTCAAGGCGCTGCTCGCCCAGCAGAATGCCGCGCCCGTCGCCAAGCTGACCGGCCCAGACGCCGAACTGATGGCCGCTGTAAACCTGCGCCAACGGTTGCATGCCCGGCAGCAGCGCGGCGCCGTGCCAGACGCCATGGCCTTCGCCGGCGAAAAGCGCCGCATCGACGCCCAGCGTCTGCGCCAGCGGCGCATTGTGGTAAAACAGGCGTCCGCCCTTGAGCGGCGTCGGCGCCTGAGCGGTATAGAAACCCGGCAGCTCGCGCTGCCAGCTGTTATCAAACAACATAGACTCTCCCGAGCGGCAGCCCGGCGAAACCAGAGCCGCCGTCGCTGTGAATAACCGGATATCGGGCCGTCCCGCCGCAGACGCGGCCGCGCGAGACACCGCAAGTATAGTGGTGAGGAATCAAATACAACAGGCGAGCTTAGTCAGGGACGCGGCATTCTCTGGCAATCAGCCGCGACAGCGACTCAGCCTTCACCGGCGGGAAAAGCGCGCCCTGCAGCACCGCCTGCTGCAGCGTGGCGGTTTTATCGAGCAGCGCGCTGTCATCAATGCCGCAAATAATCATCAGCTGCGTATGGCTGCGAAAGTTATCGACGATGCTCTGAATAAAGGGCTGGAATGAGGCGCGTTTCGCCAGCGACTGAATAAATTGTTTATCCAGTTTGATGCAGTCGAACAGATTATCGTAGACCGCGCGCGTCGAGGATTTACCCGCGCCGAAATGGGATAATGATAAACGGAACTGTTGTTTTAGTGCAGAAATAAGAGGGTCATTAATTCCGTTTAAAAGCTGCGGAAACGTTTCGCTGAGGTCGAGTAATAAAAAAGGAAGCTGTTTAATTTTACGTATCAGCAATTCACTCGCCAGCAGCGTGCGCGCCAGATTTTCATCAATACGCATTAATGCCAGGACATGATTTTTATCAAAGAAGTCGCGGTATTGTTCCAGCAAGCCGATCTGTCGCTGCAGCAGGCGCAGCCTTTGCGTCTCATCAAGCTGCGGCAACAGCAAGTCCTGCGGCAAGGTGACAGGCGCAGTATCATGGACGAACTGGCTAACCAACTCGACGGCCGCCAGCTGCCCGTTAATTGTGCAGGCAGGATAAAACCAAATTTCCGACTGATAGTCGGCAGATAAATGAACTTTCATTTTTACAGCCAGATAAAGTGGCGACTGGCGCATCGTATATCATCGAAATCGGGCAGGCAATAGTACCAAACGCGGGAAGAGATGGACATCTTTGCCGTTAAATTTCGCTTTGCCCGCTGCGCCAGATCCCTAAGCCAAATAACGGTAGCGTATAATACCCTTTACCAGAAAATTAACTCTCCGCCCTATTGATATAATTATTTCCCGGCAGCGTAAAGTGCCATTTTAAATAAGAGTTATAAAATCCCCCATTTGTTGCTGCTATTTCCGCTGCTATTCCGACGCGCGCCGCTGGGGGAGGATTATTAATTTGCCTTAAATACGCCGCGCCTGCCAGAAAGCTTTGCGCCAGTAGACGTTGTCGAGCGAAGAGCGAATCACGCCCTGACTGGTAGAGGCGTGAATAAAGGCGTTGTCGCTGTCGTAGATGCCGACGTGCAGGCCGTTTTCGCCGCGGCCGGTTTTAAAAAAGACCAGATCGCCCGGCTGCAGCTCATCCTTGCTGATGCGCGTACCGATATCGCTCTGCGCCCGCGTGCTGCGCGGCAGCTGCAGATCGAACCTGTCGCGCATGGTGAGATAGACAAATCCCGAACAGTCGACGCCGCCGCGGCTCATGCCGCCGTAGCGATAAGGGGTGCCGCGCCACTGCCCCAGCTGCTCATTGAGCTGCGCCACCACCATAATGGAATCCGACAGTCGGCCGTTCACCGGCGGCGCGCGGTGGCCGCTGCATCCCGCCAGTATCAGCACCAGTAAAATCACGCCCATCCGCATTCGCGCGCATCTCCTTTAATCGCAACGGCCTCACTCTAGCGTCAGGCGCGCAGCCTGGCAAGACGCGACGTTCAGGGTTGTATCGTCAACAGCGGCTGACCGTCCAGCTCCAGCTGGCGGAACGGAATCGCGTAGAGGTCGCTGAGGCGCTCGGGCGTGAGGATCGATGCGGCCGCGCCCTGCGCCACTACACGCCCCTGCGCCATCAGCCAGACGCTGTCGGCATGGCGCAGCGTATGGTTAAGATCGTGGCTGCTGGCGATGACGCAGACGCCAGCGCGCCGCAGCCCGACGATCAGGTTATGCACGGCATTTTGCTGGGCGATATCCAGCCCGGTCATCGGTTCGTCCAGCAGCAGCACTCGGCCCTGCGGATTGAGGGCGGGATCGATCTGGGCGAACGCCGCCGCCAGTCTGACGCGCTGCCACTCGCCGCCCGACAGCTGCGTCAGCGGCCGCGCCAGCTTGTCCTGCAGCCGCAGCGTCTCCAGCAGCTCGCTCAGCGTCCCGTCCGCCCGCGCGTCGCTCAGGTGCAGACGCAGATAGTGGTAGACCGGCATAAAACCGGGCGCTATCTGCTGCGGCAGCCATGCGCGCACTCGCGCCAGCGCCGCGCCGCGCCATTCGCGCAGCGGGCGCTGCAGCAGTTGAATTTCCCCTTCACCCGCCAGCATTCCCGCCATCAGCGCCAGCAGGCTGCTTTTGCCCGCGCCGTTAGGCCCGACCAGGTGCAGCAGCGTGCCGGCGCCCACTTCGGCGGAAAAAGGCGCCAGCCGTCCAGGAACGGCGGCGTCCTTGAGGCTCAGAACCATTTACTGCGCCAGCGCCTGCTGAATGCTCTGCTGGATAATGGCGTCGTCCGGCGTCATATCCGGCGAGAAACGCTGCGCAACGTTGCCCTCGCGGTCAATCAGGAACTTTTCAAAATTCCACAGGATATCGCCAGGCGCTTTCGGCGCGCGGCCTTTGCTCGCCATGCGCTCGTAGAAGCCGCTGCCTTCCGGACGCACCGCCTCCGGCTGCGCCGCTACCAGCTGCGTGTAGAGCGGATGGCGCGCCGGGCCGTTGACGTCGCCTTTGGCCAGCATGGGAAAGGTGACGCCGTAGGTGGTGCTGCAGAAGGTTTTGATCTCGTCGTTGCTGCCCGGCTCCTGCTCGAGGAACTGATTGCAGGGAAAACCGAGCACGCTAAAGCCCTGCGCTTCATACTGCTGCTGCAGCGCCTCCAGCTGCTCGTACTGCGGCGTAAGGCCGCATTTCGACGCCACGTTAACCACCAGCAGCACTTTGCCCTGCCACTGCTCCAGCGTGGTTTTTTCGCCGTCGATGGTGGTTACTTCTGTTTGATAAAGGCTCATAAACGTCTCCTGTAGAGGATGCAGAAAGCCAGCCGAAGCTAGCGCGAAGATTTGACTAATAGCGCGATAAACAGCGGCGCGCCGAGCGTGGCGGTCACCACGCCGATCGGCAGCTCTGCCGAGGTCAGCGCCAGGCGCGCGATAATATCGGCGGCGAGCAGCACGCCCGCGCCCGCCAGCGCCGAAGTCGGCAGCAGATAGCGGTGATCGCTGATGCCGCTGAGCCGCAGCAGATGCGGGATCACCAGGCCGACAAAACCGATCGCGCCCGCCATAGCAACGCTGACGCCCACCAGCCAGCCCATCGCCAGCACCAGCGCATTACGCCAGAAAAAAAGCGGCAGGCCCAGCTGCTGCGCCGAGGTTTCGCCGAGCGCCAGCAGATTAAGCACCCGCGCGGTGGCAATCAGCCCAGCGGTAACCGGCAGCAGCGCCAGCATCATCCAGCCGTAGCGCCAGTCGATGCCGCTGAAGCCGCCCATCATCCAGTACATCAGCTGGCGCAGGTCGAGGCTGGTGCTGAAGTAGACCGCCCAGGTCATGATGGCGCTGCAGATAATGCCCAGCGCCACGCCGGTCAGCAGCAGCCGCGTGACGGAGAGCTGCCGGTGCGCGAAATGCAGCAGGATTAGCGTGATGAGCAACGCGCCCGCCATCGCCGCCAGGCTCAGGCTCCAGAGGGAACCGCTGCCGAACAGCACGCCCAGCACCAGGCCGATGCCGGCGCCGTTAGAGACGCCGAGCAGGCCTGGCTCCGCGAGCGGGTTGGTAAACAGCGCCTGCATCACCACGCCGCACACCGCCAGCGCCGCGCCGACCAGCACGACCGCCAGGGTGCGCGGCAGGCGCAGCTGCCAGACGAACAGCCGGCCACTGTCGCTCAGCCACTGCGCTGGCGCGATCCAGCTATCGCCCGCGCACAGGCTGAGCACCATTAACGCCAGCAGAAGAAGACACAGCGCCGTGAGCGCGCGACGGCTGCGGCGATCCGCCTGATAAGCAAGCTGATCCAGCAGGGACATAGTTGGGGATTCGTTGAGAAAACAGAGATTTGATTGTAGAGAGATTGGCGGAAAAAGAAAGGCTGGCGTAGGCGGCGCCGTTGGGCGCCGCCTTGAGGGTTATTAGCCGTGCTCCGGGCGCGGCGGCAGCGGCTCGCCGTGGGGCTGACGGTCGCTGTGCGACGGATTATCGCGGTTCGCTACCGGCCTGCCGCGATCGGGCCGCTGCGCCTGCCAGCCGTTGCCGTTCCAGTAGCCGTGCGGCCCTTTCAGCCCGACGTTGCGGCCGTGGTGCGACTGCCACCATTTTGACGAGCGCCAGTCGTAGCCGTCCCAGTAGTAGCCGCGATGGTCGCGATCGCCGATATGGGCGCTGACGCGCGGCGGATTATCATGGTGCGGCGCACTGGCGCTCGCCAGCAGCGGCATCCCCATCAGGAGGCTTAAAAGCAGTGCAGTTTTTTTCATCAGGACGATCTCTTGTTGTCTCTCGCCGCAGTTATAGCAAAAGCGCCTCGCGCGTCACTATCGGCGCAGGCGGATTTTCAGCTTATTTCCCTTATGCTTACAGAATGCTGACAGTATGAAGAGATGCGGCAGAAAAGAGGAGAACGCGCGCGGCATGGAAATGAAAAAGGCCGCGTAAGCGGCCTTTTTAGAACACTGAAATCGGTCAGTCGTTATCTTTCGGGGAAGCGTTTTCGACGCGGCTTTTCAGCTTCTGACCCGGGCGGAACGTTACCACGCGGCGCGCGGTAATTGGAATATCTTCCCCCGTTTTTGGATTCCTGCCTGGACGCTGATTTTTATCGCGCAGGTCGAAATTACCAAACCCAGACAGTTTTACCTGTTCACCATTCTCCAGAGCGCGGCGAACCTCTTCAAAAAACAGCTCCACCAGCTCTTTTGCGTCGCGTTTGCTCAGCCCAAGCTTCTCAAACAGGTACTCTGACATTTCAGCTTTTGTAAGCGCCATAGGTTCAATCCCTCAAGGTTGCCTGGAATCGCTCTTTTAATGCCGCAACGCATTTGCCAACGGTCGCGGCAATCTCCTCTTCTTCGAGTGTCCGGCTGGTATCCTGCAAAATCAGGCTGATGGCGAGGCTCTTGAAACCCTCTTCAACACCCTTACCGCGGTACACGTCAAACAAGTTTACGCCAACTACCTGATTTACGCCAACTTTCTTACACTCGGCGATGATATCTGCTGCGGGGACGTTTTCAGCCACAACCACAGCGATATCGCGACGGTTCGCCGGGAAGCGTGAAATCTCGCGCGCTTCAGGCAGGACGCGGTCTGCGACCTTATTCCAAAGCAGTTCAAAGACTAAGGTGCGGCCGTTGAGATCCAGCTTACGTTCCAGCTCAGGATGAACCACCCCGATAAATCCGATTCGTTCTTCATGCAAATAAATCGCCGCGCTTTGCCCCGGATGCAGCGCCGGATTGGCTTCCGCGCGGAAGCGAATGTCGTCCAGCTTGCCGGTTAAATCGAGCAGCGATTCTAAATCGCCTTTCAAATCATAGAAGTCAACCGCCTGACGCGCCAGATCCCAGTGCTCTTCATTGCGATTGCCGCTCAGCACACCCGCCAGCATAAGATCCTGACGGATACCTAAATTCGCCTGGGTATCAGGCACAAAGCGCAAACCGCTCTCAAACAGGCGCACGCGACCCTGCTGGCGGTTCTGGTTGTAGACCACGGCGCTCAGCAGGCCGGTCCAGAGCGACAGGCGCATCGCCGACATATCGCTGGAAATAGGGCTTGGCAGAATCAGCGCCTCTTCGCCCGGATGCAGCAGCTGCTGAATTTTCGGGTCGACGAAGCTGTAGGTGATCGCTTCCTGATAGCCTTTATCCACCAGCAGAGTTTTCACGCGCTTCAGCGAGAGATCCGCCTCGCGATGCTGGGTCATCACCAGCCCCGCCTGCACCGGCACGTCCGGGATATTGTTATAGCCGTAGATGCGAGCGACTTCTTCAATCAGATCTTCTTCAATCGCCATGTCGAAGCGCCAGCTTGGCGCGACCGCTTTCCACTCGCCCTGGCCTGACGTCACCTCGCAGCCGAGGCGCGTCAGGATGTCGGTCACCTGCTCGTCGGCGACAGCGTGGCCAATCAGGCGGTCCAGCTTCTCGCGGCGCAGCGTAATGGTGGCGCGCGGCGGCAGCGCCGCGTCGTGCGTCTGGTCGATAACCGGGCCGGCCTGGCCGCCGCAGATATCCAGCAGCAGCTGAGTCGCGCGCTCGATAGCCTTGTGCTGTAGCGCCGGATCGACGCCGCGCTCGTAGCGGTGCGAGGCGTCGGTGTGCAGGCCGTGACGGCGCGCGCGACCGGTAATCGCCAGCGGATCGAACCAGGCGCATTCAAACAGAATATTCTGCGTCTCTTCATTGACGCCGGAATGCTCGCCGCCGAAGATGCCGCCCATCGCCAGCGCTTTATGGTGATCGGCGATCACCAGCGTGTCGCTGTTCAGCTTCGCTTCGCTGCCGTCGAGCAGCGTCAGGGTTTCGCCCTCTTCCGCCATGCGCACCACGATGCCGCCGTCGATGCGGTCAAGATCGAAAGCGTGCATCGGCTGGCCCAGCTCAAGCAGCACGTAGTTGGTGATATCCACCACCGGATCGATAGAGCGAATGCCGCAGCGGCGCAGCTTTTCACGCATCCAGAGCGGGGTGGCGGCTTTAACGTTGATGCCTTTCACCACGCGGCCAAGGTAGCGTGGGCAGGCGTCAGTAGCGTCGACGCGGATCGGGAAAGTATCGGAGATCGCGGCGGCCACCGGCTCAATTGCCGGCGCGGTGAGTGGCAGACCGTTCAGCACCGCCACGTCGCGCGCAATGCCGATCATGCCGAGGCAGTCGGCGCGGTTCGGCGTAACGCTGATCTCAATGGTGTTGTCGTCGAGCTTCAGATAGTCGCGGATATCCGTGCCGATGGGCGCATCGCCCGGCAGTTCGATAATGCCGTTGTGATCGTCGGAAATGCCCAGCTCGGAGAAGGAGCAGAGCATGCCTTCAGACGGCTCGCCGCGCAGCTTCGCCGCTTTAATTTTAAAATCGCCCGGCAGTACGGCGCCCACGGTAGCAACCGCTACCTTCAGGCCCTGACGGCAGTTCGGCGCGCCGCAGACGATATCCAGTAGCCGATCGCCGCCGACGTTGACCTTAGTGACGCGCAGCTTGTCGGCGTTCGGGTGCTGGCCGCACTCGACGACTTCGCCGACCACTACGCCGTGAAACGCGCCGGCAACCGGCTCCACGCCGTCCACTTCCAGACCGGCCATGGTGATCTGTTCAGAAAGGGCAGCGCTGTCCAGAGCCGGGTTTACCCATTCACGTAACCAGAGTTCACTGAATTTCATTGGATAACCTGCCCTTATTTAAATTGTTTGAGGAAACGTAAGTCATTTTCGAAGAAGGCGCGCAAGTCGGTAACGCCGTAGCGCAGCATGGTGAGACGCTCCATGCCCATGCCGAAGGCGAAGCCGGAGTAGATTTCCGGATCGATGCCGACGTTGCGTAATACGTTCGGATGCACCATGCCGCAGCCCAGCACTTCCAGCCATTTGCCGTTTTTGCCCATGACGTCAACTTCCGCCGAAGGTTCGGTAAACGGGAAATAGGAAGGACGGAAACGGATCTGCAAATCTTCCTCAAAGAAGTTGCGCAGGAAGTCGTGCAGCGTGCCTTTCAGATTGGTGAAGCTGATGTTCTTGTCGACGATCAGCCCTTCCATCTGGTGGAACATCGGGGTATGCGTCTGGTCGTAGTCGTTGCGATAGACGCGGCCCGGCGCGATGATGCGAATCGGCGGCTGCTGGTTTTTCATGGTGCGGATCTGCACGCCGGAGGTCTGGGTGCGCAGCAGGCGCGTGGCGTCGAACCAGAAGGTGTCGTGATCGGCGCGCGCCGGGTGGTGGCCCGGGATATTCAGCGCGTCGAAGTTATGGTAGTCATCCTCGATTTCCGGGCCGGTCACCACCGCGAAACCCAGCTCGCCGAAGAAGGTTTCGATGCGATCGATGGTGCGCGTGACCGGATGCAGACCGCCGTTTTCCGTGCGGCGTCCCGGCAGCGAGACGTCGATGGTCTCGGCGGCCAGACGGGCGTTGAGCGCGGCGGACTCCAGCGTCTCTTTGCGCGCGTTCAGGCGCTCTTGCACCTGCTGCTTGGCGTCGTTGATCACCGCGCCCGCAGCCGGACGCTCTTCCGGCGACAGCTCGCGCAGCGTGGTCATCAGCTGCGTCAGGTGGCCTTTTTTACCGGTATATTCGACGCGCACCGCGTCAAGGGTGGCGATATCCGTCGCCTCGTCGATAGCGGCTGTGGCGCGGGCCACCAGTTCTGCGAGTTGGGACATGGTTTCCTCTTCTTCCAGGCGGGCTGGTCAGTTCTCGTTGGGACGTTGCCGTCATGCTTCGCCAGAAACACGAAAGCCTCCACGAGGGAGGCTTTCGGCGCGATTTTTCGTTTCTTTTCTATGCGCAAAAGCCCCTGAGTGTCAGGTGCTAAAGTAAAAAAAGAAACGGAAAATAGCAGCATTCATGCTTGCGTTACCTTGCTGTGACTCTGAGGGCACTATTGAAAAGCCCTGCGGTGAAAATGTCAATCTTTTGCTTGAGTTACAGGCAATAAAAAAGGGAGCAAGCTCCCTTTTTCATCTGACTTACGCCAGAGCTGATTTTGCTTTTTCGACCAGTGCGGTAAACGCCACTTTGTCGAATACAGCGATGTCAGCCAGGATTTTACGGTCAATTTCAATGGACGCTTTTTTCAGGCCATTGATGAAACGGCTGTAAGAAATGCCGTTCTGACGCGCTGCAGCGTTGATACGCGCAATCCACAGTTGACGGAACTGACGCTTACGTTGACGACGGTCACGGTAAGCATACTGACCAGCTTTGATAACAGCCTGGAAGGCAACGCGGTATACACGTGAACGTGCACCGTAGTAGCCTTTAGCTTGTTTTAAGATTTTCTTGTGACGTGCGCGAGCAATTACACCACGTTTAACGCGAGCCATGTGAGCTCTCCTGTATCAATATTCTGTGATGCCTTTATCCCCTGCCGGCCAGCGGCCGTTGTACAGAGTCGTCGAGGCAGATTTATAAAAAAGTTAACTTATGCGTACGGCAGGCAGGCAACAACCAGACCCAGATCGCCTTTAGACACCATACCTTTCGGGCGCAGGTGACGTTTACGCTTAGTTGATTTTTTAGTCAGAATATGACGCAGGTTTGCGTGCTTACGCTTGAAGCCGCCAGAAGCGGTCTTCTTGAAGCGCTTAGCGGCGCCACGTACAGTTTTAATCTTTGGCATTTTAAAAATATCCACTTCGCATTGTTAATAAAACGAATCAGACAGGCGAACAAAGAGCCGCACAGCGCGAACGCTGCGCGGTCGTTGTTACTTGAAAGCCTACTGTTTCTTCTTGGGAGCGAGCACCATAATCATCTGACGGCCTTCGATCTTCGATGGGAAGGATTCGACTACTGCCAGATCAACCAGATCTTCTTTGACGCGGTTAAGCACTTCAATACCGATCTGTTGGTGCGCCATCTCACGACCGCGGAAACGCAGCGTGATTTTGGCTTTATCGCCTTCTTCCAGAAAACGAATCAGGCTGCGGAGTTTTACCTGATAGTCGCCTTCATCTGTGCCAGGACGGAATTTGATTTCCTTAACCTGGATAACTTTTTGCTTCTTCTTCTGTTCCTTAGAAGATTTGCTTTTTTCATAAAGGAACTTGCCGTAATCCATAATACGGCACACCGGCGGTTCGGCGTTGGGGCTGATTTCTACTAAATCAACACCCGCTTCTTCAGCTTTTTCAATAGCTTCGCGAAGGCTGACAATACCAATCTGTTCGCCATCCACGCCAGTTAAGCGTACTTCAGTGGCACGGATTTCACCGTTGATTCGATTCGGACGCGTCGGTTGTACTCGTTTTCCGCCTTTAATAACCTTATTCCTCTAATTGGTGAAGATTGCGGCTGCGAATCTCTTGTTGCAGCTTCTCAACAAACACATCGACATCCATCGTCCCGAGGTCTTTACCGCGGCGGGTGCGAACGGCTACTTTGCCTGCTTCCACCTCTTTGTCACCGCAAACCAGCATGTAAGGGACGCGACGTAATGTGTGCTCGCGGATTTTAAAGCCTATCTTCTCGTTTCTCAAGTCTGCTTTCACACGAATGCCAGCATTCTGCAATTTGCGTGTCAACATGTCGACATATTCCGCCTGTGCATCGGTGATATTCATCACCACCGCCTGCATTGGCGCCAGCCACGTCGGGAAGAACCCAGCGAACTCTTCGGTCAGAATGCCGATAAAGCGCTCCATCGAGCCAAGAATCGCGCGATGAATCATTACCGGGGTCTGACGGTCGTTGTTTTCGCCCACATAGGTGGCGTCCAGACGTTTTGGCAGGGAAAAGTCTAGCTGAACTGTGCCGCACTGCCAGGCGCGATCGAGACAGTCATATAATGTAAATTCAATTTTCGGGCCGTAGAATGCACCTTCTCCGGGCTGGAATTCAAACGGAATTTCGTTTTCATTCAGCGCGGCGGCTAAATCTTCTTCAGCACGGTCCCACATTTCATCGGTGCCGATGCGCTTCTCAGGACGCGTGGAGAGCTTCACCACGATCTTTTCAAAGCCAAAGGTGCTGTACATGTCATAGACCATGCGAATACAGCTGTTCACTTCGTCGCGCACCTGATCTTCGGTACAGAAGACGTGGGCGTCATCCTGCGTAAAGCCGCGTACGCGCATCAGGCCATGCAGCGCGCCTGACGGCTCGTTGCGGTGACAGCTACCGAACTCCGCCATGCGCAGCGGCAGATCGCGGTAGGATTTCAGACCCTGATTGAAGATCTGCACGTGGCCCGGGCAGTTCATCGGCTTGATGCAATATTCGCGGTTTTCTGAAGAGGTGGTGAACATCGCCTCTTTGTAGTTTTCCCAGTGCCCGGTTTTTTCCCACAGCACGCGGTCCATCATAAAGGGACCTTTCACTTCCTGGTACTGGTACTCTTTCAGCTTGCTGCGCACGAACACTTCCAGCTCGCGGAAGATGGTCCAGCCGTCATTATGCCAGAAAACCATGCCCGGCGCCTCTTCCTGCATATGGTAGAGGTCAAGCTGCTTGCCGATCTTGCGGTGGTCGCGCTTCGCCGCCTCTTCCAGACGCTGCAGGTAGGCGTTGAGCTGCTTCTTATCCGCCCACGCGGTACCGTAGATACGCTGCAGCATTTTATTGTTGCTGTCGCCGCGCCAGTAGGCGCCCGCGATTTTCTGCAGCTTGAAGTGGTGACAGAAACGCATATTCGGCACGTGCGGACCGCGGCACATGTCGACATATTCTTCGTGATGATAGAGACCAGGACGATCGTCGTGGCTGATATTCTCATCCAGAATCGCGATTTTATAGCTCTCGCCGCGCTCGGCGAACACCTCGCGCGCCTGCTGCCAGCTTACGACTTTTTTCACCACGTCGTAGTTGGTTTCGGCTAGCTGGTGCATGCGTTTTTCCAGCGCGTCGATATCTTCCTGCGTCAGGGTATGATCGAGATCGACGTCATAATAGAAGCCGTTGTCGATAACCGGACCGATCGCCATTTTCGTATTGGGCCACAGCTGCTTAATCGCGTGTCCCAGCAGATGCGCGCAGGAGTGGCGAATAATTTCCAGACCCGCTTCATCTTTAGCGGTAATGATGGCGACGGAGGCATCTTCGGTGATGGGATCGACCGCATCCACTAGTTGCCCATTAACGCGTCCGGCAATACAGGCTTTCGCCAGGCCAGGACCGATGTCCAGCGCAATATCCATCACGCTTACCGCGCGGTCATAGCTACGCTGGCTGCCATCAGGAAGAGTAATTACAGGCATTTAATATCCTTAATTGCAGTGGTAAGCCACACGAAAGCTTACATACAACATTGAGTAAAATTGATTGCCCGGCGCGATGTCAGACCCACATTGTCGGAATGACGCCGGGAATAGTAGTGCGCCGCTGATGATAACAGCTTTGAGCGGTGAGCAAAACCCGCCCTCTCGCCGCTAAGTCGAGGAACAGACGAAAAAAAACCGCAGACGGGCTGCGGTCAGGAAGCGGTTACGCCGTAAATTACATGGCGTAGGTCAGCATAATGCTGGTTTTGGTGTCGGTGCGATCGGGCGCGGACTCGGGCGGATTGTTATTCCAGGTCACGTTGTACGCCAGCTTCAGCGCGAAATGATCGTTGATGCCGACCTGCAGACCCGTTTCCGAGTTGACGGTGGTGTCTTCGCCAAAGCTGCTCAGCACAGATACGCCCTGAATAAACTTCGTGTTGTCGGTCAGCTGCCACTGATAGCTCAGCGCGCCGTAGCCCAGCGCTTTGGTTTCGCTGCCGCCGTCGTGGAAATCGTCATAGCGCACGCCCGGACCAAATTCCGCACGCAGCGAATGAATCGGCCCGCTCAGGATCTGACGACCGTAACCGGCGGTCAGCACATCGCGCGAGTCGTAGCCGTTAAAACGGTCGCTCAGCCAGCTCGCCTGACCAAACAGGTAGTCGAAGCTGTTGAGGTTGTAGCGCGAACGGCCGCCGATGCTGTAGGTTTCAGAAGAGCGCTCGTCGTTGGACGAGGTGTTCGCCGCGTTGCCCCACAGGCTGTAAGCCATAGAGCTCTGATACCACGTCATATTGGTTTGCGCAGTCAGCGAAGAGCTGGTGGTGTTGCCGGTCTGCGCCAGATAGCCTGCGGAGGCGCTGCCGTCGAACGGCTTTTTCGCCGTTGAAGGATCGTCCATCGCGGTGAAAACGGTGTTGTCCGCCAATGCCTGGTGGCAAAATGCGCCGGCGGAAAGCAAAAGAACGGCTGAGAGCTTGTGAAGCACTTTCATTTATTGTGACCCGTACGACAGTTTAAAAAACAGTGAGTGTGAAGAGTTTTACCGGCCAATCAATGCAATTTACGGTAAGTATTGTAAATAAATATTAACCTGCCTGAAACAGGCTTCATACACGCTATCCCGCTTGATTATTGGGAGTTTTCTCATTAACGGCGCGCATTATAGTGGGCGGCCAGCTGAAAAACAGCGGAGTTACTACAAGATTTTTCTGAAGCGCCCGCGAGCGGCTTTACCCTGCTTTACTTTTATGCGTGCCTGAAATATCCGCTTTATCCTGTTCATTATTCGCGCATTTTTTCGCCATGGTCTACGCTGAGCACAGTCATGCCGCACAGAGGTGAAACATGAGCGACGATCTAAAACGTTACATTGTCACATTTCACTATCAGGAAGCGGGCCTTGGCGATATCCAGGCGCTCAACAGCGCGATGATCGCCGCCGGCTTCAGCACCACGCTCAACGATGACCAGGGCCACCCGCACGAGCTGGGCACCAACAGCTTCGGGCTGGTCAGCGCCCTGTCGCAGGAGGACCTGCAGCGTCAGGCCACTGCCGCAGGCGAAAGCGTGCTGCATCAGAAACCCGAGGTCGACGTAACGACGCTGGAGGCGTTTTTACGCGATGCGACGCTGTAGCCGCGCTCGCCATCCGTTCCGGTAAGCTGTGCGCAAGCGCGGGTTTTCAGCGATATTCACGCGATATAATCGTTTTTATGTCGCAGACCACTCTGACTGACACCGCAGCCTGACAGGTTAAAAGAGGATCGCCCAATGTGGAACGCTATTAGTCGTCTGTTAAGCGAACAGTTTGGCCATGCCGAAATTACCGAACGCCACGAGCTTCCCGGCGGCGACGTTCATCCCGCCTGGCGCCTGCGCTATGGCGAGCATGACGTTTTTATGAAGTGCAACAGCCGCGAGATGCTCACTCTTTTCACCTGGGAAGCCGATCAGCTGGCGCTGCTGGCGCGCACCCAAAGCGTGCGCGTGCCGGCGGTCTACGGCGTAGGCCACCATCGCGATCAGAGCTTTTTGCTGCTGGAGTATATCGCGCCGCAGCCGCTGGACGCGGAGAACGCCTTTCAGCTGGGCCAACAGCTGGCGCGCCTGCATCAGTGGAGCGAACAGGCGCAGTTCGGCCTCGACTTTGACAACAACATCACCACCACGCCCCAGCCCAACAGCTGGCTGCGCCGCTGGTCGGTTTTCTTTGCGGAGCAGCGCATCGGCTGGCAGCTGCAGCTGGCGGAAGAGAAAGGCATCGCCTACGGCAATACGGAAGAGATTGTCAACTGCGTGCAGCGCGCGCTGGCCACGCACCAGCCGCAGCCTTCGCTGCTGCATGGCGATCTCTGGCCAGCCAACTGCGCCGGCAGCGCCAGCGGTCCCTGGCTATTCGATCCCGCCTGCTACTGGGGCGATCGCGAATGCGACCTGGCGATGCTCGGCTGGTTTCCCGATCTGCCGCGACAGATCTATGAGGGCTATCAGTCGGTCTGGCCGCTGCCGGACGGCTTCTCGCAGCGGCAGCCGGTCTACCAGCTCTACTACCTGCTTAACCGCGCCAACGTCTTCGGCGGCAGCTGGTTGAGCGAGGCGCGCTTCGCCGTCGCGCGCCTGCTGGAAGAGGACGCGCTGGCGCAGCGTCAGGCCAGACCGGCCTGACGCGTTAAAGAAAACCGAGCAGCGACAGCACAAAGTAACCGGCGACGGCGATCACCACCGGCAGGATATAGAGTGGAAAGATTTGCAGGAAGATCGTGTGGTGCGGCACGCGGATTTTCTCTTCCAGCTGCTGGCGCGTGCGGGCGTCGCTGCCGCGCGCCTGCTCCAGAATCAGCTGATCCTCAATACCCTCTTTAATATGGCGCGCCTGACGCGCCATACGCGAACCGGACGCTTCCAGCGCCAGACCGACGAAAATCAGAATATAGATAATCCAGAAGCCAATATTCATCTGACCGTGAAACTCCGGCACCGGCGAGTTACGCCAGAAGAAGCCGAGGAACGGCGTATTGAAGCGGATCATATCGACAATGACATGGACAAAATCGAGCATCACGGCGTCGATGCCCGGTTGTTTTTCACTGTGCCTGAACATAAAGCCCAGCACTGAAATCACGGTCGACAGCAGCGCGAGCAAAAAAATCGCCCAGCCAGCCACTCGCTTAAGGATGGCAATGCGGCCAGCCTGTTGATAAGTCATGGTATCTCCTGTACCTGAATCCCGTTTGCAGCCAGTCTACCTGCCTGTGGTTTTAATTTCCCGTAAAAAGCGCCGCCTGCGCCACTTTCGCGGCGCGCGCCGGCCCATGATAAGGTAGCGCAAATTCTACAAGGAGCCAGCCGATGAGTTATACCCGCCCCGTTTATGCCGCCCTGTTTGATATGGATGGCCTGATTATCGACTCCGAACCGCTGTGGGATCGGGCAGAACTGGATATCTTCGCCACGCTCAACGTTGACCTGTCGCGCCGCAGCGAGCTGCCGGACACGCTTGGTCTGCGCATCGATCAGGTGGTGCGCATGTGGTATGAAACCCTGCCCTGGTCAGGCCCGGATCAGCAGACGGTCACGGCGCGCATTATCGCCCGCGCGCTGGCGTTGATTGAAGAGCAGCGTCCGCTGCTGCCTGGGGTGAAACAGGCGCTGCAGCTCTGTCGGCAGCGCGGACTGAAAACCGGTCTGGTCTCCGCCTCGCCGCTGATGATGCTGGAGCGCGTGCTGGCGCTGTTTGACCTGCGCGACCATTTCGACGTGCTGGTTTCCGCCGAGGCGCTGCCCTACAGCAAACCGCATCCGCAGGTCTATCTCGACGCCGCCGCGCGGCTGGACGTCGATCCGCTCAACTGCGTGACGCTGGAGGATTCGGTTAACGGCATGATCGCCACCAAAGCGGCGCGCATGCGTTCTGTCGTGGTGCCCCCCGCCGCGCTGCGTGAGGATCCGCGCTGGTCGCTGGCCAATGTAAAGCTGGACGATCTGACCCAGCTAACCGCAGCGCATCTGCTGGGCGATTCCGCACGCTAAGCGGCGCGCGCCGACGCGAACGCGCCGCTTATTCGAACCCGCCCGCCGCCGGCGGGTTTTTCTTTGCGGCATGATCCTCCTCTCAAATAAATAAAACAGCGTTTCATTTTTATTGAATTGATCCTTCACTCCTCCTAAGATGCCCTCAGACGCCCTACGGGGCCTATGCACCTGTTTCGCCAGAGGGGACCAGAATGGACGTTCGTCAAAGCATTCACAGCGAGCATGCCCGTCAGCTCGACACCGCCGCGCTGCGCCGCGAATTTCTGATTGAGAAGATATTTGAAGCCGACCGCTATACGCTCACCTACAGCCATATCGACCGCATTATTATCGGCGGCGTGATGCCGGTCGCCGACGGCGTGACCTTCGGCAACGAGATGGGCAAGCAGCTGGGCGTCAGCTACTTTCTGGAGCGACGCGAGCTGGGCGTTATCAATATCGGCGGGCCGGGCACCATCGAGGTAGACGGCAAGCTCTGGGAGATCGGAACAGAAGAGGCGCTCTACGTCGGCAAAGGGGCCCAGACGCTGAGCTTCCGCAGCAGCGACGCCTCTCGTCCGGCGAAGTTCTATTTCAACAGCGCGCCCGCGCACAGTCGCTTTCCCGATAAAAAGGTCGGCAAAGAGGACGCGGTTCGCACCACGCTGGGCGATGCGGCGACCTCAAACCGCCGCACCATCAACAAATATCTGGTGCCGGACGTGCTGCCGACCTGTCAGCTCACCATGGGGCTGACCCGCCTGGACGAAGGCAACCTGTGGAACACCATGCCGTGTCACACCCACGAACGCCGGATGGAGGTCTACTTCTACTTCGATATGAACCCGGACAGCGCGGTGTTTCATATGATGGGCCAGCCGCAGGAGACGCGTCATCTGCTGGTGCATAACGAACAGGCGGTTATCTCGCCCAGCTGGTCGATTCATGCCGGCGTCGGCACCGAACGCTACACCTTTATCTGGGGCATGGTCGGCGAGAATCAGGTATTCGACGACATGGATCATGTCAACATCCGCGATTTGCGCTAACAAAGGAGGCGCTCTCATGATACTCAACGCATTTAATCTGGAAGGTAAAATCGCGCTGGTCACCGGCTGCAACACCGGGCTCGGCCAGGGCATGGCGCTGGGGCTGGCGCAGGCCGGCTGCGATATCGTCGGCGTTAACCGCGACGATCCCACGGAAACGCAGCAGCGCGTCGAAGCGCTGGGCCGTCGCTTCTGGTCGCTGCAGGCGGATCTTATTCGCACCGAGCAGGTGCCGGGCGTGGTAGAGAAAGCGGTGGCCGCCGCAGGCAAAATCGACATTCTGGTCAACAACGCCGGAATTATCCGCCGTGAAGACGCGCTGAACTTCAGCGAACAGGACTGGGATGACGTCATGAACATCAACAGTAAAAGCGTCTTCTTTCTGTCGCAGCAGGTGGCGCGCCAGTTTATCGCGCAGGGCCAGGGCGGCAAAATTATCAACATCGCCTCGATGCTCTCTTTCCAGGGCGGCATACGCGTCCCCTCCTACACGGCGTCGAAAAGCGCGGTGATGGGCCTGACGCGGCTGATGGCGAACGAGTGGGCGAAACACGGCATCAACGTCAATGCCATCGCGCCGGGCTATATGGCGACCAACAATACCGAACAGCTGCGCAGCGACGAAGGCCGCAGCGCCGAGATCCTCGGACGCATCCCCGCCGCGCGCTGGGGCGTGCCGGAAGATATGATGGGGCCGGTGGTTTTCCTCGCCTCTTCGGCCTCAGATTATGTCAACGGCTACACGCTGGCGGTCGACGGCGGCTGGCTGGCGCGCTAGCGTCTTGCAGGTCATAAGACGCGGCCCAATGGCCAGCGTTCTCGGCCTGCTGCTGACAAATCCGACGAAACGGCGGCGCAATGCCGCCGTTTCGCTAAATAAATTCACGCTTCGTTACAGCGTCACAACTTCTCATTTACTGGATAAATCCCTATACTGGATGCATCGACAGTTTGCAGCCAGGTTTTATCATGACGGGCGAAGGCCACGTAATTTTCGCTATTGCCACCGCTATTTTCGCTAAGCGCGCGGAGCTGACGCCCGTGCTGGCACAGGCCGACTGGTGGCATCTTATCCCTGCCACGCTGCTTACCTGCCTGCTACCCGATATTGACCACCCCAAATCGTTGCTCGGCCAGCGGCTAAAGTGGCTCTCCTATCCAATAGCACGCGCGTTTGGTCACCGGGGCTTTACCCACAGCCTGCTGGCCGTTGCGGCCAGCCTGTGGCTGTTTCAGATAAACGTACCCGACGACTGGCTGCTGCCCGCTGACGTACTGCAGGGAATGACGCTGGGTTATCTCAGCCATATCGTTGCCGATATGCTGACGCCCGCCGGCGTGCCGCTGCTGTGGCCGTGCCGCTGGCGCTTTCGTCTGCCGATCCTGAGAAGCCAGAAAGGCAACCAGCTTGAGCGCACGCTCTGCCTGATACTGGTCGGCTGTTCGCTGTGGTTTCCGGCAGGCGCGCCCTCATTTGGTGCGCAGGGCTGGACCTCTCAGCTGTTCGATACGCTGCAAAACGGCGTCTCTCGCCTGATTTCCACCCAAAAAGCGCATTAAAGCAGCAGAAAACGCTGTCTGGTTATAAGGCATTCCATTTGGATATAAGTCGGCGCCCGAGTGAGCTGGTAACATACCGCCACTTAATTCGTGCGTCACAATATCTGGCGTTCCGGCGCTAATAGCTGTCGCCGGACGTGTCTTTCGGGAGCCAACATGGATCTACCTCTGATTCTCAATCTCGCAGCCTTCGTCGCGCTGCTGCTGCTGCTGTCGCGCCTCGGCCGTGATAGCTGGAGCCTGTCGAAAAAAGTGCTGGTCGGTCTGGTGATCGGCGTGCTGTTCGGCCTGGCGCTGCAAACCATTTACGGTGCGCAGAGCGACGTGCTGAAAACCTCTATTAGCTGGTTCAATATCGTGGGCAACGGCTACGTGCAGCTGCTGCAGATGATCGTGATGCCGCTGGTGTTCGCCTCGATCCTCAGCGCCGTCGCGCGCCTGCATAACGCCTCGTCGCTGGGCAAAATCAGCTTGCTCACTATTGGCGTGCTGCTGTTTACCACCGCCATCTCCGCGCTGGTCGGCGTGCTGGTCACCGGCCTGTTCCACCTCAGCGCCGAGGGGCTGGTACAAGGGGCGCAGGAGAGCGCGCGCCTTGCCGCCATCCAGAGCAACTACGCGGGCAAAGTGGCGGACCTTACCGTACCGCAGCTGCTGCTCTCTTTCGTGCCGAAAAATCCGTTCGCCGATCTGACCGGCGCCAGCCCGACTTCGATCATCAGCGTGGTGATCTTCGCCGCCTTCCTCGGCGTGGCCGCGCTGCAGCTGCTGAAGGATGACGACGCCAAAGGCCAGCGCGTGCTGGTGGCGATCGATACCCTGCAGTCCTGGGTAATGAAGCTGGTGCGTCTGATCATGAAGTTGACGCCCTACGGCGTGCTGGCGCTGATGACCAAAGTGGTCGCCGGTTCCAACCTGCAGGACATCATCAAGCTGGGCGGCTTCGTTGTCGCCTCCTACCTGGGCCTGGCGATTATGTTCGGCGTGCACGCGCTGCTGCTGTCGGTCAACGGCATCAACCCGCTGCGCTTCTTCCGCAAGGTCTGGCCGGTGATCACCTTCGCCTTCACCAGCCGCTCCAGCGCCGCGAGCATTCCGCTTAACGTGGAAACTCAGACGCGCCGCCTGGGCGTACCGGAATCGATCGCCAGCTTCTCCGCCTCTTTCGGCGCGACAATCGGCCAGAACGGCTGCGCGGGCCTCTACCCGACCATGCTGGCGGTGATGGTTGCGCCGACCGTTGGCATTAACCCGTTCGATCCGGTCTGGATCGCCACGCTGGTGGGCATCGTTACGCTGAGCTCCGCAGGCGTGGCGGGCGTAGGCGGCGGCGCGACCTTCGCCGCGCTGATCGTGCTGCCGGCGATGGGTCTGCCGGTGACGCTGGTCGCCCTGCTGATCTCTATCGAACCGCTGATCGATATGGGCCGTACCGCGCTCAACGTCAACGGCTCGATGACCGCGGGCTCCCTCACCAGCCGCTGGCTCGGCATGACCGACAAATCGGTGCTGGAGAGTGACGAGCACGCAGAGCTGGCGCACCGCTAAGCGCGCGTTGCATGACGATAAACCGGGCCATCGCGCCCGGTTTTTTTATGCCTGCGCTTCACAATCCGCCCCCTTTATGGCGACGCCGTTAAGAAAGCGTTAAGCGTGGTAAAGAGAGGAAAAAGTCGCCCTTCTGCGCTTGTTTTCACAGCGGAAAAAGAGAATGCTTCAGGCAGTTATCGCAGGAGAAAACCCATGAAAAAAGTTATCGCCTCGCTGCTGGCGTTAACGCTGTTGTCGCCAGCGCTTGTCTCTGCTCACCCCGGCGGCTGGGGTCCCGGCCCGGGTCCGCACTGGGGCGGCCACGGCCGCGGATGGGGTGGTCCTGGCCCGCTGCGCTTTTTACCGGAAGCGGCGACCGCGGTGCTGATCGGCGGCCTGACCTACTACATGCTCAACGGCGCTTACTATCAGCGTCAGGGCGAAAATTACGTGGTGGTGCAGCCGCCAGCCGAGCCGGACGGCGCGCTGCGCGTGCTCGACTTTAACGGCCGTCGTTTTTACGTGCAGGAGGGCCACTACTATCAGCGCGATATCGGCGGCAACTATATCGAGGTGCCGCGTCCCGCAGGACTCTGAGCAGCCATAACGAAAAACGGCCCGTCATTGACGGGCCGTTTGCTTTCTGTTCTGTCGGTTTGCAGCTTACTGAGCAGCCTGCGGATCGGTATCGTACTCTTTACAGCTCTGAAAACCGTAGTTCATGACGCGACCTGTGTCGCTGTAGCTCACGAAGTAGGTCTGCGGTTTGCCGTCACGCTCGCCCAGCACATAGGTCTGACAGGTGCCGCGCGCGTGAACCATGGTGATTTCAGTCGAAGCCGGGCCCGCAATCTGGCGAACCTGATCGCGCGTCATGCCTTTTTTCACATCCTTAACCACGGGCTTGCTCACGTAGCTCTCAGCACGATCGTAAGCCGTACAACCAGACAGTGCGACCAGCGCCAGCGCCGCAGCGATACATCCCATTGCTTTATTCATCGAGTTGTTCCTCATTGTATTGTCCATGTAAGCTTAAGCCTGGAACAGAAATGCAGATTAATCAACTTTATGGCGCATTTTTAAGTTCAGTCTGAACTGTCAGGTTAGCGTAAAAAAGCTGTTCTTAATGGGATCGCCCCGTATAATCCGGCGCGAGAATAAGCACTCTCAAAACTATATTTCGGAGGCGGGATGAACCAACAGCGTGAGGCGCGCGACGCGCGGCATCGCACGCGCCAGGATGAGATCATCGCGGCGGCGCGGCGCTGTTTTCGTCAGTCAGGCTTCCACGGCGCCAGCATGGCGCAGCTCGCCAGCGCCGCCAGCCTCAGCGTCGGGCAGATCTATCGCTACTTTCCCAGCAAAGACGCGCTGATCGAAGAGATGGTGAAACGCATCGTCGACGGCCGCGTGGCGGCGATGAGCGCGCAGAGCGACGCCAGCCATATCGCCGATATGATCGCCCGCCGCGAAACCCTGCACGACGAAGATGAGATGCTGATGCTGGAGGTTGCCGCCGAGGCGAGCCGCAATCCGCGCGTCAGCGATATCCTGCAGGCCGCCGAGACGCGCCTGTTTCACAACGCCTGTGAAAAAATGCGCGCGGACTATCCGCACCTTACCGAGCCGCAGCGCGCCGCCTGCGTCGAAGTGCTGGCGGTGCTGATAGAAGGCACCGCTTTTCGCCGCCTGACGACGCAGAAAGCGTCGGCGGATCTGCTTCATACCCTCTACAAACAGATGATCCACAACTTAGTCAACCCCTCAGAGGACAAATGACACCTGCACGCAATAACCGACTGGTCTATGCCATCACGCTGGGCCTGCTGGCGGCGCTCGGCCCGCTCTGCATCGATCTCTACCTGCCTGCGCTGCCTGAACTGGCGCGCGATCTGCAAACCTCGACCGCCACGGCGCAGCTCAGCCTTACCGCCGGCCTGCTCGGCCTCGGCGCCGGGCAGCTGCTGTTCGGGCCGATGAGCGATAAGTTCGGCCGCCTGCGTCCGCTGACGCTTTCGCTGGCGCTGCTGTTTATCGCCTCGATCGGCTGCGCGCTGGCGCAGGATATCCACCAGCTGCTGCTGGCGCGCCTGTTCGAAGGACTGGCGGGCGCGGGCGGCGCGGTGCTGTCGCGCGCGGTGGCGCGCGATATGTACAGCGGCCATGAACTGACGCGCTTCTTCGCGCTGCTGATGCTGGTAAACGGACTGGCGCCGATTGGCGCGCCGGTGCTGGGCGGCGTGCTGATGACGCTGCTTAACTGGCGCGGCATCTTCGTGGTGCTGGGCGCGACGGCGCTGCTGCTGATCCTGCTGGCGCGCTGGAAGCTGCACGAGACCCTGCCGCCCGAGCGCCGCAGCCAGGGTTCGGTTTTCTCCGCCTGGGCAGCGCTGGGCCAGGTGGTGGTTCATCGTCCCTTTATGGGCTTCTGTCTGACGCAGGCCTTTATGATGTCGGGCATGTTCGCCTATATCGGCGCGTCGCCCTTTGTGCTGCAGCAGATTTACGGCCTGTCGCCACAGGCGTTCAGCTTCTGCTTCGCCGCGAACGGCATCGGGCTGGTGATCGCCTCGCAGACCAGCGCGCGCCTCTGCCCGCTCTGGGGCGAATATCGCGTGCTAAAGGGCGGCCTGACGCTGGCCTTTGCCGCCTCCAGCCTGCTGCTGCTGGCGGGCCTCCTCGCCGCACCGCTGCCGCTGGTGCTGGTGGCGCTCTTTTTCACTATCGCGAGCAACGGGGTGATCGCCACCACCGCCTCGTCGCTGGCGATGCAGAGCCAGGGCCATCGTGCCGGCAGCGCGTCGGCGGTCATCGGCGTCTGCATGTTCTCATTCGGCGCGATCTCGGTGCCCATCACCGGGCTGGGCGGCACCTCGCTCGTCAGCATGACCGGCACCATCTTCGGCTGCTTTATGCTGGCGATCCTGATGTTTATCTTCCTGGCGCAGAAACCCGCGCCGCGCGGATAAACTGCCTGATATGGCAACAGTTAACCGGAAACAACTGGCGCTTTGGCTTGTTGTTTTCGCCGATGCGCGTTAGCTTTAATAAATGGTTCGCACGGGCCAACAGGCCACTGTCTTGAGGAGAGATTCATGTCACTGCAGCAGGAAATCATTACAGCACTCGGCGTTAACCCGGTTATCGACCCGCAACAGGAAATTCGCCGCAGCGTCGATTTCCTCAAAAGCTACCTGAAGCGCAATCCGTTTCTGAAGACCCTGGTGCTCGGCATTAGCGGCGGACAGGACTCGACGCTGGCGGGCAAACTGTCGCAGCTGGCGATTAGCGAACTGCGCGAAGAGAGCGGCGACAGCGCCTACGCCTTTATCGCCGTGCGCCTGCCCTACGGCGTCCAGGCGGATGAGCAGGACTGTCAGGACGCGCTGGCGTTTATCCAGCCCGATCGCTCTCTGGTGGTCAATATCAAAGAGTCGGTGCTGGCCAGCGAACGCGCGCTGAGAGAGGCGGGCGTCGAGCTTTCCGATTTTGTGCGCGGCAATGAAAAAGCGCGCGAACGCATGAAGGCGCAGTACAGCATCGCCGGTATGACCAAAGGCCTGGTGGTGGGCACCGACCACGCGGCGGAAGCGATTACCGGCTTTTTCACTAAATATGGCGACGGCGGCACCGACATCAACCCGCTGTTCCGACTCAATAAACGGCAGGGCAAGCTGCTGCTGAAAACCCTGGGCTGTCCGGAACACCTCTACCTGAAACGCCCTACGGCGGATCTGGAAGACGATCGTCCTGGTCTGGAGGATGAAGTGGCGCTCGGCGTGACCTACGAGATGATTGACGACTACCTGGAAGGCAAAAGCGTCGCGCCGGAAACGGCGAAGATCATCGAAAACTGGTATGTGAAGACCGAGCACAAGCGTCGTCCGCCGATTACGGTGTTCGACGACTTCTGGAAATAACGCCCTCTTTCCCCTGCTGCCCGGCAGGGGAAATTTTTATCCCGCCTTAATGTTCACCGATTAACCCGCTGGCGAAAGCCTGAGCAGCCTGATATGCTGTATGAATACACAGTTACAGGAGTCTGTCTTGGTTCGACGTGCCGCCACGCACCGCCTCGAGTTCGACGCGGCTGCCATCTACGAATATCCCGAACACCTGCGCGAATGGCTGGAAGGTTTGCCCAATCAGCCCGGCGTCTATACCTTTCACGGCGACAGCGAGACGCTGCCGCTCTATATCGGGAAAAGCATCAATCTGCGCTCGCGCGTGATGTCGCACTTCCGCACGCCGGAAGAGGCGCGCATGCTGCGCCAGGCGCGCCGCGTCAGCTGGATCCCCACCGCGGGCGATCTCGGCGCGCTGCTGCTGGAAGCGCAGATGATTAAGACGCAGCAGCCGCTGTTCAACAAGCGCCTGCGCAAAAATCGCCAGCTCTGCTCAATTCAGATCGCCGAGGGCAAGCCTGAGGTGGTCTACGCGCGCGACGTCGATTTTTCCCACTCCCCCAACCTCTTCGGCCTTTATCGTAGCCGCCACAAGGCGCTGGAGACGCTAAAGTATCTCGCCGACGAACATCAGCTCTGCCACGGGCTGCTCGGGCTGGAGAAGCTGAGCGCCAACCGCGCCTGTTTTCGCGCAGCGCTGCGCCGCTGCGCCGGCGCCTGCTGCGGCCGTGAAACGCTGGACGATCATCAGGCGCGGCTGCTGGAAGCGCTGGAGAGCGTGCGGGTGATCTGCTGGCCGTGGCAGGGCCCGGTCGCGCTGATCGAGGAGGGGAAACTGATGACGCAGATCCACGTGATCGACCACTGGTTCTATCTGGGATCGGTCAGCGATATGGAAGAGGCGCGTCGGCTGAAGCGCGCGCCGAGCGGCTTCGACCATGACGGCTATAAAATTTTGTGTCGACCGCTGCTTTCCGGCCACTACCCCATCGAACCGCTATAAAAAAACCGCCGACGCTGCCCAGACTATCTGCTTGTCTGGACAACGTCGGCGGTCTTACTGCCTTACCTCAGCCGGTTATTCAGCGGCTGGCGGCGCCATTTTCTCGTCGTGCGGGCCTTTCTCGGTCAGACGCTTTTCAAAGTTAGCGTTGTACTGCTTCTTCTGCTCCGGCGTCAGCACGTTGTAGAGCTTGTTCTGCGTTTCCATCATCGCCACCGCGCGCTCTTTCGCATCGGCGGTCATTTTCTCTGCCTGCGCTTCCGCTTTCGCGCGGTCAAAGGTGTCAGAGGCGATAATCGCGTGACCGGCGCGGCGCTCTTCCAGCGACGGACGTTTAAAGTCTTTATGGCTCTCTTTCATGATGTCGCGAATCTGGGTCTTCTGCGCATCGGTCAGGTTCAGGCCTTTGAACATCATCATGCCGTGGTGCATCGGCGGCTTATGCATCGCTTTTTCGCTACCGGCCGGCGGCGGCGTCAGGTTGTCGGCCGCTGCATGGACCGCGCTTGCCGCACCGAATGCCAGGGTAGAAGCGAGAATCAGAGAAGTCAGTTTACGCATAATAGTTGTCCTTATCATTCAGTTAATGACGACAGCAGCCTGTCGCGTCTTCGAGAACAAGATTACGCTGCTGAATGTCAATCTCTCAGAGAGTGAGTAAAGCCGTGAAAGCATAAAAGACAAAAATCGGGCAATCATGAAGAGAATAAGAAGAATCAGGTGAGGAATTGCAAAAGAATATGAATTCAAAGCGGATTTGTCAGGAATTATGGAGGAGTGTAAGGGTTCCGGCAGCAAAGCGGAAGGAAATTTCTCCGCTTTGCCGCCGGACAGGATGTCAGCCCGGCTACGCCTCGGCGGGCGCGTCCTCCTCTACCAGCATCAGGCCGGCGCGCAGCCCCAGCGCGACGGCGGGATTGGGAAACAGCACATACTCGCGCGCCTGCTGCACGACGTAGCGCGTGGCGCCATCCTCAGCCAGCAGCGCGCCCTGCGGGAAGGCGGTAAAATTGCGCGTCTCCGCATCCATATGCAGCCGGAACTGCTCGCTGAGGCGGGTAATCTGCTGCGCTACCCGGTAGCGTCGCGGTTTCTCTCGCGCCTCCGGCAGCGGTGCGCCGCTCAGCAACGCCGCCAGCGCCTGCTGCGCGGCAGCGAACTGCGTCAGGTCATTGGCGCCGAACGGCAGGGCCTTGCCCAGCTCCAGCGTGCAGCTGGCGGCGCGGAAGTTCGCGCAGCTGAAATGGGTAAAGGTGCCGCCCGGCGCCGTGTGGAAGACCAGCGCCTCCAGTCCCGCCGCCGTCAGCCAGTTGATAAACGGCGTCGGCCAGGGATGCGGATTGAGCGGCAGCACGCCGAAGCGGGTATGCCAGGAGCCGCGAATGGCGGTGTGCAGATCGAGATGCCAGCTCGGCTGCTCCGCTTTGCCGCCCTCCAGCCAGAAGGCCTCCGTCGCCTGCTCCAGACGCAGCGCGCGCCGCGCCTCGTCGCAGTCGTCGATCTGCTGCCAGCGGCCGCCGAACAGGCGATTCACGTCATGGCGCAGGTAGCGCTTTCCGGCGCGTAGCGCTGCCGGATTGCCGAGGATCGCCAGCACGCGATGACGCAACGGCATCTCGCCGCGCAGCAGCGCGCTGATAAGCGCATTCATTATCTCTACCGGCGCGGTCTCATTGCCATGAATGCCGGCCGACAGCACCAGCGCCTGCTGCGGCTCGCCGAGCGGGTCGAGCTGGAGAATGCCGTGGTCGATCCATCGCCAGCGCAGCCAGGGCGTTTCGCCGCACAGCTGATGTGGCGCCTCGCCTGACAGCGTCTGCTGAAGAAAATCGTGCATTAAACCTCCTTTCTGCGATGTCAGCGCCGTTCCCGCTACTGCTGAAACGCGTAAACGTTGCCTAAGTCCAGCAGCCGGGTCAGCTCGTCCAGCGCCTCGCGGCCCTCTGTTAACAGCTGAGGGTCTGCCAGATCCGCCTGCGTCAGGCGATCGCGGTAGTGGCGATCCACCCAGTCATTGAGCGTGGCGAACAGGCGATCGTTCATCATCACCGCCGGATTCAGCGCCTGCCGCTCCTGCGGCGTCAGTACCACGCGCAGCCGCAGACAGGCGGGACCGCCGCCGTTTTGCATGCTTTCGCGCAGGTCGAAGCTCACCAGCTCGCGCACCGGGCCACCCTGCTCTACCAACTCGCTCAGGTAGCCCCAGACGCCGGGATGCTGGCGCGACTCTTCGGGCAGCACCAGCAGCATCGCGCCATCGTCGCGGCTCAGCAGCTGGCTATTGAAGAGATAAGTGCTGACCGCGTCCGCCACCGAGACGCGGCTTTCGGGCACCTCAATGGCGGTAAAGCCGGGCACGCGACGCTGCAACGTCGCCAGCAGCGCAGGCTGATCGACGAACGCCCGCTGATGGAGGAAGAGCGCTTCGCGGTTGCTGACCGCAATAACGTCATTATGAAACACCCCCTGGTCGATGACCTGCGGGTTCTGCTGGGCAAAGATGGTGTGGCGCTCGTCAAGCTGATGCAGCCTGGCAACGGCCTGGCTCGCCTGCAGCGTCTGGCGCGCGGGATAACGTCCCGGCGCGATGCCGCCGTTATCGTCGCGTCCGTAAACAAAGAGCTGCAGGCTGCGTTCGCCATACTCGGCACCGAGGCGGTTATGGTTCGCGGCCCCTTCGTCGCCGAACAACGCCACCTGCGGCAGCGCGTCGTGCACGTCGAAATGCTGAGGATCGCGAAAGATAGCGCGCAGCAGCCGGGCGGTCTGCGGCGCCTCCATGGCGCGATGGAATTTGTTGTTCAGGTTGGCGACGGTGAAATGCACGCGCCCGTCGGCGCTGTCGGCCGAGGGCGACACCGTCGCCGCGTTGGCCACCCACATCGCCGAGGCGGAGCTGACCGCTGAAAGCAGCCCGGGCGACGCCTTCGCCGCCTGCGCCAGCACCTGTTCGTCGCTGCCGCGGAAGCCGAGCTGACGCAGCAGCGGCAGGTTCGGCCGCTCGTGCGGCGGGATCACCCCCTGCACAAAGCCTTTGTCCGCCAGCGCCTTCATCTTCAGCAGACCCTGCTTTGCCGCCAGGCGCGGGTTCGACGGCTGATGCTGATGGCGCGTCGAGGCCTCGTTGCCGAACGACAGCCCGGCATAGTGGTGCGTCAGGCCGACCAGCCCGTCGAAGTTCGCTTCTGTGGTTTTCATGCCTGCTCCTCGCGCGCGGAGAAATCGAGCCCTGGCGAAAGCGCGGCGGGCAGCGTCAGGTCGGGCGTCTCCAGCGACGCCATCGGCCAGGCGCAGTAGTCCGCCGCATACCAGGCGCTGGCGCGATGGTTGCCGGACGCGCCGATGCCGCCAAACGGCGCGCTGCTCGCCGCGCCGGTGAGCGGCTTGTTCCAGTTTACGATCCCGGCGCGCGCCTCCAGCAGCAGCTGGTCGAACTGCGCGCGCGACGGCGAGATTAAACCGCAAGACAGGCCGTAGCGCGTCTCGTTGGCGAGGCGGATCGCCTCATCGAAGCTGTCGTAGCGAATGACGTTAAGCAGCGGGCCGAACACTTCTTCGTCCGGCAGGCCGCGGACCTGCGTGACGTCGATGATGCCGGGAGACAGCAGCGCGTTGCTGCGCTGCGGCCAGCGCATCTCCAGCAGCGGTGTGCCGCCGAGCGCGACGCGCTGCTGCCACGCCTGATAGATCTTCTCTGCCGCCTCGACGGAGATGGCGCTGCCCATAAAGGGCTGCGGCTCGGCGTTCCATGCGCCAGGCTGCAGCCGCGCGCTGACTTCCAGCAGCCGCTGCAGGAAGGCATCGCCCGCCGCGCCGCGCTTCACCAGCAGACGGCGCGCGCAGGTGCAGCGCTGCCCGGCGGTAATGAACGCGGACTGGACAGCGATATGCACCGCCGCGTCGATATCCGCCGGATCCTCGACGATCAGCGCATTGTTGCCGCCCATCTCCAGCGCCAGCATTTTCTCCGGCTGGCCGGCGAACTGGCGATGCAGCTGATAGCCGGTTCCCGCGCTGCCGGTAAAAAGCACGCCGTCGATCTGCGTTTCCGCCGCCAGCGCCTGTCCGGTGGCGCGCGCGCCCTGCAACAGCGCCAGCACGCCGCGCGGCAGCCCCGCTTCCAGCCAGAGGCGCACGGTTTTCTCCGCCGTCAGGGGCGTCAGCTCGCTCGGCTTGAACAGTACGCAGTTGCCCGCCAGCAGCGCCGGCACGATATGGCCGTTAGGCAGATGGCCGGGAAAGTTGTAGGGGCCGAATACCGCCAGCACGCCGTGCGGGCGATGGCGCAGCGAGCTTTCGCCCTCGTGCTGTTCGCCGGTGCGCGTGTGGAAAGCCTTCACAGAGATAGCGATCTTATTGATCATCGCCTGCACTTCGGTCAGCGCCTCCCAGCGCGGCTTGCCGGTTTCGGCGGCGATGGTTTCCGCCAGCTCGGTTTTGTGGCTCTCCAGCAGCGCGGCGAAACGCTCGGCCAGCGCCTGACGCTCGGCGAAAGGTCGGCGCGCCCAGCCGGGAAACGCCTCGCGGGCGGCTGCCGCAGCCTGCGCGATCTGCTCCGCCGTGGCGGCCTCGCCCTGCCACAGCGTTTCGCCGAACACCGGATCGATTTTACGCAAGGCATCCCCGCGGCCCGGCTGCCATTCGCCGTTAATCATTTGCGTCATGCTTTTTTCTCCTCGCCGCCCAGCGTCACCACGCGCAGGCTATCGCCCGGCTCAACGTGCAACGCCCTGAGCTGATTCTCATTAAGTACCACGTCATGCTGCTCGATGCGCGCGGGCAGCAGCGCGACGCGGAAACGGTGATAGTCCAGATTCGCCACCAGACAGAGCGGCGCATGTTCGTCCGGTTCGCCGAGCACGGCGCTGCGCACATGGCTTTTACGGATGGCGCGAATATCGTCGATTTCGCACTCCAGCGTCGGGCCGCCGTCGAAGATGTCGATATAGTTGCGGTAGCGGAATCCCTCCGCCTCCAGCACCGCGCGCGCGGGCGCGGTCTTCTCATGCACCTGGCCGATTACCGCCCGCGCCTCTGGCGACAGGTAGTCGATATAGAGCGGATGCTTCGGCATCAGCTCGGCGATAAAGGCTTTCTGGCCGGTGCCGCTGAGGAAGTCGGCCTTGCGAAACTCCATAGAGAAGAAGCGGCTGCCGACGCTCTCCCAGAAAGGCGAATGCCCCGCGTCGTCGCTGACGCCGCGCATCTCCGCCACCACGCGATCCATAAACTGGTGGCGGAAGTTGGCCATAAAGAGAAAGCGCGACTTCGAGAGCAGGTAGCCGTTTTTGCCGTCGCGGTAGTCGGGATCGAGAAACAGCGTGCAGAGTTCGCTGCTGCCGGTATGGTCATTGCTCAGCGACAGCGTCGGCAGCGCCGCGTAGACGTTGAGTTCTTTCGAGGCGTGCACCTGGGTGCCAACGCGAAAGTTATACCAGGGCTCCTGCAGTCCGACCGCCACCTCAATGGCGCAGATGCCCACGGCGCGATTATCTTCACTGTCCGCCAGCACGAAGACGTAGCCCTGTTCGGCGCGCGGCAGCGCACCCTGCCAGGTCTGCAGCGAGCGCTCGATGCGCGCCTGCAGCGTGGGGCTGTCAACCGGCAGCGAGGTCAGTCCGCCGCCGGTTTTGCCGGCCAGCGCCAGGAGCTGCGCCAGATCGTCATGTTCAACAGGACGAATCACCATCATGATGTCGATCCTCGCGCCAGGTGTTCACAGGCGACGGCAAAGCGCGCCATGCCGGTTTTGACTTCCTCTTCGCTGATATTCAGCGCCGGCGCGAAGCGCACCACGTTAGCGCCGGCGATCAGCACCATCACGCCCTGCTCGGCGGCCGCCAGGTTAAACTGCTTCGCTTTACCGGCATAATCCTCGTTCAGCACCGCGCCGATCAGCAGGCCCAGGCCGCGTACCTCTTTGAACAGATGCAGCCGCTGATTAATCTCCTCCAGCGCCTCGACGATCCACTGATGGCGTTCAGTGACGCCCGCCATGGTCGCAGGCTGGTTGATCAGCTCCAGCACCTTGCCCGCCACCGCGCCCGCCAGCGGATTACCGCCGTAGGTGGTGCCGTGGGTGCCGACATTCATCACCTGCGCCAGATCTTCGCGGGTCAGCATTGCGCCGATAGGGAAACCGCCGCCCAGCGCCTTGGCGGTGGTAAGCACGTCCGGCGTCACGCCGTAGTGCATATAGGCGTAGAGCGAACCGGTGCGGCCCACGCCGCTCTGCACTTCGTCAAAAATCAGCAGCGCCTGGTGCTGGTCGCACAGCGCGCGCAGACCGCGCAAAAAGGCGGGATCGGCAGGCAGCACGCCGCCTTCGCCCTGAATCGGTTCGACGATCACCGCGCAGGTGTTGTCGTCGATCAGCTGTGCCGCCGCTTCCAGATCGTTAAACGGCGTATGGCGGATATCGGGCGGCAGCGGCGCGAAATCTTTTGAGTAGGCGGGCTGACCGCCAGCGGAAACGGTAAACAGGGTGCGGCCGTGAAAGGCGTTATTAAAGGCGACGATGCCGCTTTTATGCGCGCCAAAACGATCGTGTGCCGTTTTACGCGCCAGCTTCAGCGCCGCCTCGTTGGCTTCGGCGCCGGAGTTGCAGAAGAAGACGCGGTCGGCGAAGGTGGCGTCGATCAGCTGCTTCGCCAGCCGCAGGATCGGCTCGTTGGTGTAGCCGTTGCCGGTATGCCACAAGCGCGACGCCTGTTCGGTCAGCGCCTGCTGCAGCGCCGGGTGCGCGTGACCCAGTGCGTTAACCGCAATGCCGCCGGCAAAGTCGATATACTCTTTGCCGTTCTGATCCCAGAGGGTCGAGCCCGATGCGCGTACCGGTACAAAGTTCGCTGGCGCATAGACCGGCACCATCCATTGATCGAAATCGTGACGCGAAACCTGCAGTGACATAACTGTTTCTCCTGCCTTCCCGCCCGGCGCACCGGTGAGTAAAGCGAATGTTTTAAATTTGTGAAATTCGGGTGAACACAGCCCTACTGTAAAGTGCAGCTTGCGTGCCAGCAAAGCGAATAAATGCATAAAAGAGGGAGGACAACGAAATATCAATAACTTAAAATCATACGCTATTCACTTTAAATGCATATATAGTGAATAATTTCGTGAGCGCCGCGCCTGCGCCGCATATTCCGCAGCAGATTTATGCAGTTGCCGGAGTAAATATTGCTTTTGTGATCGCTCCTGACTTTTATGTTCAAATTCAGGCAAAAAACGCACTTTATAAGTGCAGCGCGCTCTGTTTCATGGCAGATCGCTCGCATAAAAGAGGGAATCAGATTTAATGCCAAAAGAAATAAGTCTGGTCAGGCTGAGAGCATACTCCCGTGTGGAAAAACGCCAGGGGTTTTATTAATCAGGTTTCAGCAAATAAATAGTAGGGGTTAAAACAATTATTACTGACGTTATCATCAATGCAGCAATAAGAATTAATGATGGTCACTTAATTTGTAAGCAAGCTAATTATTAGAGCATTACTCTTAGTGTGGCATTTGAACTTTTTCGGTAAAGCTTGATTTTCATTTGGGATTGGCTAGCCGTTCGCAAAGGTGCATTCGCATAAACAAACCTCACCAAATATCGGGTAAACTCTCTTTAAAATCAACATATTGCATCGAAAACCTTTCATTAATCCTTTTACTGCCGATAATTTCCGCCGCGCCAGAAAGATCAAAAAACAAACAACATAAACAGTGAAATTGCTTTTGAAATATTCAGTTACACTTATTGCACTAGGTCAACTTATCCTTTTGTGTCATTTTTCTTTCACCCCAGATAGCGGGGAATAATAACTAACAAAGACAGGGTAAATATAAATGATGAAGCGCGCGTTAGCGGCGGCAGTGGTGTCGTCTCTTGTTGGAATATCTGCCGGCCAGGCAGCGGAGATTTATAATAAAGATGGCAACAAACTCGACTTAGTGGGAAAAATTAACGTCTCGCACCTGTTTTCCAACGACAGCAGCAACGATGGCGATACCTCTTCCTATACGCGCCTCGGCTTTAAGGGCGAAACCAAGATTACCGACCAGCTGACCGGCTATGGCTTCTGGCAGTATCAGTACAGCCTGCGCAACTCGGAAGGCAGCGACGCGCAGAACGGCAACCGCACCCGTCTCGGCTATGCCGGTCTGAAGTTCGGCGACGCCGGCTCGCTCGACTATGGCCGCAACTACGGACTGGTCTACGACGCGTTCGCCTATACCGATATGCTGCCCTTCTTCGGCGGCGATTCCGGCTACACCGACGCCTTCCTGGCGGGACGCTCCACCGGCCTGCTCACCTGGCGCAACAAAGATTTCTTCGGCCTGATTAAAGGACTGAGCCTGGCGGCGCAGTATGAAGGTAAAAACGATCGCGCCGGCAACACCGACGGCGTGCGCCGCTCCAACGGCGACGGCTACGCCCTTTCCGCCAGCTACGCCTTCGATTTCGGCCTGAGCTTTACCGGCGCCTACGCCAGCCTCGATCGCACCGAAGCGCAGAATGCGGCGGCGCGCGGCGACGGCGAAAGAGCGCAGAACTGGGCGACGGCGGTGAAATATGATGCGAATCAGATCTATCTGGCGGCGATGTATGGCGAAACCCTGAACGCCACGCCGATCAGCGGCGGCTTCGCCAACAAAGCGCAGAACTTCGAAGCGGTGGCGCAGTATCAGTTCCTGAACGGCCTGCGCCCGTCGATAGGCTACGTTTCATCTAAGGGCAAAGAGATTGAGAATATCGGCGACGCCGACATCTTCAAATATGTTGCGGTGGGCGCCACCTACTATTTCAACAAAAATATGTCGACCTACGTGGAGTACAAGATCAACCTGCTGGACGACAACAACCCGCTGGGTCTGAAGACCGACGATATCACCGCCGTCGGCCTGATCTACCAGTTCTGATAAGGTTTTACCCTCACTCTGCGCCCGGTCCGTGTCAACCGGGCGCGCAGGGCCGCGCAAGCGGCCTTTTTTTTGCTCCCCGCAGAGGCGTGCCGCCAGGGCTAGGTCAGACGGTAGTAGGCGTCGGGGCGCAGCGGCGTCGGCAGCGTCTCCTCTTCCCCCGCCATTTCCCGCAGGCTGATCTCGATATTGGCGCAGATCGCATCCATCGGCAGATGGTTGTTTTGATAACCGAATGGCATCTCCAGCTCTTCCGCCAGCGTATCGAGCGACAAAAAGGTGTAGGAGATAAACATCGACACCAGCGGCGTCATGTAGTGCAGATCGGGCGCCAGCGCGAACGGCAGCAGCGTGCAGAAGAGATAGACGGTGCGGTGCAGCAGCAGGCCGTAGGCGAATGGCACCGGCATGCTCGCCAGCCGTTCGCAGCCGCCGAGCACCGCCGCCAGCTGATTCAGGCTCTCGTCGATATTGCTCCACACCAGATCGCTGATTTTGCCCTGGCGACGCTGATCCGCCAGCCAGTGCGAGAGCTGAAGGTGCAGCATATTGGTCGGCGAGCGGCGCGACAGCACCCAGTCGGCATCTTCCCCGAGCAGCCTCTGCAGATCGGCGCGCGCGTCGCTGCGCCGCAGCTGGTGCTTCAGGCTGTAGCAGAACGCCAGCAGCAGCGCCTGAATGCGCGGCGCCTCTTCAGGAAAGAGCGCCAGCACCTGCCGCTGTAGCGTGCGACAGGCGATCAGCAGCGCGCCAAAAAAATGGCGCGCCTCGCTGAAGCGCGCGAAACAGACGCTGTTGCGAAAACCAAGAAACACCGCAATGGAGACGCCGAGCAGGCTAAAAGGCGCCAGCGTCAGCTTTATGCCGAGCGTCTCGTACCAGTTGAGCAGCCAGAGTGCGAGCAGCGACATCAGCAGGTTGAGAAACAAACGAAATGAAATAACAGGCAGCACAGAGCCGTGCCAGGCGAACAAACGAACGAACCAGTGGCGATGGGGACGAACGATCATGATCTGCAGGTGACAAGGGATTTTGCGGCGATTCTGCGACTTTCCCGCCCGCCTGACCAGCGATAAATTGTGACAATTGTCACAATTTATCGCTGACCGCGCATATGCCGTCAGGGCGCCATAATATCGAAGCGACCGGACGCCGCGCCGGCATCGGCCTGCATCGGCGGCTGCACCTTCAGGGTGATCCAGTTCGAGGTGACGCGCTGCTGCTTATCATCCTCCAGCGTCACCGACAGGCGATACTCGTTGCTGGCGCCCGGCGAGTCGTCCCAGGCGGGCACGATCAGGCTCCAGCCCTGCGGCTGGCTGTTATTGGCGGGCGGCGTCAGGCTCAGCGCCTGGGTATCGCCCTGCCAGCTCACCGCCTTAATCGGGTTACTGTGGCGGATCTGCAGCTTCAGCGGCAGGCTTTCGCCCGGCGTCAGCTGCCACGGCGGCGTGGCGAGAAACACCGACAGAGTTTTGCGCTGGCGAAAATCGAGCACCGGCGTATCGGAACGGGTGACGCGGTCATAGCGGCTGCCGCGCAGCGAACGCGCCTCGGCGACGTTGCTCGCCTCCAGCTGCTTGCTCAGCGCTACGCCGAAGCGATAGTTAAGCTTTAACCCCAGCTGATCCTGCGTCTCGCCCGCGCTGCTGGTCTTGTGGCTGGCCGACAGCGTCACCAGCGGCACTGGCGTATAGGAGAGGCCGAGCGACAGCGCGGAGGGGTTGTGATAGCGGTTGCCGCTGTGAAAGAGATCGACGTTATCGCCGAGATACTGCTCCCAGCTCAGCGACACGCCGAGCTGACGATAGAACGGCAGATAGCTCTGGGTGGTGATGTCGTAGCCGCGCGCCATGCGCTGCTGCCCGGTGTCGCCGCTGTTCTTCCAGCTGCCCACCGGGTGATAGTAGTTGGCGGAGAAGCGCAGATTCTCGTTCCAGGCTTCAGTGCCGAGCGAGGCGCGCTGCTGGCCGATATCGAAGCTGCGATCGAGAAAGGCGTTATAGCCCAATAGCCAGTTTGGCGTCACCCAACGCTGGCCCAGCCCGACGTTGCCCACCAGCCCGTCGCTGGTATCGCGCACCCCTACCTGACTAAAGGTGAGATGGCTGCGCTCGTCCGCCAGCGCGGTGAAGAGATCGCCGCCGGTGCCGGTAAAGCTGCCCTGCATATCCACCATCAGATCGAGCTGGGCGTTGCCGTAGGGCGACAGCAGCGACTGCCCTTCGCTCTCGACGCGATTCGCCACCTCGTCGCGAAAGTGGTTGAAAGCCCAGACGCCCGCCTGCTGGCCGAAACTGGTGCTGTTGTCGCCGTTCTGGCTCGCTTCGCCGATGTCTTTGGCGATAGCGGCGAGCCGCTTATTCCACTCGTCGTCGCTCTGCGCGTTGCCCAGCGACGGCAGCGCCGCCAGCTGCTGGTTAAAGCGAGCCGGATCCTCGAAAGGCGTCTCCGCCACGGAGGCGGTGCCGGTGAAAGCCTGCGCCGCAGGCACAGCGGAAAGGATCGCCGCGACAAGGGGCGAAGAGGCAAAAAAAACACGGGCAAAGCGATGAAAAAACATAGCGTCTTATCGGGTTTTTCGGCTAATTAACGAGACCTGGCTCACAAAATGGCTTGAGTCAACTTTAACACATCGTGATGAATTTGCAGAGAAAGGCGGTGAAAAGCGGAAAAACCAGGGGAAAAGCTGGATAAACTCGGATTTATCCAGCCTGAAGAGGGCGTCAGGAGAAGATGAGCCCGCCATCGACGTTAATGGTCTGGCCGGTAATGTAGCGCGCGTCGTCAGAGGCGAGAAACGCCACCAGCCCGGCGACATCCTCCGGCTGACCGGCGCGCTTCAGCGGAATATTCTCTACCCACTCCGCCATTAGCTCGCCCTTGCCATATTTTTTCTCATCGGTGCTGAGGATCTCGCCCCAGACGCGGTCGTTATAGTCCCACATCTCGCTCTCGATAATGCCGGGACAGAAAGCGTTCACGGTGATGTGCCAGGGCGCCAGCTCCAGCGCCAGACTCTGGGTAATGCCGATCACCCCCATCTTGCTCGCCGCGTAGTGCGGCGTGTAGATAAACCCCTGACGCCCCTGGCCCGAAGAGGTGTTGATCAGGCTGCCGCCGTTCTGCTTCACCATATACTTCGCCGCCTCGCGACAGCAGAGCCAGACGCCGGTGGTATTCACCGCCAGCACTTTCTCAAAATCCGCCTTCGGCATAGCGTCGAAGCGGTCGATAGTGATCACGCCCGCGTTCTGAATCGACACATCGATGCGGCCGAAGCGGTCAAACGCCTGCTGATAAAGTTGCTGGACCGCGGCTTCGTCGGTGACGTCCGCCTGCAGCGCCAGAATATCGCTGCCGTACTTCTCCTTTAGCGCTTCGGCGGTGGCGAACACCCGCTCGGCGTTGGAGACCATCACCAGGTTCGCGCCGTCGCGCGCGAAGCGCGCCGCGATGCCGGCCCCGATGCCGCGACAGGCGCCGGTAATTACTACGGTTTGTCCTTGAAAATTACGCGTCATGTTGCCCTCCGCTTATCCATGACTAACTTCAGATACCGATGTCGACTGCTGCTTTTTTTCATGGCGACGCAGCAGCACCACTTTGCTTTGCAACCGTTGCTGGAACTGGTCGATCACCACGGCGGTGACAATCACCAGCCCCTTGATCACCATCTGCCAGAAGTCGCTGACGCCCATCATCACCATGCCGTCGGCGAGGAAGACGATCACGAAGGCGCCGATAATCGAGCCGGAGACGCGACCGCGACCGCCCGCCAGCGCCGTGCCGCCCAGCACCGTGGCGCCAATGGCGTCCATCTCGAACATATTGCCGGTCATCGGATGGGCGGTTTGCAGCTGCGACGCCACCACCAGCCCCACCAGCCCGGCGCAGAGGCCGGAGAAGGCGTAGACGAAAATCTTCACCTTCACGATCGGCACGCCCGCCAGCCGCGCGGCCGATTCGTTGCCGCCGGTGGCGTAGATGTAGCGCCCCAGCGGCGTTTTGCGCGTCAGGTAGAGCCCGAGCAGCAGAAAGCCCACCATCAGCCAGATCGGCAGATAGATGCCGAGCAGCGTGCCGGAGCCGAGAAAGGCGAAGCCGGTATTGCCGAGCGCCGGCAGACCGACCAGGTTGGCGTAGGTGCTGCCGTCGTTGAACAGCAGCGCAGCGCCGCGCGCCACATACATCATGCCCAGGGTGCAGATAAAGGGCGCGACGCCGAGCCGGGTGATCACCGCGCCGTTCACCAGCCCGATAATTACGCCAAACAGCGCCACCGCGAGGATCACTTCCGGCACGTTGAGAAACAGGGTATTGCCGCCCCACAGCGGCACGCCGCTGGTGAGCAGCGCGCCCGCCACCATGCCGCAGATGCCCGCCACCGCGCCCACCGAGAGATCGATGCCGCCGGTGAGGATCACCAGCGTCATGCCGATCGCCAGCAGCCCGGTAATGGCGACGTGCTGGGTCATAATCAGCAGGTTCGACGGGGTAAGAAAGTTCGGCACCATGACGCTGAAAAAGCCGATGACGATCAACAGCGCGATAAAGGTGCGCGCTTTCAGCAGGTACATATAGAGCAGGTATTTTTGGTTCATCATCTCTCCTGCGGGCGATCGACGTCGCCCGTCATGCCTGGTAAACCGGCGGCTTAGTCATGCGGCGTTGAGGCCGTAATCAGTTTTTCGCGCGTAACCTCAGCGCGGGGTAAATCGGCGGTGATACGGCCGTCTGCCATCACCAGCACGCGGTCCGCCAGCGCCATCACCTCATCCAGTTCGGAAGAGGAGAACATCACCGCCAGCCCCTGCTGCGCCAGCGTGCCGATCAGGTGATAGACGTCGGTTTTCGCGCCAACGTCGATGCCGCGCGTCGGCTCGTCCAGCAGCACCACCTGCGGCCCGGTCATCAGCGCCTTACCCAGCACCACCTTCTGCTGGTTGCCGCCGCTCAGCGAGGTAATCGGCAGCTCGGGATCGCTGACCTTGATCGCCAGATGCTGGATCATTTCGTCGACGCGCCGCTTCTCTTTGGCCGGATGCAGCAGGCGCAGCGCGCGGCGAAAGCCGCGCAGGCTGAGGTCGGTCAGCGTCATGTTGGCGGTGATCGACATCAGCTGCACCACGCCTTCGCCCTGGCGATCCTCCGGCACCAGCGTAATGCCGCGCTTCAGCCGCTGCTGAAAGCTGCACCGCTCCAGCGCGCTGCCCGCCAGCCGCACCTTGCCCGACTGGCAGTGCATCAGGCCGATCAGCCCTTTGAACAGCTCGGTGCGCCCGGCGCCCAGCAGGCCGTAAATGCCGATCACTTCCCCTTTGCGCAGCGAGAAGCTGACGTCGTTGAGCCGGTAGCCGCCGTTCTGATGCAGCGCGGTCAGGCCGTCTACCTCCAGCACCGTTTCGCCCTGCGCCGCCGCCTGATAGTCGAAGTGCTTTTTCTTGTCGCCGACCATCTGTTCGATAATCCAGGGCACGCTGGCGTCGCGCACCTCGCGCTCGCTGATAAAGCGGCCGTCGCGGAAGATGGTGATGTGGTCGCCGATCTCCATCAGCTACTCCAGCCGGTGCGAGATATAGATGATGGTGACGCCGCGCCGCTTCAGCTGCTCAATAACGTTGAACAGCACCTTCACCTCCGACTGGCTGAGCGCGCTGGTCGGCTCGTCCATAATCAGCACGCGCGTATCTTTCGAGAGCGCCCGCGCGATCTCCACCAGCTGCTGATGGCCGATGCCCAGCTCGCCCAGCGGCGCGTAGGGATCGACATCCAGCTCCAGCCGCTCCAGCAGCGACTTCGCCAGCGCATACTGATACTTCTCGTTGATCACGCCGCGCTGGAAGAACTCGTTGGCGATAAAGATGTTGTCCATCACGTTCATATTGGGAAACAGGTTCAGCTCCTGAAAGATAATGCTGATGCCCTGTTTTTCCGCCTGGTGCGTCGAGGAGAGCGATACCGGCTCGCCGTCGAGCAGGATTTCGCCGCTGGAAGGGGTCTCTACCCCGGCCAGCATCTTCATCATGGTGGATTTGCCCGCGCCGTTTTCGCCGATCAGCACGTTGACCTTGTTGCGATAGACGCGATAGTTGACCTGATCGAGCGCGGTGACGCCGGGATAGATGCGCGACAGGCCGCGCGTCTCGATAATCACCTCGCCGTCCGCTTGTGAATGCTGCATAACCGCTCCTTACTGCCGCGCGATGGCGACAGGCGTCACGTTCGGGATCTGCTGCGGCACATCCCAGCTGCTGAATACGCCCGTCAGCTGCACCTTGTCGCCCACTTTCGGCTTAAAGGCGGTCATCATGCTGGAGGCCTGCTGATTGATGGCGCGGCCGTAGTCGCCGAACAGCACCTGGTCGTTAAAGTCCTGATAGCTCGCCCCTTTATAGGCGTCGCGCAGCGCGGTGCCGGGAATAATCGGTCCGGTCTGCACCGTGATGTTGTCGCCAGAGGCGTCTTTGACCGTCATACGACCGCTGCGCGACGTGGTATTGACCGCCGTCACTTCGCCGCTGACGCTGACGCTAAACACGCAGGGGTTTTCCGCCTGACTGCGATAGCCCAGCGTGCTGCAGGCGGTGTCGAAATCTTTCGCCGCCTGCAGCGCCTTCAGCAGTTCGGCCGCCGGTTTCGCGTCGCGCTGCACCTGCGGCACTAGCTGTTCGCGCCAGGTCTGGGCGATATTCGCCATCTTCGGGTTCGGCGGATTTTTCAGATCCGCCAGCTCCTGCTGCGACACAATGCGGCAACCGCTGAGCACAATCATCGGAAGCAGAAGCCAGAGTCGTCTGTCCATGGGGTTCTCCTGACGCCCGTCCAGGACGGGCGCCGCTGCAAGGGGGTTACGACTTAAAGTTGAAGTCCTGCACGCCGCTGGCGTTATCCGGCGTAATCAGGATGCCGCGGAACATCACGCGCTGCTTCGCCGGCTTGACCCCCTTCTGAATAAAGTTATCCAGATCGGTGACGCCCTGCGCGGCGATCGCCTGCGCCTGCAGCATCACCGTGGCTTTCAGCGTGCCCGCCTTCACCGCGTCGCGCTCGTCGTTGCTGCCGTCGATCCCCACCACGGTGACGTCGTTGCGGCCCGCCGCCTTCAGGGCGGCGATCGCGCCCAGCGCCACGGGTCCGTTGCCGCAGATCACCCCTTTCACATCGGGATGCGCCTGCAAAATGCTGTCCATGATGCGCTTGCCGTCGATCAGGGTGCCTTTCGCATCCTGGCGCGCCACGCTCTGCATATCGGGATACTGGTCCAGCACCTGATGGAAGGATTTCGAACGCGTCACGCAGTTGTTGTCCGCCAGGTTGCAGGTCAGCTCGGCATATTTGCCCTTCTCGCCCATCTTCTCGACGAACACGGTGGCGACGTCGGAACCGGCCTGGAAGTTGTTATGGGTGATCTGCTCCAGCGCCACGTCGTCGACCGGAATTTCGCGGTTGATCAGCACCACTGGAATACCGGCCTCTTTGGCCTTTTTGATCGCCGCGACGCTGGCGGTGGAGTCGGCGTTGTCGAGAATAATGCCCTGCACTTTTTTGCCGATGGCGGCGTCGATCAGCTCGCTCTGCTTCTTCACGTCTTCGCCATGCGACAGCACCGAGGTTTTGTAGCCCAGCTCTTGCGCCTTGAGGTTGGCGCCCTTGGCTTCCGAAGCGTAATAGGGATTATCCAGCGAGTTGACGAGGATCATGATGGTGCCTTTCTCCGCCGCGAAGCCGGCGCTGGAGAAGAGGCTGGCGGCGATCGCGGTGCACAGCAGGGAGCGGGTTTTCATGGCGATATTCTCTCTTCTATTTGTAGGGGGGTAAGGCTTTGGGGCTGGTGCTGCATTACCAGATAGTGAAACCGCCATCGATCATCAGATCGGCGCCGGTAATCATGTCGCTGCCGTTGCTGGCGAAAAACAGCACGGCGGCGGCGATTTCGTCGGTGTAGGCGAAGCGGCCTAACGGGATGAGTTTTTTCATCGCTTCGCCCTTTTCGCCGCGCCAGGCTTTTTCGCCCATCGGCGTCAGCACCACGGTGGGCGACAGGGTATTAACGTTAATGCGGTGCGGCGCGAACTCCTTCTCCATCACTTTGGTCATGCCGAGCAGGCCCGCCTTCGCGGAGGTGTAGGCGACGTGATTGTCGATGGCGATCGAGGCCGCCTGCGAGGCGATATTGATGATTTTGCCTCCCTTGCCCGCCGCGACCATGCGTTTGCCCGCCGCCTGCGCGCAGAGAAACGGTCCGGTCAGGTTAACGGCGATCTGCTTCTGCCATTCGGCAAAATCGGTTTCCAGCACCGGCTGCAGCATCACGTAGCCGGCGCAGTTGACCAGGATATCGATCTGGCCGTAGTGCTGCGCCACCTCGTCGAACGCCCTCTCCACCGACGCCGGATCGGTGACGTCGCAGGTGACGAACTGCACCCTGTCTGCGTCGAAGCTGTCGCGCAGGCTAGCGACCTTTTCCGCTTCGAAAGGGGGATAGAGCAGCGCCAGACGCGCCCCTTTCGCCAGCAGCATCTCGTTGCTCGCCATGGCGATACCCCCGAGTCCGCCAGTCACCACCGCCACTTTGCCGCCAAGATCCATCGCGCTGTCGACGCCGTAGCGCAGGTTTACGTCATATTCGCTGCTCATCTGTTCCTCACTTGTGTCGTTGCCGGCGGCCGCTCCAGTTAAAAACGGATTTTTTCCGGACTTACGGGATATTTGATTTTCGAACAAAAATATAAGCTATCGAATCGCAATGGTATGTGGGTGAGATCAAATTTCATACACCTCGCGAAAATTATTTTTATCCCTTTGTTTTCGTGTGATATAGCGTAAACCGCATAAACCGGGCATGGATAAAGGCGCTATGCGAACCCTGCGCTTTCAAAGAGATGCGAGATTTTCATTTTCATTCGAAAACAAATGGCGCGCCGGGCTGCCTCGCATTCGCTAAAAGTGCGGGGTAAACTCAGCGTCAGGCATCAATTCGCCGGATATGACCGTGATTGAGAAGAGGGAGCATTTCGATTGAAAAGCAAAATTGAGCAGCTTGCCGATATGCAGCAGCGCCGCGAAAAGATTCTGGAGATGATCCGTGAAGACGGCACGGTGACGGTTAAGGCGCTGACGGAGGCGTTCGGCCTGACGGAGGCCACTATCCGTACCGACCTGAGAATGCTGCAAAAGCAGGGGTTTGTGCAACGCTATCACGGCGGCGCGACCCTGATGACCGGCAAGCAGAATACCGGCGCGCTGCTGCTGGAACGGCAGACCCATCTGGAGGAAAAAGAGGCGATCGGCCGACTGGCGGCGCAGCATATCGAAAACGGCGACACGGTGATTTTCGATTCGGGCACCACGACTACCGCCATCGCCGAGGCGATCGGCCATATTCGTCGCCTCTCGGTGGTCACCACGGCGGTGAATATCGCGCTCAAGCTGGGCGGCGAGCCGGGTATCAACATTCTGCTTACCGGCGGCACCTTTAAATTCCCGACCCTTTCTACCTCCGGCGAAAAGGCAGCGAGCTTTTTTGAAAACGTGCTGGCGCAAAAGCTGTTTCTCGCCACCGCCTGCATTTCGCCACGCCTCGGTCTCAGCTTCCCCAGCGAAACCGACATCAAGGTGAAAATGGCGATGATCAACTCTGCCAGCACGGTCTACGTGGTGGCGGACTCCAGCAAAATCGACAAGGTGTCGATGTTCGCGCTGCCCTGCGACTGGAGCCATATCCACTATCTGATCACCGACGACGGGATCAGCGCGGCGCAGATCGCCGCCTTTGAGGCGCTTGGCGTCAACGTGCTGGTGGCGCCGCTGCCGCAGGCGCAGCGGCGCGCGGTTTAGGCCTGCGCCGCTGCGGCCCGCTGCGCCGCTGCGGCGTAGCGCACCACCTCGCCGACAATCAGCAGCGATGGCGAGACCGGTCGCTGCTGCGCCACCGTCTGCGCCAGCCCGGCCAGCGAGGTGATCAGCACCCGCTGATCCGCGCGCGTGCCGTTCTCGACGATCGCCACCGGGGTATCGCCCGCGCGCCCCTGCTTCTGAAGCTGGGCGGCGATCGAGGCGCTCCAGCGCAGCCCCATATAGAACACCAGGGTTTCGCGCGGGTCACCGTAGGCCCGATCCGCCAGCTGCGGCTCGCCCAGCTTGCCGTGGCCGGTGATCAGCCGCAGCGACTGGGCGCAGTCGCGGTGCGTCAGCGGAATGTTGCTGGCGGCGGCGCAGCCCACGGCGGCGGTGATGCCCGGCACCACCTCGCAGCGCACCTGCGCCTGCTGCAGAAACGCCAGCTCTTCGCCGCCGCGTCCGAAGATAAAGGGATCGCCGCCCTTTAGCCGCACCACCTCGCGGCCGCCGCGCGCCAGATCTGCCAGCAGCTGGTTGATCTCGCCCTGTTTCATCCCGTGACGGCCAGGCTGTTTGCCGACGTCGATGCAGAGCGCTGAGGTCGGCACCTCCGCCATCACCGCCTCGCTCACCAGCCGGTCATAGACTACCACTTCCGCCTGATGCAGCAGCCGCAGCGCTTTCACCGTCAGCAGCTCGACGTCGCCCGGTCCCGCGCCGACCAGCCAGACGCGTCCCTGCCCGTCGCCGTTTGACAGCAGTTTATTCAGTGAATCGATAGCAAAGGTCATCGCGTTCTCCGTTACGCCGTGGCTGGCGTGAATAACAGTTGTTTCAGTTCAGGAATGCAGGAGCCGCAGTTGGTGCCGCACTTCAGCGCGGCGCCGAGCGCCGCAGGCGAGTTGCAGCCCAGCGCCATCGCCTGCCGGATCGCCGTTTCGCCGACGCCGAAACAGCTGCAGATGATGCGCCCCGCGTCCCTGCCCTGCGCGCTGCTGCCCGCCAGCAGCGCAAAGCGTCCGGCGGCGTCGGCGGGCGGCGCGCGAAAGGCGGCGGTGATGAATTCATGGTCAAGCCTCGGCAGGCGCGGCGCGGCGTAGAACGCCAGCTGCAGCTCGCCCTCGCGCCACGCCAGCAGCCGGTACTCTCCCGCAGCGCCCACGGCCTGCTGCAGCTGCATGTTCTGCGTTGTCAGCTGCGCCTGCGCCCAGTCGCGCGCGACGCCGTCGCCCGCCAGCGTCAGCCGCTGCGCGCCTGCCTGAGGCGCGCGCGCCCAGTAGCGCAGCCCGGAAGGCGCCTCGACGTTGCGCTGCCACAGCCAGCCCTGCCAGCCGGTACGCAACGGCTGGATACGCACCGCCGTCTGCTTCAGCGCCGGCTGGCCCGATGCCGGACAGCAGCGCGCCGTCACCAGCGCGTCAACATTGCTCCGCAGCGCGAACTGACGGTTCCAGTGCATCGGCGCAAACAGCTCGTTAAGACGCATACCGCTGTCGACTCGCACCCGCGCCGCCATCCAGCCGCGCGCCGACTGCACCCGCGCCAGATCGCCATCGGCGAGCCCCCAGCGCTGCGCCGTTACGGGATGCAGCGCGATAAAGGGCTCGTCGATATGCTGCATCAGGCGCGGCACCGCGCCGGTGCGCGTCATGGTGTGCCACTGGTCGCGAATACGTCCGCTGTTCATCAGCAGCGGATAGCCTTCGTCGCCCGCCGTCTCCAGCGGCGCGGCGCAGGGCAGCAGCCGCGCTTTGCCGTCGTCATGATAAAAGCGGCGATCGCCGAACAGTCGGGCGCAGCCGTCAGGGAAGCGCGCGTTGACCGGCCACTGCACCGGTTTCAGCTGGTCCCAGGCGTCGTCGCTGAGCTGCGCCAGCCCGCTGATGTCGAAAGCGCGCTGGCCGTGGTTTTCAAAGCCGGAGAGCGCGGCGTGCTCGCGAAAAATCGCCGCCGGATGCTGCCAGCCGAAGGCGTCGCCAAAGCCGAGTCGCTGCGCCACCTGCGCCAGCAGCCACCAGTCGGGCTTCGCTTCGCCGGGCGGCGGCACAAAAGCGCGCTGGCGCGAGATGCGCCGTTCGGAGTTGGTCACGGTGCCGTTTTTTTCGCCCCAGCCGAGCGCGGGCAGCAGAATATCGGCAAACGCCGTGGTGTCGGTGTTCGCCATCACGTCGGAGACAATCACCAGCGGGCACGCGGCCAGCGCCTGCGCCACGCGGTTGCCTTCCGGCATCGACGCCGCCGGATTCGTGCCGAGGATCCACACCGCCTTCACCTCGCCGCGCGCCACCGCCTCGAACAGCGCGACGGCGGTGAGGCCGGGCCGCCGCGCCACCGTCGGGCTGCGCCAGAAGCGCTGCAGCCGGTCGCATTCGGCGTTGCTGAAGCCCATATGCGCCGCCAGCTGATTCGCCAGCCCGCCCACTTCGCGTCCTCCCATGGCGTTAGGCTGTCCGGTCAGCGAAAAGGGTCCGCAGCCCGCGCGCCCCAGCTTGCCGCTCAGCAGATGGACGTTAACAATGACGTTGTTATGGTCGCTGCCGGCGGCCGACTGGTTAATGCCCATGCACCAGAGCGTCAGCACCCGATCGCTGTCGCTAAACAGCTGGTAGAACTGCGCCAGCAGGCCGCTATCCAGATCGCAGGCCGCCGCCGCGCGCGCCAGCGTCCAGGGCTGCGCCGCCGCCAGCGTCTCCTCGACGCCGTTCAGGTGCGGCAGCATGCTGCTGTCGATGGCGCCATGCTGCGCCAGCCAGTTAAGCAGACCGCTGAACAGCGCGCCGTCGCTGCCCGGCCGCAGCGGCAGATGCAGATCCGCCAGGTCGGCGCTCGCGGTGCGGCGCGGATCGATCGTCACCACGCGCATCGCCGGACGCTGCTGCTTCGCCTGCGCCAGTCGATGATAGGCAACCGGATGGGTCCAGGCGGCGTTGGAGCCCACCAGCACCACCAGATCCGCCTCGGCGAAATCTTCATAACAGCAGGGTACCGCGTCCGCGCCAAAGGCGCGCTTGTAGCCCACCACCGCCGAGGCCATGCAGAGGCGCGAGTTGGTGTCGATATTGGCCGCGCCGAGATAGCCCTTCATCAGCTTGTTGGCGACGTAGTAATCCTCGGTGAGCAGCTGGCCGGAGGCGTAGATCGCCACCGCCTCCGGACCGTGCTGCTCGATAATGGCGCGCAGGCGCGCGGCTGCGCTCTCCAGCGCGCGTTCCAGCGCTACCGGCTCGCCGTCGACCCGCGCCCGCAGCAGCCGACCGCTGGCGTGCAGGGTATCGCCCAGCGCGGCGCCTTTGACGCACAGGCGTCCGAGGTTGGCCGGATGGCTGACGTCGCCGGCGACGGCGCCGTCGACGCCTACGCTGACGCCGCAGCCGACGCCGCAGTAGGGACAGGTGCTCTTCATGAGGCTTCCGCCATCAGGTTCAGCGGCCGGTTCGCCACCCAGATGCGCCCCGCTTCCAGCTTCACCGGCCAGCAGCGCAGCTGATGCTGCGGGTTGTCGAGACTCTGCCCGTCGCGCAGGCGCACGCGCTGCTTGTAGAGCGGCGAGATCACCACCGGCTCGCCCGCCACGTCGCCGAGGATGCCGCGCGACAGCACGCTGACTTCGCTGCCCGGTTCGCGATCCTCCAGCGCGTAGAGATCCTCGCCGAAGCGGAACAGCGCGATGCGCTCGCTGCCGAGACGCGCCCCGATGCCCGCCTGCGGCGGCACCGCCGCAAGATCGCACAGCGCGCTCCAGGGTTCGGCCGGCAGCTCGCGCAGCGCAATGCGCGCTGGCGTCGCGGGCTGGCGCTGATCCCGCACCCGATCGTAACGCAGCGCCTCGTCCGCCCCCGCGCCGTTTACAGCGGGGGTAAAAAGCGCGCGCCGCGACGGATCCGCCAGCGTGGTTTGCCATTCGCACTGGTAGCTCTCGACCACGCGCTGCATTTCCGCCTCCAGCGTCGCCGCGATGCCGAGGCTGTCCTCCATCACCACCTGGCGCAGATAGTCGAGCCCGCCGTCGAGATTATCCATCCAGACGCTGGTGCGCTGCAGCCGGTCGGCGGTGCGCACGTAGAACATCAGGATGCGATCGACATAGCGGATCAGCGTCTCGTCGTCGAGATCGCTGGCGAAGAGATCGGCGTGGCGCGGCTTCATGCCGCCGTTGCCGCAGACGTAGAGATTCCAGCCCTTTTCGGTGGCGATGACACCGATATCTTTGCTCTGCGCTTCGGCGCACTCGCGGGTGCAGCCTGACACCGCCATCTTGATCTTGTGCGGCGCGCGCAGCCCTTTGTAGCGATGCTCCAGCGCGATGGCGAAGGCGGTCGAGTCCTGCACGCCGTAGCGGCACCAGCTGGAGCCGACGCAGGATTTCACCGTGCGCAGCGATTTGCCGTAGGCGTGGCCGGTCTCAAAGCCCGCCGCCAGCAGCGCTTCCCAGATAGCGGGCAGCTGATCCAGCCGCGCGCCGAAGAGATCGATACGCTGGCCGCCGGTGATTTTGGTGTAGAGATCGTAGCGCGCCGCCACTTCGCCGATGGCGATCAGCCCCTGCGGCGTGATCTCGCCGCCCGGCACGCGCGGCACCACGGAGTAGCTGCCGTCTTTCTGAATATTGGCGAAGTAGCGATCGTTGGTTTCCTGCAGCGGCAGGTGCGCTGGCTTCAGCAGGTAGTCGTTCCAGCAGGAGGCGAGCAGCGACGCCGCCAGCGGCTTGCAGACTTCGCAGCCGTGGCCGCGCCCGTGCGCCGCCAGCAGCGCCTCCCAGCTTTTCAGCTCGCCGACGCGCATCAGGTGATAAAGCTCCTGCCGCGAGTATGGGAAGTGTTCGCAGATATCCTTTTTCACCTCGACGCCGAGGGTCGCCAGCTGGTGCTCCATCACCTGTTTCACCAGCGCCGAACAGCCGCCGCAGCCGGTGGCGGCGCGGGTGCACTGCTTGATCGCCGCCATATCGCCGCAGCCCGCCTGCACCGCGGCGCAGATCTCCCCCTTGCTGACGCTGTGGCAGGAGCAGACCTGCGCGCTGTCCGGCAGCGCCGCCACGCCCAGCGCCCGGCTCGGCGCTCCCGCCAGCGCGGGCAGAATCAGGCTCTCTGGCGCGGCGGGCAGCGCCATCTGGTTGAGCATCATCTGCAGCAGCGTGCTGTAGTCGGCGCTGTCCCCTACCAGCACGCCGCCCAGCAGGGTTTTGCCCTCGCCGCACACCACGATTTTCTTGTATATCCCTTTAGGCTCGTCGGTCCAGTAGTAGCTCTGGCTGCCCGCTGTACGGCCGTGGGCGTCGCCGAACGAGGCGACCTCAACCCCCAGCAGCTTGAGTCTGGTGCTCATATCCGCGCCGGTAAACAGGCTCGCCTCGCCGGCGAGGTGTCCGGCCAGCGCGCGCGCCATCTGGTAGCCGGGCGCCACCAGGCCGAAAATTTGCCCGTTCCACAGCGCGCACTCGCCGATGGCGAACACCGCCTCGTCGCTGGTCTGGCACAGATCGTTGATGACGATGCCGCCGCGCGGGCCGAGGGTTAATCCCGCCGCGCGCGCCAGCTCGTCGCGCGGGCGGATGCCCACCGAAAAGAGCACCATGTCGACGTTGAGCGTCTCGCCGTCGGCGAACCGCAGCGTCAGGCTGTCGTCCGCCTCGCGCACGAGGCTTTCCGTCTGCTTCGCGGTGTGCACCTGCACGCCGAGCGCGTCGATTTTACGCCGCAGCATCTGTGCGCCGCCCTCGTCCAGCTGCACCGCCATCAGGCGCGGCGCGAATTCGACCACATGGGTCTCCAGCCCAAGCTGGCGCAGCGCGTTGGCCGCCTCCAGCCCCAGCAGGCCACCGCCAATCACCACGCCGCGCCGGCTGCGGCGCGCGCAGGCGGCGATGGCGTCGAGATCGTCCAGCGTGCGGTAGACGAAGCAGCGCGGGTCGTCGTGGCCGGGGATCGGCGGCACAAAGGGACGCGAGCCGGTGGCGAGCACCAGCCGGTCCCACGTCAGCTCGTCGCCACGGCTATCGCGCAGGCTGCGCTGCTGGCGATCGATCGCCACCACCCGGCAGTCGCTGCGCAATTCAATGCCGTGCGCCGCAAAAAAGTCCTCGCCGACCAGCGACAGATCGGCGGCGCTTTTACCGTCGAACCAGGATGAGAGATGAACGCGGTCATAGGCAGGCAGCCGCTCTTCGCCGTAGACCACGATGTGATAGCGCTGGTGCAGCGCACGCGCCACCAGCTGTTCGAGGAAATGGTGACTGACCATGCCGTGACCCACCACGGCTAATACCGGTTTACTCATCATCGGGCTTCCTGCAGCCTGCGGCTGCGTTTCGGGTGAAGTATCAAAAAGGGTGTGCAGCGCGGCGCGTTCGCCCGCCTGCAGTTTCGCCAGCAGCGGCGCGGCCTGGCGACAGTCGCCGTAGAGCAGCACGCCGCTCAACCGGCCGTCGCGCAGAAACAGACGGCGGTAGTCGCCGGCGATCGGATCGAAGCTGACGCAGCTCTCCGCCTCGCGGATATCGCCGGCGCTAAACAGCGAAATCCCGCTGACCTTGAGGCGGGTGCCGTCGACCTGATGGCGAAAATCAGCAACCGGCTGCCCCGCCAGCTGCGCCGCCAGCACCTCCGCCTGCGCCAGACAGGGCGCCACCAGCCCGAAGGTCTCGCCGCCTGTTTCACAGCACTCGCCGAGGGCGTAAACGCCGGGCAGCGCGCTGCGCAGCTGGCGATCAACGATGATGCCGCGATGACAGGGCACGCCCGCCGCCGCCGCGATGGCAATCTCCGGCTCGACGCCGATGGCGATCACCACCTGCGCGGCAGGCAGCGCGCGACCGTCGGCGAGCAGCACGCCGGTTTCCGTCACCGCCGCCAGCCCGCTGTTAAGCACGACGTGCAGGCCGCGCGACGTAAGCTGCGCAAGGAGCAGCGCGCCTGCCTGGGCGTCGAGCTGGCGATCCAGCAGCCAGCTTTTGTGGTGCAGCAGCGTGACTTCGCGCCCCTGGGCACGCAGCGCGGCGGCGGCCTCAATGCCGAGAAAACCGCCGCCCAGCACCACCACCGGCCCCGTTCCAGCCAGCAGCGCGTCGACGTCCGCTTTGCTGCGAAAGCCAAAGACCTGCGGCCGGTCGACGCCGGCTATCGCGGGCAGCCGCGGACGCGATCCGGTAGCGAACACCAGCCGATCCCAGGACAGCGCACGCCGATCGGTCTCAAGCCGCCGCGTCGCGAGGTCGAGCTTTAGCGCCGTTTCGCCTGCCAGCAGCGTGACGCCGTGCTGCTGGTACCAGGTCTGGGTATGGATGAGCGTCTCCTCGAAGGGTCGCTCGCCCGCCAGCACCGGCGAGAGCAGCACCCGGTTGTAGTTGCCGTGCGGCTCGCGCCCGATCACGGTGATGGCGTAACGATCCGGCGCGAGGCGCAGCAGGCTTTCCACCATGCGCATCCCCGCCATGCCGTTGCCCACCACCAGCAGCCGTTGCGTCATAGGCGGCTCCTCAGGCTGCGGTCTGTTTTTCATAGAGAAAGTGCAGGATCTGCTGGCGCAGCTGGTGGTAACGCGCCTCATCCGCCAGCGCGACCCGCGAGCGCGGCCGGGCGAGATCGATGGTCAGGATTTCGCCCACCTTCGCCGCCGGGCCGTTGGTCATCATCAGCACCCGGTCGGAGAGCAGCACCGCCTCGTCGACGTCGTGGGTGATCAGCACGATGGTGGTGTTCAGCTCCTGCTGGATGCGCATGACGCTGTCCTGCAGGTGCGCGCGCGTCAGGGCGTAGAGCGCGCCGAACGGCTCGTCGAGCAGCAGCACGCGCGGCTTCATCGCCAGCGCGCGCGCAATGCCGACGCGCTGCTTCATGCCGCCGGAGATCTCGCCGGGGCGTTTGTGCATCGCATGGCTCATCTGCACCCGGTTCAGGTTGTGCTCAATCCACTCCGCCATCTCCGCGTTGCTCATGCGGCCTTTAAACACCTGCCGCACCGCCAGCTCAACGTTCTGCCAGGCGGTCAGCCAGGGCAGCAGCGAGTGGTTCTGAAACACCACCGCGCGCTCCGGGCCCGGCCCGGCGATTTCGCGGTTGTCGCACAGCAGTACGCCGCTGCTCGGCGCGGTGAGCCCGGCGATCAGATTGAGCAGCGTCGATTTGCCGCAGCCAGAGTGGCCGATCAGACTTAAGGTCTCTCCTTCGTGAATGTCGAACGAGACGTTATCCAGGGCGAGAAAGTCGCCGCCCGCGGTGGTGAAACGCTGGCTGACCTGCTGAACGCGAATAATCGGTGACATAGCGGCTCCTTATTTATCCCAGCTAAAACGGCGGGCCAGCAGCATCAGGCCCTGCTCCAGCAACAGCCCCACCACGCCGATAATCAGAATGGCGATGAGGATGTTCTCGACGTTGAGGTTGTTCCACTCGTTCCAGATCCAGAAGCCGATGCCGAGGCCGCCGGTGAGCATTTCAGCGGCGACGATCACCAGCCAGGCGATGCCGATCGAGAGGCGCACGCCGGTGAGCACCGCCGGCAACACGGCGGGAAACAGGATGCGGCGCATCACCGTCCACTCTGAAAGCTGCAGCACGCGCGCCACGTTCAGATAGTCCTGCGGGATGCGCTGCACCCCTTCGGCGGTGTTGATCACCATCGGCCAGATCGAGCAGATAAAAATGGTCCAGCTGGAGGCGGGTTCAGCGCGCTGGAACAGCAGCAGGCCGATCGGCAGCCAGGCGAGCGGACTGACAGGACGCAGCAGCGCGATAATCGGGCTGAACATGCGCGACACAAAGGTGAAGCGCCCGAGCAGAAACCCGGCGGGGATGCCCACCAGCGCCGCCAGGCCAAAGCCGACGGCGACGCGCTGCAGCGAGGCGAGCACGTTCCAGCCAATGCCCTGGTCGTTCGGTCCGGCGTTATAGAAGGGATCGGCGAACAGCGTCAGCGCCGCCTGCCAGGTGGCGTACGGCGTCGGGAAGCCGCTGCTCCACAGCGCGGCAATCTGCCACACCAGCAGCATCAGCAGCAGGCCACACAGCGCCGGAATGAGCCGCTGCATCAGCGGTCGCAGGCGCGGCGGACGGACCGCGCTTTTCGGTTTCAGGTTAAGGGTGACGACGGTGCCGGGTTCAACGGCGGCTGGGGCGCCGATCTGCGCAACTTTTTTCATCTCTGCCTCTCTTAGCGTTTCAGGGCGAAGCCGGCAGCGTAAGCGGCAGGATCGCTGCCGTCCCACACTTTGCCGTCCATCAGGGTGCTGCTGCGCAGTTCGCCTGGCGGCAGCGCGACGTTGCCGACGGCGCTCGCCGCCTGCTTGTAGATGTCGATGCGGTTGATCTGCCGCGCCACCGCCAGATAGTCGGGATCGGCGCTGAGCATGCCCCAGCGCTTCATCTGCGTCAGGAACCACATGCCGTCGGAGAGCCAGGGAAAGCTCACCGCGCCGTCGCCAAAGAAGCGCATGGCGTGCGCGTCCTGCCAGCTTTTGCCGAGGCCGTTCTGGTACTGGCCGAGCATGCGGCCCTCCAGCGTCTCAACTTTGGTGTTGATCCAGGCGCGCTGCGCCAGCACGGCGGCGGTTTCGCGTCGGTTGTCGTCGGAGGCGTCGATCCAGCGCGCCGCCTCGAGCACCGCCGCGGTCAGCGCGCGAGCGCTATTGGGGTTGCTTTTCACCCACTCGGCGCGGGTGGCGAGGATCTTTTCGGGATGATCCGGCCAGATCTGCTGCGAGGTGGCGGCGGTGAAGCCGATGTTGTCGCTGATGGCGCGCTGGTTCCACGGCTCGCCGACGCAGAAGCCGCTCATATTGCCGATCTTCATGTTCATCACCATCTGCGGCGGCGGCACCACCAGGGTGCGGACGTCGTCGAAGGGGTGAATGCCCGCGCTGGCGAGCCAGTAGTAGAGCCACATAGCGTGGGTGCTGGTGGGAAAGGTATGGGCGAAGGTGAAGGCGCCTTTCGGCTGCGCCGCCACCGCCTGCTTCAGGCTGGCGGCGTCGGTCACGCCCTGCGCCTTAAGCTGGCTGGAGAGTGTAATCGCCTGGCCGTTGTTGTTGAGCGTCATCAGGTTGGCCATGTCGTGCTGCGGCCCCGCCACGCCCAGCTGTAGGCCGTAGATCATGCCGTAGAGCGCGTGGGCGGCGTCCAGCTCGCCGGAGGTGAGCTTGTCGCGCACCGCCGCCCAGCTCGCCTCTTTACTCGGCTGCAGCGTCAGGCCGTATTTTTTATCGAAGCCCTTCACCGCCGCCATCACCACCGGCGCGCAGTCGGTGAGCGGGATAAAGCCGACGCGCAGGCTCGCCTTCTCCGGCGCGTCGGAACCGGCGGCCCAGACGGCGTTGCGCAGTCCCGGCAGCAGATATGCGCCGCCAGCGGCGGCGCCGGCGAGTAACAACTTGCGCCGTGAGGCGGAAAAAGAGGAGTGGCTCATCGCTCGCTTCCTGAAAAAAGAGAATAAAAAAAGGCGTCCGACCGACATGCTTGCGCATGCGGATGGACGCCTTTATCCAAAGCACTGTTTCGCCGCCGTTGGCGAAAGAAGTGCGAATTCCCTAAAAGTACAGCAAGGAGCGTGCCAGGTCAGGAAGTCCGCGCCGGCGCGGCTTTCGGCGCGGTGAAACGGAACGGATGCACTTTGCTAACGCAGCCTGCGCACAGCGGTTGTGCATCTACCTCTGGAGAGGTAGCCGTGCCGCGCATCTCACTGCGGCGCGGGCGGCTGCGCCATCGCGGCCACCGCCAGCACCGCCTGAGCGATGTCAATAATGCGTTTATTCTGGTTCATGGCGCTTTTGCGCAGCGCCTGCCACGCCGCCTGTTCGCCGTAGCCGTGCTGCTGCATCAGCCAGGCCTTGGCCTGATCGATCACCCGTCGCTCCTCTAAGGTAGCGCGCATGGTCGCCAGCTCATCCGCCTGACGCTGCAGACGCTGCGCCTGCTCGCGCACCAGCGACAGAACCGAGCGGCCAAGCTGATGCGCCAGGCCGTCGCTGTGCAGCCGGGTCTGCTCTTCCGGCAGCCAGTCGGCGCCGGCGATATAGAGGCTGAAGCTCTGATCCGCTGCCAGGGCGGGCTGCGCGGCTTCGCTCTGCGCCGCCTGAATCGCCTGGCGGCAGCGCGTCATCAGCGTAGCGGTAAGGTGATCCTCCAGCTTTTTCATCTGATCGATGCGGGCGCTAAGCAGCGAGAACCAGCGCAGCGTGCCCGCCTCCTCTTCCTGGCCGAGCGTGCAGGCGATGCGCCGCAGCCGCTCCACTTCCCGGCTGGCGGACGCCAGCGGACGCCAGCGGGCCAGCGCGTCGGCGTCGGCAAACTGGCTGAAGGTGGCGAAACTCTGCTCCTGCGCCGCGATCAGCGCCACCATGCGCTGACGCTGCTCTTCGCTGAAGCGGCCAGCGGCGAAGCCTGCCGATCCGGTGGCGCGCTCCTGCCCCACCAGCTCTTTGCCCTGCATAAAGCTGAACAGCGCAATCAGCGCGCGGGAAATATCGGGATGGCTGGCGGTATCCGCCGCTTCGAACACCAGGTTCAGCAGGGTGCGGATGACCTGGTTGAACGCCTGCATCGCCTGCGTCTGATCGCGCTCGCCCGCCAGCATCTGCGCGCGCAGGCCTGGCAGCGCCGCCAGCGCCTGCAGCGCGGCGGCGATCAGATTGCAGAAGCGGCTGTCGCCGGGATGGGCGGCAGCGGGCGGCAGCGCCTGGGTAAAGCGTCGGATCGCCGCGCTCACCTCGCCCTCGCGCGCCAGACGCTCCTGGGCAAACAGCCGCCCCTGCGAGCAGATCCAGATATTGCTGGCACCACGCTCGCGCTGAAGCTGATGGATCAATTCGCTCAGCGCCGCAATCAGCTGGCCGGTGTGCAGCAGCCGTTGCAGGCTGGCGATGTCGCTGTCGCGCGATGCCTGGAGGTATGCCAGCGCGTCGGTCATGGTGATCACCTTTTGCTCAGAGTCGCCTTATTTGGGCAAAACGAAGCAAAAGCCGTGCCGGTTTATAGAAAAAGTGCGATCGCCCTCACCCGTATATTCTGAAAATAACAGGCGCGAAAGAGGAAGCGCAGAAGGCGCAGGCGGCTGAAGCAATTAAAAAAATTTAATAATTTCCCATTCCCGGTGGCCCATGACAAAATAGCCTGCTTCATAATTCATCACGTTACGTCATTCATTCGTAAATTTCGTTTAACTGAACTACCCAGCGACCTTTTTCGGCATCTTTGCGCACCGCGCGCCAGGCTGGCTAGCATGGCTTTAGCGACAGCGCAATGGTTTGAAATCTCAAAAGTCTTAGGTAGACTGGATGCAGTACTATCCTGATGTAATTTGTCTGTTTTTTTAGCTGATGCTGTGAAGGCATGATGCAGGTTGCGGGTCGTCACCAGCGTGACGATGGCGACGTATTATGCAGTTACTCTGATGAAATCGAGGAACATGGTGAAAAAGAGTCTTGCGTTAATGCTGCTGGCGACATTGACCCTGGCGGGCTGTAAAGCGCCGCCGCCGTCTGTCACCGATGACACGCTGGTCACCAGCGAAGTCAATGGCGTTAAATTAGTGCATCGTCATGCGGTCGCCGCGCCTGCCGAATTTACCCCGGTTAATGAAACCTGGCGCGCGCTCTATGCGGCGTCGGTGATGACCACGCCCGATTACGGCGGCAAAGTGGTGCGTTATCTTGAAACCGGCAAGCCGTTCGAAGTGCTGGGCAGCGTCGAAAACCACTGGCTGGCGATCGCCGACCAGGCTGACGGCCCGCTGATCGGCTATGTTCCGCTGAAAGCGGGCGTGGAGAGCAGCCGCTACGACGCCACGCTGCGCAGCGATCGCCCGCGGCCGCGCGGTAAGAATAAGCAGGTCTGCGTCGATGTCGGCGGCGCCAGCAAAGCGTGCCGCACCAACGATACCGCGACCTGGATCTTAGACTGATAATGAAATCCGGCGCATATTGCCAGTTTGTCATCCCTGAGCTCGCCACTCAGGGATCTGTTCTTGTCTGGAAGAATCCCCGTTAATGACTCAGGAATCGCAGGCCGCAGAGGCGAACGCCTCGGGCAACGATAATCTTTTACTGCAGGCTGCGGCGCCGCTGCTGAACGCCGTGGTGCAGCTTCGCCAGGCGGTGACGCACGACGATCCCGCTGGCCTGCGTCAGTCGCTGATTGATGAAATCCGCCAGTTCGAGCAGCGCTGCAAGCAGGCGGGACTGCCGTTCGAGATGATTATCGGCGCGCGCTACTGCCTGTGCAGCGCGCTGGACGAAGCCGCGGCGCAAACTCCGTGGGGCACGCGCGGCGTCTGGTCCGGCAACGGCATGCTGGTTACCTTTCACAACGAAAGCTGGGGCGGCGAAAAATTTTTCCAGCTGCTGTCGCGCATTTCGCAGAGCCCGACCCAGCACCTCTGGCTGCTGGAGGTGGTGCACTACTGCCTGCTGCTCGGCTACGAAGGCCGCTATCGCGGCAGCGACAGCGGACGCGTGCAGTGCGATGCCATTCGCAAGCGTCTCGCGAAGCTGATCGAGGAGACGCGCCAGCCGCAAAGCGAGAGCGCTAAACCGCTGGTCGAGGTGCATCCGCTGGTCAGCAGCATCTCGCGCCCGATGATCCCGCTCTGGGCCTGCGCTACTGTCGCCGCGCTGCTCGCCTGCCTGCTCTACAGCGCGCTGAACTGGCGGCTCGGCAACGACGCCGAACCGCTGCTGCGCGCCATTTATCAGACGCCGCTGCCGCAGATCACCGTCGGGCGCCGTCCCTCTTCGCCGCAGGCGCTGCTCGATTTGCGCCAGCGTCTTAACGACGTTATCGCCGCCGGCCAGCTTGAAGTCAGCGACGGCGCGTTCGGCAGCAAGGTGATTATTCCCGCCGACAAGCTTTTCGCCGAACAGGGCACCGCCATCAATCCGGTGGGCCGCGCCTTGCTGGCCCGCGTCGCCACGGCGATGAAAAACGTCAAAGGCACGGTGCTGGTATCAGTCTTTACCGACAATCGCCCGGTGGACAATAGCCGCTTCGCCTCCAGCTATGAATTCTCGTTCGCCCGCGCCCGCGCCGTTACTCAGCTGCTGCAGTCGCAGCTTGCCGACGGCCATGCGATCCGCTCTGAAGGACGCGGCGACAGCGACCCCCTGCTGCCCAACGACAGCAACGAAAACCGCACTCGCAACCGCCGCGTCGAAATTACGCTGTTCGCCGCGCCGGAAACGCTCAGTAATCATCAGGGAACCCAGTAATGCGCGCATCCTTACGCCCTGCTCTCACCCATCGCCTGCTGTGGAGCTTTATCGGCGTGACGGCGCTGAGCTGTCTCGTCTGGATCCTCGGTCCGTTCTGGAGCTGGGGAGAGACCCGCCCGCTGGAGCAGGCGCTGCCGCGCCAGCTGACCGTGGGCCTGCTTTTTTTCATCTGGATTTTGTTTCAGTTTATCCCTTCGCTCTATCGCGCCTGGTTCAACAGCAAGCTGCTCAATAACCTGCAGCAGGCGGGCGCGGAGGATCTTTCCGATCGCCAGGCGACCGAGGAGCTGCTCACCCAGCGCTTTAGCGAGGCGGTGATGCAGCTGAAACGCATGCCCCTTAGCCGCAAAAGCAACAGCCGCTGGCTGGCGCGCATGCAGTCGAGCTATCTCTATCAGCTGCCGTGGTATCTGGTGATCGGCGCGCCCGGCGCGGGCAAAACCACCGCGCTGCTCAACGCCGGACTCGACTTTCCCCTGACCGACAGCGTCGGCAAGACCGCGATTCGCGGCGTAGGCGGTACCCGCCACTGCGACTGGTGGTTTACCGACCAGGCGGTGCTGATCGACACCGCCGGACGCTATACCCTGCAGGAGAGCCAGCGCGCGCGCGACGCTGGCGAGTGGCACAGCTTTATCAATTTGCTGAAGCGCTACCGCACGCGCCAGCCGATCAACGGCGTAATCATGACCCTCAGCGTCGCGGATCTGCTGAGCGAATCGGCCGAGGCGCGCTATGCCCAGGCGAGCGCCATGCGCAACCGCCTGAGCGAGCTGCACCAGCAGACCGGCATTCACTTTCCGGTCTACGTCATGGTGACCAAAACCGATCTGCTGAAAGGCTTTATGGGCTATTTCGGCGCGCTGGAGAAGCGCCAGCGCGACGCCATCTGGGGCTTTACCTTTCCCTGGGAGCCGGGCAAGCCGCATAAAGATGACTGGCACCGCAGCTTTAATCAGCAGTTCCACCGACTGGAGCAGCAGCTTCAGCAGCAGCTCAGCCACAAGATGGCGCAGGAGCGCGATCTCGGCCAGCGCGCCGACTGTTTCCTCTTTCCGCAGGAGTTCGCCTCGCTGCGCCCGCTGCTGAGCGAGTATCTCGACGTGGTTTTCTCTGACCAGCAGGAGTCGATCGCCTGGAGCGCCCGCGGGCTCTTCTTTACCAGCGGCACCCAGGAAGGTCTGCCCTTCGACCGCATTATGGGCGAGCTGAGCCGCAAGCTGCAGCTGCCGCAGGCGGCCGGTCAGACCATCGCCGCCTGGGACAGCGTCAACCGCAACAGCCCGATCCCTGGCAACAAGGGACAGAGCTTTTTTATCCGCGATCTGCTCAGCGACCTGGTGTTCCGCGAAAGCGGCCTTGCCGGCAGCAACCGCCACTGGGAGCACCGCAACCAGCTGTTCCACTGGATTGGCTACGGCGTGCTGGCGGGCGCGCTAACCATCGCCTCGGGACTCTGGCTGATCAGCTTTTTCCAGAACCAGCGCTACCTCAGCCAGGTGGCGGAGCGCGTGCCGGTTATCGCCACCCAGAGCCAGCAGGTGATCCATCAGCCGGCGGATAATATTTTTGATCTGCTTCCCTTTTTGAACAACCTGGTGAAACTGCCGCTCTCTGACCACTTTTCGCTGGATAATCCGCCGGTTACCATGCGCGCCGGGCTTTATCGCGGCACCCAGGTCAGCGATGCCGCCTGGGCGCTTTATCAAAATGCGCTAAAGTCTTTGCTATTACCGCGCGTCGCGCAGCAGATCACTAACCTGCTGCGAAACGACAAGGGCGACGACAATGAGTACAGCCGTAATGCGCTGCGCGCCTATCAGATGCTCTATCAGCCGCGCAACTACGACGGCGAATTTTTACGCGCCTGGCTGATGCAGAATTTGCAGCGCTCGCTGCCTGAAAACGTCAGCGCGCGCGACCTGCAGCAGCTCGACTGGCACCTCAGCCAGCTGCTGGATCAGCAGATTCAGTCTTCGCCTTATGCGCGCGACAATGCGCTGATGATGCGCAAGCTTGCGGAAAATCTTAAAAATGCGGGTCGCGAAGGCAGCGCGCTGGCCGTGACGCCGGCGGCGGACGCGCAGCGATTGACCGCGCATAGCGAGTAATGATGAGGTGAGTATGGCTGCGATCGTCGCCCCCGGCTGGTACGGGAAGCTCCCCTCAACCGGCGATTTCCTTCATCACCGGTTGAGCGAGAAACATATCGCGCCCTGGACCCACTGGTTTCAGCAGGGGCTGATGCACTGGCACAGTCAGGAGCAGGCGGCCACCAGCTGGTTTTTGCAGGCGCCGGTATGGAACTTCGTTCTGCCGATCACGCCGGGCGTGCAGCAGGTGCAGATGGGCTGCCTGATGCCCTCATGCGATCGCGTGGGCCGCGCCTGGCCGCTGCTGGCGCTGCGCACCTTTCCGCTCAGCCAGTGGCATCCGGCGCAGCTCGCGATTTCCGGCGACTGGTTTCAGGACTTAGGCGCCACGCTCTATCAGGCGGTGCAGGTGCAGATTGCTCCGGCCCAGCTGGAGCAGCAGATGCAGGCGCTGCCGCCGCTGATGGTGCCGGAGAAGCAGCGTTCCGACATTATGGACGTTATCGGCTTTAGCGACCTGCCCTGCACCCTGAGCTGGCGCGAGGTGGCGGACCGCTTCGATCCCCAGCAGCATATCAGCTACTGGTGGACCAACCGCTGCGACGGCTTCGCCCATGCGACCCACAAGCACAGCGGCAACCTGACGGCGCAACTGTTTTTATTACTTTTTAACCCGGCGGCAGGTACTCAGCCGGGACGTAACGGCCTCTATCCGCCAATGTTCGAATAACGGCCTTGCGTTTGCCCATCAGACACGGGATGACTCATGCAATTTACCATTGTGCAGTGCAATACGGATGTTCCGGTAAAAACCGTGGCGTTTCAGCCGCCCGGCGGCACCATCGGCCGTAGCCAGGATAACGATCTGGTATTGCCGGACGAATCGCGCGCTATTTCGCGCTTGCAGGCGCTGGTGCACCTTTCCGCCGACGGCGAGTGCCGCCTGACTAACCAAGGCAGCGTGACCGCGGTGGTGCACAACGGCGTCGCGCTCGAACGGGGAATGCAGGTTCAGCTGCGCCATGGGGACGCGCTGCAAATTGGCGAATATCAGCTTGCCGTGCAGGATCCGGCGCGCGCCGACGCGGCGAAGGACGATCCGCTGGCGCTGTTCGCCAGCGAGCTGCAGCTGGAGGGCGATCCGCTGGGCATGTTTGAGGTCGAATCCACGGAGAGCGTTCTCTCTGCGCCGCCTGCTGCGTCGCGCCACAGCGACGCGCGGCTGGCGATCGATCCGCAAAAGAGCGAGGCGCCGCGTCCGACCGGCATCGCTTTACAGGATCAGGAGAAGCTGATCGCCGCACTGCTGGAGGGGATGGGGCTGAATAACGGCCACGCCACGCCGATCGACGAAGAGCAGATGCGCGTCACGGGACGGATGCTGAGCCTCTTCTCGCAGGGCACGGTCGCGCTGCTGTCGTCGCGTCAGATCCTGAAGCGCGGCGTCAAGGCGGATATGACCATGATCCTCAACGAGGCGAACAATCCCTTTAAGATCCTGCCCTCCGGCAAAACCGTGCTGATGCAGATGTACCAGAGCCAGATGCCCGGCTTTATGCCGCCTGAGCAGGCGGTGCGCGACGCGCTGGTGGATCTGCAGGCGCATCAGCTCGGCATGATCGCCGGTATTCGCGCCATTATCGCCGCTATGCTGCAGTCGTTTAACCCGCAGCGTCTGGAAGAGCAGGCGCGCAGCGAGGGCGTGCTGCCTAAACTCCCCTTCTCCGTCGCCCGAAAAGCCGCGCTCTGGGACTACTTTACGCGTAACTATCAGCGCACCGCCGGCGAAATCGAAGATGACTTCCACACCCTGTTCGGCGAAGCCTTTCTGCACGCCTATGATGTGGAAGTAAACCAGTACAAAGATTCGCAGACCCGGACGGACGACGCATGAAGATTGTATTTGCCAGCCGCTGCCAGCAGGGGCTGCGCGATGAAAACCAGGACCGCACCGGCGCGGAAATCACCGACGAGAAAGCCTGCTTTGTGGTTTGCGACGGCGTAGCGGGCCTTGCAGGCGGCGATCGCGCCGCGCAGCTGGTGCGCGATACCCTGCTCGCCGATCTGCGCGACCAGCCGCGGCTGACGCCGGAAAACACGCACGCGGCGATTGAGCGCTGCCGCGCGGCGCTGCGCGAGGCACAGACGCAACAGCCCGGTTTCTCCCGCATGAGCACCACGCTGGCGGCCCTGTTTATCGATCGCCCGCAGCGGCGCGCCTGGTGGGCGCACGCCGGCGACAGCCGGGTGTACCACTTTCGCCATGGCACCCTGTTCGACGTCACGCGCGATCACAGTCTGGCGCAGCAGTTAAAGGATGCGGGCTATGAAAATACCGGCATTAACAGTAATTTACTCTATAATGCGCTCGGCGCGGATCCGGCGCGTCCGGTGACCTTCTCCGCCGAGCTGGCGCTGGAGGATGGCGACGCCTTTCTGGTCTGCACCGACGGATTCTGGCTTAACCTGACGGCCAGAGAGATGGAGCAGGCGCTACGCATGGTGAACGCCTGCGAAGAGTGGCTGGCGCTGATGGAAAAAGCGGTCAGCCGCAGCGTGAAAAAGGATAATCTCAGCGCGCTCTCTGTATGGATCGGCGAACCTCAGGACGCCACGTTGCTTTATTCTGCGGCGGATTCGGCACGTTTTCTGCCGCCCCGCGACTGATATACCAAGGATCCTTATGAAATTGTGGTTGTCCGGCATTGCGACCTTGCTTATCGCTTTCAGCGCGCAGGCCGAAGATTATCGCGTGGTTTACTCTCCCAGCCTGGCGCTGGAGGTTTTTATCGACGGCGTAAAAAGCAAAGCGCCCGACGACTGGTGCAAAGAGTCGCTGCCGCTGCGCATCGTTTCGGGCAAAAGCACCGATTCCGCCGTGCTGACGACTTTTTTGCCGCGCGTCGGCACGCTGCTGGCCAACCAGTGCGGCACGCTGGATGAGCTGCCCTGGCAGATGACCAACAAAGAGGGCGGCGTGCTGGCCAGCGGTAGCGCCAGCAAGCTGCAAAACTGGCGGCCGATCGTGATGGCCGACGCGACCGCCAGCGCCAGCGCCGCCAACGCGGCGCCGCTCGACCTGTCGCGTCCGGCCAACAGCGCGCCGCTGCAGCATTTCGATCTGCCCGGCGGCTGCCGCTTCCGCACCTCGTGGGACGCCGACGGCCAGTCGCTGTTTATTCCCGACGTCGCGCAGGCGCAGTGCCCGCACGACGGCTGGCTGGAAGGCAAAAGCGCGTTAATCTTAGCAAGCAAGGGCAAAAACACGCCTCTGCCGGTCACCTTCTATCAGGGCTACCCTATCGCGAACCTGCAAATCTCCGGCAACTCGCTGCAGGTAGTGGCCGCGAATAAAGAGCGCATGATCGTGACGCGCGCCGATGCCGCGGACAGCTGGCTGGTGCTGCCTTTCGACGAGGCGAGCCACGTCTGGCGCTTTAACGGCGCGCTGCTGGTGAAAATGGATAAAAATACGGCGCAGCAGGATCCGGACGCCGTGAAATCGCGGGTGGAAACGTTGCGTGGTCTTTGGGGACCGCAGTTTATGCCACAGCAAAAAGTGAATGTGTTACTGATCGACACCCTGCACGCCGATCTGGTTGATCCGGCGATAGGTGCGTGGCGTAACATCAATTAATTACAGCGCAGCCTGGCTGCCAGGCGGTGTTCAGAGAGTTCACTATGTCGGCAAATGATAATCAGAAAGCGGTGCCCAACGCGCTCCCTGCGGGATACCGATTTAACGAGTTTGAAATCAAGGAAGTGATTGGCGGCGGCGGGTTTGGCATCGTTTATCGCGCCTGGGATCATCAGCTTGAACGCACCATCGCCATTAAAGAGTATATGCCGGTGTCGCTGGCGGTGCGCGCCGAGGATCTGTCGCTGGAGCTGCGCGGCGAACGCTATCAAAAGCTGTTTAACGCCGGCCTGACCAGCTTTATCCAGGAGGCGCGTCTGCTGGCGCGCTTCAACCATCCAGGCCTGCTGCACGTGCTGCGCTTCTGGGAGCAGAACGGCACCGCCTATATGGGCACGCTCTACTACAGTGGCATGACGCTGAAAGAGTGGCAGCAGACCAGCCCGGATGCGGTAAGCGAGGCCTGGATCCGCCGCCTGCTGCCGCCGCTGTTCGGCGCCATCAGCACCATCCATCAGGCGGGCTATCTGCATCGCGATATTTCGCTGGATAATATTCAGATTCAGGAAAACCAGCTGCCGGTGCTGCTCGACTTCGGCTCGGCGCGCAAAGAGATCGGCAACCTGTCGGACGAAACCGAAATTATGCTCAAGCCCGGCTTCGCGCCGATTGAGCAGTACAGCGAAGAGGGTGAAAACGAACAGGGGCCGTGGACCGATATTTACGCGCTCGGCGCGGTGCTGCACAGTCTGATCACCGGCAATCCGCCGCCGGTAAGCGTGGTGCGCTGCATCGAGGATAACTACCAGCCGCTGGTCGAGCGTCAGCCGCCCGGCTATTCGCTGCCGCTGCTGCACGCGGTGGACTGCGCGCTGGCGATGAAGCCTGCCGATCGCCCGCAGTCGATTGACGCCTTCGCGGCGCTTATCGATCTGCCCGTCAGCGACGTGGAGGCTGTGGTCAATAGCCTGCAGCCTGCGCCGGAGCCGTCGCCGGTCGCTGCTGCGCCCGCCCCGACGCCCGTGGTCGAGAAAGAGGAAGAGGAAGTGGCGACGCCCGCGCCGGTGGTGATGGCGGTGAATCACGCCTCGGCCAGCGTCGAGCCGGTTACGCCGCGCAACGTGCGTCGTCTGTCGCCTGGGCTCGTGGCGCTGGCGGCCGCGGCGCTGCTGGCGGTCGTGGTAGTCACCTGGCTGACCAACAGACGCGACGCGACGCCGGAAAACGCGACCCCTGCGGTGGCGCAGAACCCTGTGGTGAATAGCGCGCCGCCGGCGACGCCCGCTGCGCTGGCGACGGTCTACCTCAAGCTGGAGCGCGGCGCCAACGTGGTGCTCAACGGCCAGCCGGTGGAGGTCAAACCCGGCAGCAACGGTTTCGCCGCGCTCAACCTCGCGGCGGGTCAGTATCGTATCGAGGTGCATTCAGGCACCAGCATGCGCGCGCAGTCGCTGGTGATCGACAAGCCAGGCACCTGGCTGCTCAATCCGGGGAACTAGCGCGCTTTCGCGGCGTGGATGAGCACGCCGCGAGCCTTACCCTTTAGCCCTGCGCGCAGCGAACGCCCGCCTGCAGCGCGCGAACCTGGTGCGCCAGGCGGCTTAAACTCTCCTCCTCCATGCCGCGCTTCGCCAGCTCTTGCTCAAGCGAAAAAAGATACTGCGCATTGCTGCCCAGCGGGCCGCTCGCCGCTGCGATCAGCGGCGCGATCGCCTCAGGACAGGAGTCCGACTCATAGAGCGGATGGCGCGGATCCATAATAAAGGCCAGCGCGGTGACGCTGCGCCCATCCTCCAGCGTTAATTCGCACCAGGTCGGCAGATAGCAGCCGGTGATCATTTCGCGCTTCCACAGCAGCTCCAGCTCTTCATGCAGGCGCGTCTCCGGCAGGCGAAACGCCAGGCCGCTGGTCGAACCGCCCTCTTTCAGCGCCAGCATGCGGCCAGGATGAGACGAGGTGCCGCGCCCGGCAATCAGGCGCAGGCAGAAGGCGCGATGCCAGCCGTCCAGCGTGCCGGATGCGACCTCGTCCGCTTCAAAAACAGGATTCCACATCAGCGAACCATAGCCGAAGATCCAGACCGGGCTCTGGTCGGGACGGCAGGCGAGCGTGGCCGCCAGCGATGCGGCGCGCTGCTCGCAGCTCCAGAGCAGCGATTCCTCAATATCGCCGAATGAGGTTTTGCAGTCTGCTTTTAATAAAAATTCTCGGGTTAACAATGCGACCTCCTGACCTTTTTAACGTCCTGTCCGACGGGCTCCCTTATAAAATCGGCTAACGGGCGACATTCTTGAGCCGCAGCATGCACTGACAGTATGCATTTTCCGCACCGCTTTCAAGGCCGCGGCCAGGCGAGAAATTAAAAAAAGCGCCGCGTCAGGCCGGCTGCGCCGGCCCCGTTCCCGTGGCTACTTTTTAGGGTGCCACTTATCATCGTCTCCTTTTTCATACTCTTTTTTCACCGCCGACCAGGCGACTTTATGCGCCACCTCTTCCTGAGACTCGTCGCCGCGTCGCTCATCTTTGTCTTTATATTGATCCCAGGCGCTATTGAACGCCTTCTGATAGATCTCCTGCGCATGCGGCGGCAGTACATGTTTCACGTTATCCGGCAGCGCTTCACGGTTTTTGTAAGGCATTGCATTTCCTCCATTAAGGGCCCGCTTTAAGCCTGGCGTATGGAGAAAAAATTACAACCTTGTTATTCAGCCCGCCGTGACGAAAAAATTTAACGAAACGCCTGAAAGACAACGTTATCATCGTAATAATTTGCGTTTAATCGTGAGATTATTGCCAGATCAATTAAGTTAATACGATGAATAGCAAGCGATAAAACTTCCTGATATTACCTTTTGACAATGTGGGAATTTATTTGCGAAAAAGTAAAAACCGGTAAATTTTCCCTATGTTAAACGGCGAAAAGTTACACTCTTCTGTGTAATAAAAGATCTACTATTTTGTGAAGCCCCGTTGGGTTTCGCCGAAGCATTTCTCTGGAGAGGATGGTGAATGACCACACATGAAAAAACACGTCACAAAGAGTTCTCGCTGATACTGCCCCTCGCCGCCCTGGGGGTGCTCTTTTTCTTTGGCGGACAAACCTCCCTGCCCGCGGTTATCGGCATTAACCTGCTGGCGCTGGTGGCGATCCTCAGCAGCGCCTTTAGCGTGGTGCGCCATGCCGACGTGCTGGCGCATCGGCTGGGCGAGCCCTACGGCTCCCTGATCCTTAGCCTGTCGGTGGTTATCCTTGAGGTTAGCCTGATCTCCGCGCTGATGGCCACGGGCGATGCCGCGCCGGCGCTGATGCGCGATACGCTCTACTCCATCATTATGATCGTCACCGGCGGGCTGGTAGGTTTCTCGCTGCTGCTGGGCGGCCGCAAGTTCGCCACGCAGTATGTGAATCTTGCCGGGGTAAAGCAGTATCTGATCGCCATCTTTCCGCTGGCGATCCTAGTGCTGGTGTTCCCCAACGCGCTGCCGGGCGGCAACTTCACCACCACGCAGGCGCTGCTGATCGCGGCGATTTCGGCGGCGATGTACGGCGTTTTCCTGCTGATTCAGACGCGCACCCACCAGAGCCTGTTTGTTTACGAGCATGAAGACGACAGCGATGATGGCGACCCACACCATGGCAAGCCTTCGGCGCACAGCAGCGTCTGGCATACCGTCTGGCTGATCGTGCATCTGATCGCGGTCATCAGCGTGACCAAGATGAACGCCAATACGCTGGAGCATCTGCTGTCGGAGTTTAATGCGCCCGCGCAGTTCACCGGCTTCCTGGTGGCCCTGCTGATCCTCTCGCCGGAAGGACTGGGCGCGCTGAAGGCGGTGCTGATGAATCAGGTGCAGCGCGCCATGAATCTCTTTTTCGGCTCGGTGCTAGCGACCATCTCGCTGACCGTGCCGGCGGTAAGCATTATCGCCACCCTCACCGGGCAGCAGCTGGTGTTCGGCCTTGAGCCGCCGCAGATGGTGATGATGTCAGCAGCGCTGATCCTGTGTCATATTTCCTTTTCCACCGGTCGCACCAACGTGCTGAACGGCGCCGCGCACCTGGCGATTTTTGCCGGCTATTTGATGACTATTATGCTCTGAAATAACGCTTTTCAGACCACACGTAAATTAAAACGCGGGTGACGGAAAGCGAAGAGCAAAGCGTCCCGCGCCAGGGACGGCGCGGGCCGAGCGGCAAGGATGCCAACTGCGTCTTTGCGATCGCTTCCCGTCACCTGCGTTAGCACCCATGCGGCAGACGAAAAAAAAGAGCGACCAACGTCGCTCTTTTTTATTTCGTCGCCTGAAGCGCCAGTTACTTGCTGGTATCCAGCTCCGGGAAGCTCTTCACCAGGTCGTCAATCGCCTTCATCTGCACCAGGAACGGCTCCAGCTTATCCAGCGGCAGCGCGGACGGGCCGTCGCACTTCGCGTGATCCGGATCCGGATGCGCTTCGATAAACAGACCGGCAATGCCGACCGCCATACCGGCGCGCGCCAGCTCGCCCACCTGGGCGCGACGACCGCCGGAAGCGGCGCCGAACGGGTCGCGCGTCTGCAGCGCGTGGGTCACGTCGAAAATCACCGGGCTGTTGTTGGTGACTTTCTTCATCACGTTAAAGCCGAGCATATCGACGACCAGATTGTCATAGCCGAAGTTGCTGCCGCGATCGCACAGAATCACCTTATCGTTGCCGCCTTCCGCGAACTTATCCACGATATTGCCCATCTGGCCCGGGCTGACGAACTGCGGCTTCTTCACGTTAATCACCGCGCCGGTCTTCGCCATCGCTTCTACCAGGTCGGTCTGACGCGCCAGGAAGGCAGGCAGCTGGATCACGTCGACCACGTCGGCCACCGGCTGCGCCTGCGACGCCTCGTGCACGTCGGTAATGATCTTCACGCCGAACGCCTGCTTCAGCTCCTGGAAAATCTTCATGCCTTCTTCGAGGCCGGGACCGCGATAGGATTTAATGGAAGAGCGGTTCGCCTTGTCAAAAGAGGCCTTGAACACGTACGGAATGCCGAGCTTGTCGGTGACCTTCACGTAGTGTTCGCAAATACGCATGGCGAGATCGCGCGATTCCAGCACGTTCATGCCGCCAAACAGCACAAATGGCAGATCGTTAGCGACCTTGATATCACCAATAGTGACGACTTTCTGAGTCATGCCCTTTCCTTAATGGTGTGGTGCGCTTAGTGCAGCGTCACCTGTTTCTGTTCAATTGCGTGAATTTGTACTTTGATCATCTCGCTGACCGGATCCTCGGGACACTGCTCAACGAAATAGGTTAGATCGTTTAGCGCAATATGATCGCACTCCAGCTGCGCGTAGATCAAACCGCGATCGCGGATCTCGTAAGGGTCGTCTGGATCGATCTGCAACAGCACCTGACTCACGCCCAGCGCCAGCTCCATCTGCTTCTCCTCCATCAGCGCCGCCTTCATGGTGTCGAGCATCTTGCGCATCACGCTAATGGTCTTCGCCTCTTCCAGATCGTCGTCGTAGAGCTTCGCCGTAGGGCTAATGTTGCCCTTCAGCCACACTTCCAGCGTGTGGGTATCCAGCGTCTCGCCGTTGAACGGGTTGATGAGCCACATCTCGCCGTCGATCCAGTCGGCGCGCAAAATCAGCTGCGTGGGGAAAATAACCGGCATCAGCGGAATGTCGAGCGCCTGCGCGATATGCAGCAGGATCACGCCCAGCGACACCGCGGTGCCCTGACGCGTCTTGAGCACTTTATCCAGCCACAGCGCGTCGGAAAGGTTGTAGATACCGCTGGCGCCGCCGAAGCCCCACTGGCGGTAGAAAAGCTCCAGCAGCTTCTCCAGCTGCATGTCGGCGTCCTGTTCGCTGCCCACATAGCGGCGGGCTTCCGCCACCAGCGTCGCCAGCTGCTCCTGCACGGACGAGGCGGGAAAATCGGCGCGAATCGCGCGGGTGGCGCCAATCACCGCTTCACACAGCGGCGTCTGGCTAAAATCTAATTGCTCTGTGGAGGTCATACTATCCCCAATAACGGCATTTTGGTCACCGCCAGCTTAATCACTGTCACCAGCGCGACCAGCGCGACCAGGAAAGCGATCCAGCGCGTACGGCTGGTGCGCGGGCGACGACTCAATGCCACGGAACCTAAGGCGATGTAGATAATAACGCCTAAAAGCTTCTCCGTCAGCCAGCTTCCTTGCGACGAGAACGGGTAAAAGTGGGTAATCATCACCAGCAGCACGCCGGTCAGCAGTAAAAAGGTGTCGTTAACGTGCGGCGTAATGCGCACCCAGCGGCGCTGCAGCAGCGCCGAGCCGCTGCGCAGCCAGTAAAAACGCAGGATAAAAAGCGCAATGCTGATAAACACCGTCAGCAGATGCAGTTGCTTGATAAGCGGATAGTAAGCGGCCATGAAACGTCCTTTTTAAGAGGGGATGCGACCGAGCGTGACGCGCGGATTGCCGCCGTAGTCATTCACGGTCTCGATCTGAAGAAAATCGTGCTGCTGCATCAGCGCGCGCACCGCCGCGTCCTGCTGCCAGCCATGCTCCAGCAGCAGCCAGCCGCCGGGTGCCAGCCACTGCGGCGTCTGGGCAATAAGCAGGCGCAGATCCGCCAGCCCCGCCTCGTCGGCCACCAGCGCGCTGCGCGGTTCGAAACGCACGTCGCCCTGCGACAAATGCTGGTCCTGTGCGTCGATATAGGGAGGATTGCTGACAATAAGGTCGAAGCGCGCGGCGGGCAGCGCGTCGAACCAGTGGCTCAGGGTGAACGTGGCGTTAGGGATCGCCAGCCGTTCGGCGTTGCTTTGCGCCAGCGCCACGGCGGCTTCGATGCGGTCGACGCCCAGCACCTCGCAGTCGGGCCGTTCGCTCGCCAGCGCCAGCGCGATGGCGCCGGTGCCGGTGCCGAGATCGAGAATGCGCGACGGCGTCGCAGGCAGGCGCGCCAGCGCCTGCTCCACCAGCACCTCGGTGTCGGGACGCGGGATCAGCGTCGCGTCGGAGACGCGCAGCGGCAGCGACCAGAATTCGCGCTCGCCGATAAGATGCGCCACCGGCTCGCCGCGCACGCGCCGCGCCAGCAGCGCGTCAAGGCGCGTCAGCTCTTCAGGCAGCAGCTCGGTCTCGCCGAACGCCACCAGCCAGCTACGCGATTTGCCGGTGACGTGCCCCAGCAGGATTTCCGCGTCGCGCTTCGGACTCTCGCCGCCCTGTAACGCGGCGACAGCCCTTTTCAGCCAGCCTTGAAACTCCATTACTCCTGACCAGCCAGCGCGGCCAGCTGATCGGCCTGATGCTCCTGCACGATCGGCTCAATCAGGTTATCCAGCTTGCCTTCCATGGTCTCGTCAAGGCGATAGATGGTCAGGTTGATGCGGTGATCGGTCACGCGCCCCTGCGGGAAGTTGTAGGTGCGGATACGATCGGAGCGGTCGCCGCTGCCCAGCAGGTTGCGGCGCGTGCTCGCCTCCGCTTCGTGGCGCTTCGCCATCTCCGCGGCGCGAATGCGCGCCCCCAGCACCGCCAGCGCTTTGGCTTTGTTTTTGTGCTGCGAACGCTCATCCTGACACTCCACGACGATGCCGGTTGGCAGGTGGGTGATGCGGATGGCGGAGTCGGTGGTGTTGACGTGCTGGCCGCCCGCGCCGGACGAGCGGAAGGTGTCGATCTTCAGATCGGACGGATTGATCTCCGGCAGCTCCGCCTCCGGCACCTCCGGCATCACCGCCACGGTACAGGCCGAGGTATGGATACGCCCCTGGGATTCGGTTTCCGGCACGCGCTGCACGCGGTGGCCGCCCGATTCGAATTTCAGACGGCCATAGGCGCCGTCGCCGGTGACGCGGGCGATGACTTCTTTATAGCCGCCGTGCTCGCCCTCGTTGGCGCTGACAATCTCCACGCGCCAGCGGCGGGCTTCGGCGTAGCGGCTATACATGCGGAACAGGTCGCCGGCGAAGATCGCCGCCTCGTCGCCGCCGGTGCCGGCGCGCACTTCGATAAAGCAGGCGCGTTCGTCGTCAGGATCTTTCGGCAGCAGCAGCACCTGCAGCTGCTGCTCCAGACGCTCGCTCTCGGCGCGCGCCTGCTGCAGCTCTTCCTGCGCCATATCGCGCATCTCGGCATCGTCCAGCATCATCTGGGCGGTTTCGATATCTTCCTGCGTCTGCTGCCACGCGCGGAAACATTGGGTCACGTCGGTTAACTGCGCATATTCGCGCGAGAGCGCGCGGAAGCGGTCCTGATCGGCGATAACGCTGGCGTCGCCGAGCATCGCTTCCACTTCTTCGTGGCGCTCCTGCAGCGCTTCCAGTTTGGCAACAATAGAGGTTTTCATGTCGTGATGGGATTCTCGTCACAGAGGGCAACAGCCCAGGAGTCTACTCGAGACCGAGGCTGTCGCGAAGCAATTGCAGGCGTTCAGTGTCGCCGTCGCGGGCGGCCTGCTGCAGGGATTTGGTTGGTGCGTGAATTAAACGGTTGGTCAGCTTGTGCGCCAGCTCCTGCAGGACTTTCTGCGGATCGGCGCCCTGCTGCAGCGCGGCCAGCGCGCGCGATTCGAGATCGGCGCGCACGCTTTCCGCCTGAGAGCGGTATTCGCGAATGGTCTCGACCGCGCTCTGCGCGCGCAGCCAGGACATAAATTCGCCGCTCTCCTGCACGACAATGCTTTCGGCCTGTACGGCGGCGGCTTTGCGCTGCGCCATATTCTGCTCGATGATCGCCTGCAGGTCGTCAACGCTGTAGAGATAGGCGTTAGGCAGCTTGCCCACTTCCGGCTCTACGTCGCGCGGCACGGCGATATCCACCAGCAGCACCGGTTTGTTGCGGCGCGCTTTCAGCGCGCGCTCCATCATCCCTTTGCCGATAATCGGCAGCGGGCTGGCGGTGGAAGAGATGACGATATCGGCGTCGGCGAGGCGTGCGTCGATGTCGCCGAGGCCGATCACTTCCGCGCCGACCTCTTCCGCCAGCCGCTCGGCGCGCTCGCGCGTGCGGTTGGCGATAATCAGCTTCTGCACTTTATGCTCGCGCAGATGGCGCGCTACCAGCTCGATGGTTTCGCCCGCGCCGACCAGCAGCACGTTAACGGTCGAGAGGGATTCGAAGATCTGGCGCGCCAGCGTACAGGCGGCGAAGGCGACCGACACCGCGCTGGCGCCGATTTCCGTTTCGGTGCGCACGCGTTTGGCGACCGAAAAGGTTTTCTGGAACATCCGCTCCAGCTCGCTGCTCAGCGCATGGCCGCGCTGCGAATCGGCGAAGGCTTTTTTCACCTGACCAAGTATTTGCGGTTCGCCCAGCACCAACGAGTCGAGGCCGCTCGCCACGCGCATTAAATGGCTGACCGCCGCGTTGTCCTGATGCCAGTAGAGACTTTGACGCACGTCCTCTTCATTGAGATGGTGATAGTCACACAGCCAGCGCACCAGGCGCTCCTGCAGATCCGCCTGCTGCTCTACGCTAAGGTAGAGTTCGGTGCGGTTGCAGGTTGAGAGAACGACGCCGCTCTGCACCATGGGCTGGGAAAGCAGGCTGTCGAGCGCCTGTTCCAGCACGTCCGGCCCGAACGCGACGCGTTCGCGCAGCGCGACAGGTGCAGTTTTATGATTGATTCCGAGAGCGAGCAGCGTCATGGCGATAAAAGTTGGGATGTCCCAATAATGTCAGGGTTTTGTGATGCGCATTCTACAAGATGCGGCAGATCATGAAAAGCCATACAAAGGCTATGACTGTAATAAGATTAAACTGATCGTGCGCAATTTTACTGTAATCGGCATTGACGGTTTATAAGCGGATCGCTAGCGTTAACCGTTACGAATTAAAAACGTGTCCGAGGAGATGACCACGTGATGACCTATTCACCACGCACTATGTTGCGCCTTTTGCCGCTGGCGAGCGTTCTGCTCACCGCCTGCGCCGTTAATCAGCCTCAGGGCCCAGGCCCGAGCACGACCGCGCCGCAGTGGCAGCAGCATCAGCAGGAAGTGGCGAAAGTCACGCACTACCAGACACGCGGCGCCTTCGCCTATCTTTCCGACAAGCAGAAAGTCTACGCGCGCTTTAACTGGCAGCAGACCGCCCCGGACCGCTATCGCCTGCTGCTGACCAACCCGCTGGGCAGCACCGAGCTGCAGCTCGACGCTCAGGGCGACACCGTACAGATCGTGGATAACAAAGGCAAACGCTACGTCAGCAACGACGCGGAGAAGATGATCTCTCAGCTGACCGGCATGGATATTCCGCTCGCCAACCTGCGCCAGTGGATGATGGGCCTGCCGGGCGACGCCAGCGACTATCAGCTCAACAGCAATTATCAGCTTAAAAGCCTGAACTACAGCAGCAACGGCCAGAAGTGGCAGGTCGCGATTCAGGATTACGACAGCAAATCCACCCCGCCGCTGCCGGCGAACCTGGAGCTGCGCGAAGGCGACCAGCGCATCAAACTGCGTATGGATAGCTGGACCCTGCAATGATCACCACCTGGCCCGCTCCGGCAAAGCTCAACCTGTTTCTCTATATCACCGGCCGTCGCGCAGACGGCTACCATAACCTGCAGACGCTGTTTCAGTTTCTCGACTACGGCGACAGCCTGCATATCACGCCGGACAGCAGCGGCCGCGTCAGCCTGACTACGCCGGTCGACGGCGTCGCCCATGACGACAACCTGATTGTTCGCGCGGCAACGGCGCTGCGCCAGGCGGCGCAGGCGCAGCACCGACTGCCGGCCGACGCCGGCGCGCAGATCGCCATCGAAAAGCGGCTGCCGATGGGCGGCGGGCTGGGTGGTGGCTCCTCGAACGCCGCCACCGTGCTGGTGGCGCTCAATCACCTGTGGGGCGTCGGTTTCTCACTGGAGGCGCTGGCGGAGCTGGGCATTAAGCTTGGCGCGGACGTGCCGGTGTTCGTCAGAGGTTTCGCCGCCTTTGCCCAAGGCGTCGGCGAGCAGCTGCAGCCGGCCGATCCGGCGGAGAAATGGTACCTGGTGGCACATCCGGGCGTGAGCGTTCCGACGCCGCTGGTGTTTAACGATCCGCAACTTACGCGCGATTCGCCGACGCGCTCGCTGGCGGCGCTTTTATCGACACCCTTTCACAATGATTGTGAGGCTGTAGTAAGAAAACGTTTTCGCGAGGTTGATGAGCTTGTTTCCTGGCTGCTAGAATACGCGCCGTCGCGCCTGACTGGCACTGGCGCTTGCGTGTTTGCCGAATTTGACACCGAGTCAGCCGCTCGTCAGGTGCTGGAACTCGCCCCGAAATGGGTATGCGGATTTGTCGCGCGAGGCGTTAACGTCTCGCCTCTGCATCGCACCCTTTCCGGGCTGTAAGCGCATGTGTGACAGTGTCACCCTGTTCCAGACGCTGCACGCTGTGCATTAACACACCCGTATGAACATGCGCTGCGGTATGCGCCGGTTACCGTAACGCCGTTCATTCTCTGGACGCCAAGCCTGAGGTTCTTCTCGTGCCTGATATGAAGCTATTTGCTGGTAACGCCACCCCGGAACTAGCACAACGTATTGCCAACCGCCTTTACACCAGCCTCGGAGACGCCGCAGTGGGCCGTTTCAGCGATGGCGAAGTGAGTGTACAAATTAATGAAAATGTACGCGGTGGTGATATTTTCATCATCCAGTCCACCTGTGCTCCCACCAATGATAATCTGATGGAACTGGTTGTGATGGTCGACGCGCTGCGTCGGGCTTCTGCTGGTCGTATTACCGCGGTTATTCCCTACTTCGGCTATGCCCGCCAGGACCGCCGCGTGCGCTCCGCTCGCGTGCCGATTACCGCTAAAGTGGTCGCGGATTTCCTTTCCAGCGTTGGTGTCGATCGCGTTCTGACGGTCGATCTTCACGCCGAGCAAATCCAGGGCTTCTTTGACGTCCCGGTTGATAACGTTTTCGGCAGCCCAATCCTGCTGGAAGACATGCTGCAAATTGGTCTGGAAAACCCGATTGTGGTTTCTCCGGACATCGGCGGCGTCGTGCGTGCTCGCGCGATCGCCAAACTGCTCAACGATACCGATATGGCTATCATCGACAAACGTCGTCCGCGCGCGAACGTGTCTCAGGTGATGCACATCATCGGCGACGTGGCGGGCCGTGACTGCGTGCTGGTCGACGATATGATCGACACCGGCGGCACGCTGTGCAAAGCGGCGGAAGCGTTGAAAGAGCGCGGCGCGAAACGCGTCTTCGCCTACGCGACTCACCCGATTTTCTCCGGCAACGCGGTGGAGAATCTGCGTAAATCGGTTATCGATCAGGTTATCGTCTGCGACACCATCCCGCTTTCTGAAGAGATGAAGTCGCTGCCGAACGTTCGTACCCTGACGCTTTCCGGCATGCTGGCTGAAGCGATCCGTCGTATCAGCAACGAAGAGTCCATCTCGGCGATGTTTGAGCACTAAGATTCGCTAAATAAAAAACCGGGCCATGCGCCCGGTTTTTTTATGGCTGGAAGAAGGGATCAGTGGTGCGGCGTGCGGCGGCAGCGTTCGTCATAGTGGCGGTGCCAGAAGTAGCGGTCTTCGATCCTTTCGCGCCCGCTGACGCGCGCGCCGGCGAGCCACAGCAGCGCGCCGATAAAGATGCCGAGGATAGCGCCCTGCGCCAGCAGCGCCGGCATCTGAATGCTCGGCAGTTGATTAAGCACGGAGAAGATGATGCTGGAGACCATCACCACCAGCCCCACGATCATCAGGACGTTTCCTGCTTTCCGACAATGTTGATGTTTCATAACTCACCTCTGTCCATATGAACAAGCCAAACAAACCGCACATAATGTTAACTTGTCATAAGTTTAGGCAATGACCTGCGGACAAATTGCGTCCAGGATCACAAACCCTAATAAAGGCTGACCTAAATTTACCTTCAGAAGCTTGATTTAAATAACAAAATAGTTAATCACGCGACGTAACCATATCGCTGTAGCTAAGTTTGTTCTCTTCTCTGCCGCGAAGTACACTAACGCCTTTTCACCACCTGAGCAGGATAATCATCGTGAGCAGCATTAAACTGATTGTGGGCCTGGCCAATCCCGGCGCGGAGTACGCCGCCACGCGGCATAACGCCGGCGCCTGGTACCTCGATTTGCTGGCGGAGCGTCATAATCAGTCGCTAAAGGAAGAGGCGAAATTCTTCGGTTATACCGCGCGTATCAGCCTGGCGGGCGAAGATGTGCGTCTGCTGGTGCCGACCACCTTTATGAACCTCAGCGGCAAGGCCGTGGCGGCGATGGCGACCTTTTTCCGCATCGCGCCGGAAGAGATTCTGGTGGCGCACGATGAGCTCGACCTGCCGCCAGGCGTTGCGAAGTTTAAACAGGGCGGCGGCCATGGCGGCCATAACGGCCTGAAGGACATCATCAGCAGGCTGGGCAACAACAATAACTTTCACCGCCTGCGCATCGGCATCGGCCATCCGGGCGATCGCAACAAGGTGACGGGGTTTGTGCTGGGCAAGCCGCCCGCCAGCGAGCAGAAGCTGATCGACGACGCCATTGATGAAGCGGCGCGCTGCACCGAAGTGTGGCTGAAAGAGGATCGCCTGAAGGCGATGAACCGGCTACACGCGTTCAAGGCGAGCTAAACGCCCTGCCCGCGCGATTTCTGTGTATAATGCGCCAAATTTTTTCGTTTCCGGCAATGCCTGCAGCAGGCGTTGCACCTCAAGTTAGAAGGGTAACCAACCATGGGATTCAAATGCGGTATCGTGGGCCTGCCGAACGTCGGTAAATCCACCCTGTTCAACGCGCTGACTAAAGCGGGCATCGAAGCGGCTAACTTCCCCTTCTGCACCATTGAGCCCAACACCGGCGTGGTGCCGATGCCGGATCCGCGCCTTGATCAGCTGGCGGAGATCGTCAAACCGCAGCGCCTGGTGCCGACCACCATGGAGTTCGTCGACATCGCGGGCCTGGTAAAAGGCGCGTCGAAAGGTGAAGGCCTGGGCAACCAGTTCCTGACCAACATCCGCGAAACCGAAGCGATCGGCCACGTGGTGCGCTGCTTCGAGAACGAAAACATCATTCACGTCGCGGGCAAAGTGGATCCGGCGGAAGATATCGACGTGATCAACACCGAGCTGGCGCTGTCCGATCTGGAAACCTGCGAGCGCGCCATTCAGCGCGTGCAGAAGAAAGCCAAAGGCGGCGACAAAGACGCGAAAGTTGAACTGGCCGCGCTGGAGAAGTGCCTGCCGCATCTGGAAAACGCCGGTATGCTGCGCGCGCTGAAGCTGGACGCCGATGAGAAAGCGGCGATTCGCTACCTGAGCTTCCTGACGCTGAAGCCGACCATGTATATCGCTAACGTCAACGAAGACGGTTTCGAGAACAACCCCTATCTCGACCAGGTGCGCGCCATCGCTGAAGCGGAAGGCTCCGTGGTGGTGCCGGTTTGCGCCGCCGTTGAGTCAGATATCGCCGAGCTGGACGATGAAGATCGCGCCGAGTTTATGGCCGAGCTGGGTCTGGAAGAGCCGGGCCTGAACCGCGTAATCCGCGCCGGTTACGCCCTGCTGAACCTGCAGACCTACTTCACCGCGGGCGTGAAAGAAGTACGCGCCTGGACCATCCCGGTTGGCGCTACCGCGCCGCAGGCGGCGGGCAAGATCCATACCGACTTCGAGAAAGGCTTTATCCGCGCGCAGACCATCGCGTTTGACGACTTTGTCGCCTATAAAGGCGAACAGGGCGCGAAAGAAGCGGGCAAGATGCGTTCAGAAGGGAAAGAGTACATCGTTAAAGATGGCGATGTGATGAACTTCCTGTTTAACGTCTAATTCGTTTCTGTTGTCTCATGCGATCTCAGTGAATCGCATAAAAAATGTAAAAACCTATAAAATCCACGCGGTTGTGTGGATTTTTCTTTTCATAATGTCTCAGCTCATCTCATAATAGCGCAGCCAAAAATGAGTTCAGGGATGAGTACAATCAGTTTCCATCTTCATTTTAGGTGAGTACAATAGCGGTATAAGAAATAAACAAGGACTCGCTATGCTCACTGATACGCAATGCCGCACTGCTAAGCCGAAAGAAAAACTCTATCGACTCAATGACTTCAATGGTCTCTACCTCGAAGTGAAACCCAACGGCAAAAAGGCATGGCGCTATCGGTTTAAACTCAACGGCAAATCCAGCATGTTCGCGTTGGGTGAGTACCCGACGGTCAAACTTGCCGAAGCTCGCGAGAAATGTGAGCAAGCGCGTAAACAAGTCGCGAATGGAGTTAGCCCGACACATGCTCGCCAGTTAGATAAGATCCGCAAGTTCAACGACGCATCCAACACCTTTGAGCTGATCGCCAAAGAGTGGTTGCAGATGAAAGACTGGGCCGAAATCACCAAAACGCGGCGACTGGATATGCTTGAACGTGTGGTTTTCCCCGCAATCGGTAAGCTATCGGTCAGAGAGATCACCCCACACCACATTCTTAAAATTCTTCAGGAAACTGCTAAACGAGGAGCACCGACAGTTGCCGCTGAAGCCCGTCGAACCATTTCATCAGTTTTCGAGTTGGCAGTAGCGACACTTAGAGCTGATAGTGATCCTGTCTGGCCGGTGCGCAAAGCTCTTCCGGCCAATAAGACACAGCACAAACAGGCACTGAATCCTCAGCAAATCGGAAAGTTATTAAGCTGTTTTGACAATAGTCGTGGCTCGTATCAAGTTAACTATTGCATGTGGCTTATGTGGTGGACATTGGCGCGTCCTGCAGAAGTCACCGAAGCAGAATGGACAGAATTCGATCTTGATAACGCCCTGTGGACCATTCCGGCAGCGCGAATGAAAGCCCGAAGAGAACATGTTATTCCCCTACCCTCCCAAGCTGTCAAAATGCTCAGAACGCTACAGGGATTAACCGGGCATCGGCAGCACCTTTTCCCGGGCAGAGATAATCCGCTAGGTCCAATGACATCGCACTCTCTACGTCAACTACTTAAAAATCTCGGCTGGAGTGGCACTTACAGCCCCCATGCCACCAGAACTACAGGGAGTACGCGTTTAAATGAGATGGGTTATCGGCCAGATGCTATCGAGGCTCAGCTTGCGCATGCTGATACCAACAATGTTCGTCGCACATATAATCATGCGACCTATCTTGGTGAACGTGAAGTGATGATGCAGGAATGGGCAGATAAGCTTGATGTATGGGTAAGAAGCACTGACATTAGTACTGATGTTTCGTAAACGATGATGCATTGGTGTGTTAATGCTGATTATTAACGATTATTTTCCACAATTGAATAAAAACTACATTTTAACCTGCAATTTTTTTAACTATCTGATTTTAAGAATATTGTTTGCTGTACTCATCCAGCGTTATACTCCCTTTGTTTTCCCATCCTTCTATTAACACAGGGCATCTCCATGAGCCGATACCATGTATCCAGCAGTGAAGGCCAGTATGAGAAAGACTCTGGCGAACAAGTTTTGGCTAATAAGCTGGGGCTCGCTACTTCTGATGAGATGGATGAGGCTGAACTTGTCTTGTTAGAACAACTCTACCAGTCTGTTTTTGAAGAACAGTTCCCGGAAGGACAGCTCAGCGTAGCCATGCTAAAAAGCTGGCATCGCCGCTGGTTAGGTAACATCTACGAGTGGGCTGGACAAGAAAAAGTGGTTAATATTAGCAAAGGCGGCTTTATGTTTGCCCCATCAGCGCAGTTGCCAAAAATGCTGAACGAATTCGATACCAAGTATCTTGCTCATTTCACACCATGTAGCGGCATGGATTAAGAACAACTCATCACCGCTATCGCCATCACCCATGTCGAGTTGATACTTAGCCATCCATTCAGAGAGGGAAACGGACGCCTGTCGCGACTATTAGCCGACGTTATGGCCATTCAGGGAGGATACAAACCGCTGGATTATCAAAGCTGGGAGCAAAGCAAAACCCAGTATATCTCGGCTATCTATGCAGGTGTATCAATGGACTACGAGCCGATGAAACACTGGGTCAGTGAGGCATTAAGAAAGGATTAGGCAAGTCGAAGATGGGCAAACTTTTTGCGCGCGGCTTCCAGAGAAGCTTTAACTCTGGCTGAGGGCTGGCCTATTTCAACAGCTGTAGACGTCGCCACAGAACGCACAATGTCCATACGAGACGGCTTAGCGTACGTTACATAATTTTTTTTGTTGTTGCTCATAGCGGCTCTTGATTAACAAATTAACTGTTTACATTATATCCAGTATTGCTGAGATCTGCATGTCTTTGGCAAATGGCTTCAACAAACGCTGCTACTCTGACAACAGAGAATGGGCAAAACCACAAGTGGGTCAGCATTCGATAATGCCATATTTACGATAAAAATTACACGCGATTAGCAACTTACTGTGGCCTCTCCTGTGCCTGATGGCAAAAAAATACAGGCATTCTATGGCGTTTCCTTGCGATTCAACCCATGACATCCTTCCACCTAAGCTTTACAATCCCTCCTTGTTTTTTGCGAGCTGGCTTGCAGTTTTCTGAGGGTAACTATAACGATGAATTACGACAAAACATGGATTGGAGACCTGCTAGGCGGGCCGCTGATGAGCAGGGAAAGTCGAATCATCGCTGAGTTCATGCTTACCAATCCCGATGAACAGACCTGGCAAGAGCAGATCGTGGGTCATAACATTCTCCAAGCTTCCTCTGCCAATACGGCGAAGCGCTATGCCACAACGATAAAACTACGCCTGAATACGCTTGATAAAGCGGCGTGGTCACTTATTGCGGAAGGGAGCGAGCGCGAGCGTCAGCAATTGCTGTTTGTCGCTCTGGTCCTCCATTCACCGGTTGTGAAAGACTTCTTGGCTGAAGTGGTGAACGACCTGCGCAGACAATTTAAAGAAAAGCTCCCTATGGATAGCTGGGATGAGTTCGTGACCAGCCATCTTCGTCAGCAGCCCATACTCACCAGTTACTCAAATTCATCCATAAAAAAAATGGGTAACAACCTGATCAAAGCACTGGCTGAAGCGGGTTATCTGGATACACCGCGTCGACGTAATCTCCAGTCAGTCTTTCTTTTACCAGAAACTCAGGCGACCTTACAGCGCCTTGGACAACAAGAATTGGTTTCTATTCTGGAGGGCTAACGGTGATCGATCCCGTGCTTGAATACCGCCTTTCACAGGTTCAGAGCCGTATTAGCGAAGATCGTTTCCTCAAAAATAACGGCTCCGGTAATGAAATTGGTTTCTGGATTTTTGATTACCCCGCTCAGAATGAGCTACAGGTGCGTGAACACCTGAAATATCTGTTCCGTAACCTGGAAAAAGACCATAAGTTCGCGCATCTAAATATCTTTCAGGTCATTATCGACATGCTCACTGAACGTGGGTTACTTGGGCGCGTCTGTCAGCAAGAAGTGAAAGTGGGTACCGAAGCACTGAAAAAACAGCTGGTAGGCTTGTTAAACCAGAAAAAGATCGCGGATTACATAGCAAAAAAAGTCGATCTTCAAAATCAAGAATTTGTCATTCTGACGGGTATGGGGAATGCCTGGCCGCTGGTTCGTGGCCATGAGCTGATGAGCGCCTTGCAGGACGTGATGGGTTTTACCCCTCTGTTGATGTTTTATCCGGGAACCTATAGTGGACACGATCTCTCTCCATTGGCAGGCATTGATTCCCGAAATTATTATCGCGCCTTCAGGCTGGTACCCGAAAGCTGGCCTGCGGCGACATTGAATCCTCGTTAAAGAGCACAGCAATGAATATTGAACAGATCTTTGAGAAACGTCTGGACCGAAACATCAATGGCGTTGTAAAAGCCGAGCAGACGGACGATGCCAGTGCCTGGATTGAGCTTGATGAATACGTCATCACCCGGGAACTGGAAGAGCATCTTCGCCATTTCTTCGAATCTTATGTTCCGGCAACCGGTCCGGAGCGCATACGCATGGAAAACAAAATTGGCGTATGGGTTTCAGGGTTCTTTGGCTCAGGTAAATCACACTTTATCAAGATTCTGTCGTATCTGTTGTCTAACCGCAAAGTCAGCCATAACGGTACGGAACGTAATGCATACTCCTTCTTTGAAGACAAAATCAAAGATGCTCTGTTCCTCGCTGATATCAACAAAGCGGTCCATCATCCGACGGAAGTGATTCTGTTTAATATTGATTCTCGTGCTAACGTCGATGATAAAGAAGACGCCATCCTTAAAGTCTTCCTGAAGGTGTTTAACGAACGGGTTGGCTACTGCGCTGATTTTCCGCACATCGCCCATCTGGAGCGTGAGCTGGCTAAACGCGGCCAATACGACGCGTTTAAGACCGCATTCTCAACTATCACTGGATCAAGCTGGGAAAAAGAACGCGATTCCTACTATTTCATCAGCGATGAAATGGCAGAAGCCCTAAGCCAGGCCACAGGTCAAAGCGTTGACGCCTCGCGTCAATGGGTGGAACAGCTGGATAAGAACTTCCCATTAGATATCAATAATTTTTGCCAGTGGGTCAAAGAGTGGCTGGATGAAAACGGCAAAAATATCCTCTTCATGGTGGATGAGGTCGGCCAGTTCATCGGTAAAAATACGCAGATGATGTTGAAGCTGCAGACTATCACTGAAAATCTTGGTGTTATCTGTGGTGGACGCGCATGGGTTATTGTTACCTCCCAAGCGGATATTAATGCGGCCATTGGTGGGATGAGCAGTCGGGATGGACAAGACTTCTCTAAAATTCAGGGCCGTTTCTCTACCCGTTTACAGCTTTCAAGCTCCAACACCTCCGAAGTTATCCAAAAACGTTTGCTGGTGAAAACCGATGCTGCAAAACCTACACTAGCTAAAGTCTGGCTGGAAAAAGGCGACATTCTGCGCAACCAACTTGCCTTTGATCCCACAACCACCGCTTCTTTGCGTCCCTATATCAGCGAAGAAGAATTTATTGATAACTACCCATTTGTCCCATGGCACTACCAAATTCTGCAGAAGGTTTTTGAGTCTATCCGGACCAAAGGTGCCGCCGGTAAACAGTTAGCCATGGGGGAACGATCACAGTTAGAAGCGTTCCAGACTGCGGCACAGCAAATCGCCCCGCAGGGTTTGGATTCTCTGGTGCCGTTCTGGCGTTTTTATGCCGCGATTGAGAGCTTCCTGGAACCGGCCGTCAGCCGCACCATCACACAAGCTTGCCAGAATGGCATCCTTGATGAGTTCGATGGCAACTTACTGAAATCGCTATTTTTGATCCGCTATGTCGATGTGCTGAAAAGTACATTAGATAACCTTGTCACCCTTTCGATAGACAAAATCGATACCGATAAAGTCGAGCTACGCCGTCGCGTTGAGAAAAGCCTGAACAAGCTGGAACGGGAAATGTTGATTGCACGTGTTGAAGACAAATACGTGTTCCTAACCAACGAAGAAAAAGAGATCGAGAACGAGATCCGCAACGTTGAAGTCGATTTCTCTGCAATCAATAAAAAACTGGCATCGATCATCTTTGATGACATTTTGAAAAACCGTAAGTATCGCTACCCGGCGAATAAGCAGGACTTTGATATCAGCCGCTTCTTGAACGGGCATCCTTTGGACGGTGCAATGCTTAACGATCTGGTGGTGAAGATCCTCACGCCAAAAGATCCGAGCTATACGTTCTATAACAGCGATGCCGCCTGCCGTCCTTATACTTCGGAAGGTGATGGCTGTATTTTGATTCGCCTGCCTGATGAGGGGCGCACCTGGACTGATATCGATTTAGTTGTCCAGACTGAAAAATTCCTCAGAGACAATGCCGGGCAACGTCCGGAGCAGGCCAGCTTGCTTTCAGAAAAAGCCCGCGAGAACAGTGTTCGTGAGAAAATGCTTCGCGTACAGCTGGAGTCGCTTATTGCCGAAGCTGAGGTCTGGGCGATTGGAGAGCGTTTACCGAAGAAATCCTCAACGCCGTCCAGCATTGTGGATGAAGCCTGCCGTTACGTGATTGAAAACACGTTCGGTAAGCTAAAAATGCTACGTCCTTATAACGGTGAAATCGCACGTGAAATTAACCAACAGCTTACGCTAGAGAATGATGCCGAACTGGATCTGGGCGACACAGAAGAATGCAATCCCGACGCGATGCGTGAAGTAGAAACCTGGGTCAGCATGAACATCGAGTTCAATAAACCAGTCTATTTGCGCGATATTCTGAACCACTTTGCTCGTCGTCCTTATGGATGGCCAGAAGAAGAAGTGAAGCTGCTGGTTGCACGTCTGGCGCGCAAGGGCAAATTCAGCTTTAGCCAGCAGAATAACAATATTGAGCGTAAGCAGGTGTGGGAACTGTTCAATAACAGCCGTCGCCACAGCGAGCTACGTTTGCACAAAATTCGTCGTCACGACGAATCACAAATTCGCAAAGCCGCACAAACTATGGCGGAAATTGCCCAACAGCCGTTTAGCGAACGTGAAGAACCGGCCTTGGTTGAACATATCCGCCAGGTCTTCAATGACTGGAAGCAAGAGCTGAATGTCTTCAGAGCGAAGGCTGAAGGTGGCAACAATCCAGGAAAAGAAGAGATTGAGTCAGGCATGTGCCTGCTGAATTCCATTCTCAGTGAAAAAGAAGATTTTGCTCTGATTGAGAAGGTCACCAGCCAGGCCAATGAGCTGCTGGATTTCAGCGAAAATCGCGAAGATTTAGTTGATTTCTACCGCAAGCAGTTCGCTACCTGGCAAAAGCTGGGGGCTGCACTGAATGGCAGCTTTAAATCCAACCGTAGCGCGCTGGAAAAAGACGCCGTGGCGGTAAAAGCGCTGGGCGCTCTGGAAAGCATCTGGCAGATGCCGGAGCCTTATAAACATCTCAATCGCATCACACCACTGATTGAACAGGTCCAGAACGTCAATCATCAGTTAGTGGAACGGCACCGCCAGCACGCCCTGGAACGCATTGATGCCCGCATTGAGGAGAGCCGTCAACGCTTGCAGGAAGCACACGCCACGTCAGAGCTGCAAAACAGTGTTCTGCTGCCGATGCAAAAAGCCAGAAAACGCGCCGAGGTCAGCCAGTCGATTCCGGAAATTCTGGCTGAACAGCAAGAGACGAAAGCGCTGCAAACAGATGCCGAGAAGAAGATTAACCAGTGGATTGACGAGCTGCGTAAAAAACAAGAAGCCCAGCTACGAGCAGCAAATGAAGCTACACGCGCTGCAGAATCACAGCAGACCTATGTTGTGGTAGAAAAACCCGTTATCCAACCGGTACCGAAAAAAACGCATCTGGTGAATGTCGCCAGCGAGATGCGCAAAGCCACCGGTGGTGAAGTGCTGGAAACCGCTGAGCAGGTGGAAAAAGCGCTTGATACGCTTCGTGCTGCCCTGCTGGCAGCCATTGAGGCAGGTGACCGGATTCGTCTTCAGTAACCCCCATTTCAGGGCGGCGCTCTGCTGCCCTTTGCAGGAATTTCTATGAATACCAATAACATCAAAAAATACGCTCCACAAGCCCGTAACCAGTTCCGCGATGCGGTGATCCAGAAGCTGACCACACTGGGTATTGCCACCGATAAAAAAGGCAATCTACAAATTGCTGATGCCGGGATCGTTGGCGACACAGTGCGCTATGGTCAGTTTGACTACCCCAAATCCACCCTCACCCGCCGCGATCGTCTGGTAAAACGCGCCCATGAGCAGGGCTTTGATGTACTGGTTGAACACTGTGCCTACACTTGGTTTAACCGCCTGTGTGCCATTCGTTATATGGAAATCCACGGCTACCTTGACCACGGCTTCCATATGCTCTCGCATCCGGATAACCCGACCGGCTTTGAAGTGCTGGACCATGTACCGGAAGTGGTGGAAGCACTGCTGCCGGAGAAAAAGGCGCAGCTGGTCGATATGAAACTCACCGGCAACCAGGACGAAGCCATCTACCGTGAATTGCTGCTGGCGCAGTGTCACGCCCTGCACCGCGCGATGCCGTTCCTGTTTGAAGTGGTTGATGATGAAGCCGAACTTCTGCTGCCGGATAACCTGACCCGTACTGACTCTATTCTGCGCGGTTTGGTGGACGGTATTCCGGAAGAAGACTGGCAAGAAGTTGAGGTTATCGGCTGGCTATATCAGTTCTATATCTCTGAGAAAAAAGATGCGGTTATCGGCAAGGTAGTAAAGAGCGAAGATATTCCTGCAGCCACACAGCTTTTTACCCCAAACTGGATTGTGCAGTATCTCGTGCAGAACTCCGTCGGCCGCCAGTGGTTGCAGACCTACCCGGATTCGCCGCTGAAAGGCAAAATGGACTACTACATTGAGCCAGCCGAACAGACGCAGGAAGTGCAGGCGCAACTGGCTGCCATTACGCCTGCCAGCATTGAACCAGAAAGCATCAAGGTTCTCGACCCTGCCTGCGGCTCCGGACATATTCTAATTGAAGCCTATAACGTGCTGAAAAATATCTACGAAGAGCGCGGCTATCGCGCCCGCGATATTCCACAGCTGATCCTGGAGAATAATATTTTCGGTCTCGAAATTGACGACCGTGCTGCCCAGCTTTCCGGCTTTGCATTATTAATGATGGCTCGAAAGGATGACCGAAGGATATTCACCCGCTACGTGCGTCTGAATATTGTCTCCCTGCAGGAAAGCCTGCATCAGGATATTGCTAAACTGTGGCAGCAACTAAACTTCCACCAGCAGAACCAGACCGGCAGCATAGGGGATATGTTTGCGGAAAATACCGCATTATCCCATACCGACAGCGCAGAATATCAGTTGTTGATGCACACGCTGAAACGCTTTGTAAACGCTAAAACGCTGGGCTCACTGATTCAGGTGCCACAAGAAGAGGAAGCAGAACTGAAGGCATTTCTTGATGTGCTGTATCGCCTGGAACAGGAAGGGGATTTCCAGCAGAAGGTCGCAGCGAAAGCGTTTATTCCGTATATTCATCAGGCGTGGATATTGGCGCAGCGTTATGATGCAGTAGTCGCGAATCCGCCGTATATGGGTAGTAATGCTATGAATAATGATCTTAAAAAAATTATTAATAACATTTACCCGAATAGCAAATACGATTTATGTACCATTTTTATGGAAAATGCAGATAATAAAATAAAATCAAATGGCTTAAATGCTATGATCGTAATGGAATCATGGATGTTCCTCTCCTCTTATGAAAATTTAAGAGAATCATTATTAATCAACAATACACTACTTTCGCTTATCCACATGCCATATGAAGGAAAAGGGAAAACTCCTTTAGGAATTAATTTTGGCACTGTCGCCTTTGTTACCTCAAAAATAAAAATAAAAAATAAAAAAACAAAATTTTATTGTATTCACTCAAGTGAAATAAATGAATTTGGCATCCCAGTCACTTTCCCAGTACTAAACGATAGGCATAACATTCTATCTTGTGAACAATTCCACAATATACCAAGAACTTGCTTCGGCTATTGGGCATCTTCTGAGCTATTAAAAACATTCACAGATAACACTTCAGTTGAGGAGATATCAGCTGTAAAAAGTGGAATAACCACAGGTGATAATGAAAAATTTATTTTATACTGGTATGAAGTATCATATGATTTAATTAAGAAAAGCAATGAAAAATCACCCAAACGTTATTCACTCCACAATAAAGGCGGTGATTTTAGAAAATGGTATGGGAATCTAGAGTCCGTCTTAAAAGATGGAACCACTCATCTTTCAGAAATGAAATTAAATAAAGGATTTAGATCAGATGGTATCAATGATTTTTATAAACCTATGATTGGCTGGAGTAAAATAACATCATCCTTGACAAGCTTTCGCTTTTATCCCAGTGGATGCTCTTTCAACACTGCAGGCCTTGCAATATTTTGTGATGATAAAGTCTTAATTAACCTACTAGGAGTATTAAACTCCAAAGCAACTCAGTATCTTCTTGAAATTCTCAGCCCAACTATAAACTCATCACCTTTGTCAATTAAATCACTTCCGGTTTCAGAGATAGGGAATGAAAAAATAATTAATGAACTTATTGAAATTCACAAGTTAGACTGGGATTATCAAGAAATATCTATCGATCATTTAGGGTCCCCTATTGTAAGTCATCACATGAGGAAAATAGCTGATAGTTATACTAAGTTCCAAAAAACCTGTGAAACAATTACATTAAGAGCCTTCCTTTTAGAAAAAAACAACAATAGTAATGTAATGTCTCATTTTAAACTAACTGAAGATAAATATTCCAACGCCCTAATTAATGAAGTAACTCTATTCTCAAACCCTAAATATATATATAACGGAAGAAGTGATAAAAAAAATAGATTCAGATCAGACTCTTTCCAAAATTTATTAAGTTATGCCATCGGATGTATGGCAGGTCGTTACTCCATTAATCGCAAAGGTCTCGTCTACGCCCACGAAGGCAACAAAGGATTTGCCGAACTGGTTGCCGAAGGCGCATACAAAACCTTCCCGGCCGATAAAGACGGCATCCTGCCGCTGATGGATGACGAGTGGTTTGACGATGACGTCACCTCTCGCGTCAAAGAGTTTGTTCGCACCGTCTGGGGCGAAGAACACTTGCAGGAAAACCTCGGATTTATCGCTGAAAGTCTCTGTTTGTACGCGATCAAGCCGAAAAAAGGTGAGTCTGCGGTGGACACTATCCGTCGCTATATTTCCACCCAATTCTGGAAAGATCATCTGAAGATGTATAAAAAGCGCCCGATCTACTGGCTGTTCAGCTCCGGTAAAGAGAAAGCGTTTGAATGCCTGGTCTATCTGCATCGCTACAACGACGCGACGCTGGCGAGAATGCGTACCGAATATGTGGTGCCACTGCTGGCGCGCTACCAGGCCAATATCGATCGCCTGAACGAACAGATCGATGGTGCCTCCGGCGGAGAAGCCACACGTCTGAAGCGCGATCGCGACAATCTGAGCAAAAAATTCAACGAACTGCGCAGCTTCGACGATCGATTACGACACTATGCTGATATGAGAATCAGTATTGATCTCGACGACGGCGTTAAGGTTAACTACGGTAAATTTGGCGATCTGCTTGCAGATGTGAAAGCCATTACCGGCAATGCTCCTGAGGTGATTTAAGTCAGATAGCATTCCTTCCCACACCACCGGGCTTTAGCTCGGTGGTGATCTCGACACGGGAAACAGGCCTTTTTCAGGCATCCGTCACTTCTAGTTCATGATAAAATGCGGCTTTGTGTCAGAACGCGGAGCACGGTTTCCAAGCGTTCAGGCACCTTCGAATTTACAGAATCAACATGGGATTGTGATCTTGCAAAATCAGGAATTTATTGCCGGCCTTAAAGCAAAATTCGCCGAACATCGCATCGTTTTCTGGCACGATCCCGATAAGCGTTTCCTCGAAGAGCTGGGTAATCTCGAACTGGAGAACATCACGCTGCTCGACATGACCGACCAGTCACAGCTGGCGGTTAAAAAGCGCATTGAAATTGATGAGCCTGAACAGCAGTTTTTGCTGTGGTTTCCCCACGATGTGCCCCTAAAAGAATTCGACTGGCTGTTGGACATTCGTCTTTACAGTACGGAGTTCCACGCCGATTTCGCCGCCATCACGCTGAATACGTTAGGTATTCCGCAGCTTGGCCTACGTGAGCATATCCAACGCCGGAAGGCATTTTTCAGCACTAAACGTCTTGCTGCCTTAAAAGGCCTGGTGACTGAGCAGGAAAACGAAGCCTCCCTTGATAAGAAGATGGTTGCGGTCATCGCTGGCGTGAAAACAGCAAAAACGGAAGAGATTCTGTTCAGCCTGATTACCCAATACGTTAATCAGCTAAAAGATGACGACAGTGACCTCGAAAACACGCTGGCGATGCTGAAACGCCACGACCTGAAAGGCGTTCTGTGGGACATTCTGAAACAGGAAATGGGCTATCAGGCCGAGCATCCTTCGCTGGAAAACCTGATCCTAAAGCTATTCTGTACCGATCTTTTCGCGCAGGCAGACCCGCAGAAACGCGAATGGCTGGAAAAAAACGTGCTGACTACGCCGTCAGGCAGAGCCTCCGCGCTGGCCTTTATGGTCACCTGGCGTGCCGACCGTCGCTACAAAGACGCCTATGATTATTGCGCACAGCAGATGCAGGATGCGTTGCGACCAGAAGACCAGTACCGTCTCAGCTCGCCGTATGATCTGCACGAGTGCGAAACTACGCAGAGCATTGAACAGACCATCATTCATGCACTGGTGACGCAGCTTCAGGAAGAGAGCACCACGCTTGACCGTGAAGCCTTCAAGAAGCTTCTGTCCGAACGCCAGAGCAAATACTGGTGCCAGACGCGTCAGGAATACTACGCCATCTATGACGCGCTTCGTCAGGCTGAGCGGCTGCTGAATCTGCGTAATCGTCATATTGACGGTTTCCACTATCAGGATAGCGCAACGTTCTGGAAAGTGTACTGCGAAGAGCTGTTCCGCTTTGACCAGGCCTACCGCTTGTTTAACGAATACGCGCTGTTGGTTCACAGCAAAGGCGCAATGATCCTGAAAAGCCTGGATGACTATATCGAGGCGCTGTATTCCAACTGGTACCTGGCAGAATTAAGCCGTAGCTGGAATAAGGTTCTGGAAGCCGAAAACTGTATGCAAGAGTGGCATATTGCGGGCGTTCCACGGCAGCAGAACTTCTACAATGAGGTGGTTAAGCCGCAGTTTAATAATCCACAAATCAAGCGCGTATTCGTGATTATCTCCGATGCGCTGCGTTATGAAGTAGCAGAAGAGCTGGGCAATCAGATCAATACTGAGAAACGCTTTACTGCCGAACTGCGTTCCCAGTTGGGCGTGTTACCCAGCTATACCCAGCTGGGAATGGCGGCATTGCTGCCCCATGACGAGATATACTACCAACCGGGTAATGGTGACATCGTTTATGCGGATGGGTTATCCACCTCAGGTACGCCCAACCGCGATACCATTCTGAAGAAATATAAAGGGATGGCAGTAAAATCCGACGATCTTCTGAAATGGAAAAATCAGGAAGGACGGGATCTTATTCGCGATTACGAAGTCGTCTATATCTGGCACAACACCATTGATGCCATGGGTGACAGCGCATCTACAGAAGAGAAGACCTTCGAAGCGTGCCGCAACGCGGTGGTTGAACTGAAGGATTTAGTGACCCGTGTGATTAACCGTCTGCATGGTACACGCATTATCGTCACGGCGGACCACGGTTTCCTGTTCCAGCAGCAGCCCCTTTCCGGGCAGGATAAAACCACGCTGCAGATCAAGCCAGACAATACGATTAAAAACCACAAACGCTTTATTATCGGCCATCAGCTTCCTGCCGATGATTTTTGTTGGAAAGGAAAAGTGGTGGATACCGCAGGCGTCAGCGATAACAGCGAGTTCCTGATCCCGAAAGGGATCCAGCGTTTCCATTTCTCGGGCGGCGCGCGATTTGTGCATGGTGGTGCCATGCTGCAGGAAGTCTGCGTTCCCGTATTGCAGGTGAAAGCGCTGCAGAAAACCGCTGCCGAGAAGCAACCTCAGCGTCGTCCGGTAGACATCGTGAATTACCATCCGCTGATCAAACTCGTCAATAACATTGATAAAGTCAGCCTGCTGCAAACCCATCCGGTAGGTGAGTTATACGAACCACGTACCCTGAACATCTTTATCGTCGACAACGCCAATAATGTGGTATCCGGTAAAGAGCGAATCTGCTTTGACAGCGATAACAACACAATGGAAAAACGCGTGCGTGACGTTACGCTGAAGCTGATTGGCGCGAATTTCAATCGCCGTAATGAATACTGGCTGATACTGGAAGATGCACAAACGGAAACGGGTTACCAGAAGTACCCTGTGATTATCGATCTGGCATTTCAGGATGATTTCTTTTAAGTGAGGCGATATGCAAACCCATCATGACTTACCCGTTCCAGCCGTATCCGAAGGGGAACTCGTCGCAGAAGGTTACGATCTGGACGCCTTGCTGAATCAGCATTTTCGTGGTCGGGTGGTGCGTAAAGATCTGACCAAGCAGCTCAAGGAAGGAGCTAACGTCCCGGTCTATGTGCTGGAGTATCTGCTCGGTATGTACTGCGCTTCTGACGATGACCAGATCGTCGAGCAAGGGTTGCAGAACGTTAAGCGTATTCTGGCTGATAACTATGTCCGCCCTGATGAAGCAGAGAAGGTGAAATCGCTCATTCGTGAGCGAGGATCCTACAAGATCATCGATAAAGTGTCGGTAAAGCTCAATCAGAAGAAAGACGTTTACGAAGCCCAGCTCTCCAACCTCGGCATTAAAGATGCACTGGTTCCGCCACAGATGGTCAAGGACAACGAGAAGCTGTTGACCGGTGGCATCTGGTGCATGATCACCGTGAACTACTTCTTTGAGGAAGGACAGAAAACGTCGCCCTTTTCTCTGATGACGCTTAAACCTATCCAGATGCCCAATATGGACATGGAAGAGGTATTTACCGCACGTACGCACTTCAACCGCGACCAGTGGATTGATGTCCTGCTACGTTCCGTGGGTATGGAACCTGCTAACATTGAGCCGCGAACTAAATGGCACCTGCTAACCCGCATGATCCCTTTCGTGGAAAATAACTATAACGTCTGCGAACTGGGCCCACGCGGTACCGGTAAAAGCCACGTCTACAAAGAGTGTTCGCCAAACTCACTGTTAGTTTCCGGCGGGCAAACCACGGTTGCAAACCTGTTTTACAACATGGCTAGCCGCCAGATTGGCTTGGTCGGCATGTGGGATGTTGTCGCGTTTGATGAAGTGGCAGGGATCACTTTCAAAGACAAAGACGGTGTGCAAATCATGAAGGATTACATGGCATCTGGCTCGTTTTCACGCGGCAGAGATTCGATTGAAGGCAAAGCGTCTATGGTGTTCGTCGGCAACATCAATCAGAGCGTTGAGACGTTAGTCAAAACCAGCCATCTGTTAGCCCCCTTCCCTGCCGCGATGATCGACACGGCGTTTTTCGACCGCTTCCATGCCTATATACCCGGCTGGGAAATCCCAAAAATGCGCCCGGAATTCTTTACCAATCGCTACGGCCTTATCACAGATTATCTCGCCGAATACATGCGGGAAATGCGTAAGCGCAGCTTCTCCGACGCGATTGATAAGTTCTATAAGCTGGGTAATAACCTCAACCAGCGCGACGTTATCGCGGTAAGGCGCACAGTTTCAGGCTTACTGAAACTTCTTCATCCCAATGGTTCTTACAGTAAAGAAGATGTCCGTGTTTGCCTGACCTACGCCATGGAAGCCCGCCGTAGAGTCAAAGAACAGCTTAAAAAGCTGGGCGGTCTGGAGTTCTTCGATGTGAATTTCAGCTACATCGATAACGAGACGCTGGAAGAATTCTTCGTCAGCGTGCCAGAACAGGGCGGCAGCGAATTAATTCCTGCTGGCATGCCGAAACCTGGCGTTGTGCATTTGGTTACGCAAGCGGAAAGTGGCATGACGGGTCTGTATCGCTTCGAAACTCAGATGACAGCGGGGAACGGTAAACATTCGGTTTCCGGGATTGGTTCAAATACCGGCGCTAAAGAAGCTATCCGCGTGGGTTTTGATTATTTCAAAGGAAATCTGAGCCGCATCAGTGCCACAGCGAAATTCTCAGACCATGAATATCATCTTCATGTTGTGGAACTCCATAGTACCGGTCCCAGCATTTCAACCAGCCTTGCAGCACTCATTGCATTTTGCTCGGTGTTACTGTTAAAACCTGTTCAGGAACAAATGGTGGTACTGGGTAGCATGACGCTTGGTGGCGTCATTAACCCGGTGCAGGATCTGGCCGCATGCCTGCAAGTGGCATTTGACAGTGGCGCGAAGCGCATATTGTTACCTATGGCATCCGCAATGGACATCCCAACCGTACCGACAGAACTGTTTACTAAATTCCAAGTTGGTTTTTATTCAGACCCGGTTGATGCAGTGTATAAAGCATTGGGAGTTAATTAACCCTGAACAGATGTTACGTCATTGAGGATAATATCCGCCAACGACGTAACAAAATACAACAAAAAACCTGTTTAATATTATGTGAAAATGCCATTTCCTTAATTAAAATCTATCATACCAAAACCAGGGATTAAGGGGCGTACTTATTATTTCAATCAACATAATACTTATACTTCCTCACCCAAACATCATGCGCATTCGTACAAGAGTCGAACAACACAATTGAGGTTAAGGTAAAGCGACAAGCCCTAACGTCAGGCTTATTTACAATTATGCATTTTTAAACAATATCGACGTTTGATATACGATTTACCGCTCCTTAGCTGCCTGGTCGCCTTCCCACTAGCATCAACAAATAGACGGTCATTTTTAGTCAGCCAATCTGTGACTTGCGATAGATTGCCAATGATATTTTTCTTGAAGAAATCTGCTTTAACAGCGAGAACTTCAATATCACCAATGTTGGCTACCAAGACATTCACTTCATTGAGTTTTTCGATGTCCCAAGCACCACCTGGAAGTGGACAAGCCTCATTCTTCAACGCATCCTTCAATATCTGATTGAACACTTCTTTTGTTTGCAGTGTTTTATCGCAAGCCATCATATAGCAGTAGGATATGCCCTCCATAACCTCTTGTGGCGAAAAAGGAAGTATCTTACATTTCACGGCAATAACACCACTTGCATAAGCCAGCGCAAACCTTCTTGCGATCCTCTTTTCAAGCCCGTCCTGCCCTTCAATCTTATGATGTTTCAAAAACTCACGACTATAACGATTAATCTTCTCTGTCAGGAACTCGCTTTTTTTCTCAAGTAATTTGATTACCAAAGCTGGTCCTGCCGTGCCATGATAGCGCTCGCAATTTTCCTTAATAGTCTCAGCATAATCACTGAGCGTCATATCTTCAGGAACAGTTAAAAATATACCCTGATCATTTCCGCAGTCTACAGGCACGTCAACGAACCTTGCCTGCTCACCTTTTTTGCGCGACATATCGCCGTCGGCAGCATGCTGTGCAAGTCCATTCTCTCCATTACTAATCGCATTCAAGCGCCATACAGCTTTATGCTTCTGATAATGAATCGAACGCTGCTTCCCTCCGCCTGAGCCCAATATGTACACCAGTTTTTGCATTTTCTGAGCAGCTTCTTTAGCATTTTTATCCAACAATACAAGTTCATCTAATATGAGTAAGCTATTATTTCTGGACTCTGCAAACTCTTCAAATGCTGTTTCCGTAACATTCCAGTCGCAGACATATTGGTCGCTACCAAACACTGAAGCTGCGACAAGAAGAGCGGTGGTCTTTCCTTTAGAACTGTCGCCATAAAGGTGAAATCCGCCAGACTCAAAATTCGTGAAATAGATGCAGTATCCTGCCATAGCGCTGCACATAGTAAGCATGGCGTATGGGCTGTGTAATGCAGCTGAAGCAACATGCATCTGCCATTGCTTCAAGGTGCCCTTTTGATTTTCACAACCCTTAAATGCCGGGGCATTGGGGTATGGCATCGGCGCACATCCCTCAACATTGCCTAAAACTTGGCCACTACCTGTCAGATAGCATAGCGAGCCGTCAACGTTTACGAACCCCGGTCTCATACACAACTTTACGCGATCTTTAGGAACGGTTTTAAGATGATCGATGATCTCGTTAAAATCACGCTCAGAATAATCCAGATCGAGTCCAGCATCGATCAGCGTCTCACGAAGCTTCTTTTTGTCTGTAATAATATGGGCTGGAATCAAGACCAGTATCCATTTCCCACTGTGGCAATCTTTAACTTTTATCAGGCGGTATGCGACCTGCCCATCTTCTTTCTCAGATAAAGCCAGTAATCGCACAGGTAATGCCTTCTTCTTAGCCATTGAATTCATCCTTAGGCCTTCTCATATCCGGAAGGCCAATCACCAAATCACCAAATTACTTGGCAATATTTCCTAATATTTGAGTACTGCTGGGGAAACTAATCAGTGTTACCCACCACATATGCTCAACTCATGCTCCCGATGCACCTAGCAGCTACATTGAGGGCGTATTTATGAGTAATCGCTTTACCCAACTTGGACATTAATAGCGAACGTGAGCATCCCATCGCTTAAGCGATCAAGCTTCACAAGTGATTTGGCGTAAACGCCCGCACTCTTGATTCGCCGGGGAACCATACTCTTCTTTAGCTTGTTGTCTGCGTTGAGAAACCATGGATACTCCATCCAGATGCCGGTTATGCAATAACTCATCTGACGCTCAACATTCTTGATTCGATCAATACGCATGGGCCGATTGCGCTTACCTTCACGCGCAAGAAGGTTCTTTTTGCGTAACATGTACTGCCTCAACATTTCCAGTTTCTCTGGTTCATTTGGCATCAGTAAATGCAAATGAGGTAACCAATGGCTCTGCTTCTTATCATGGGTATAGTTGTGGTAGTCCATCTCGAAGCCACCGATGATCGGTGACTTGAAGCCTATGCGTTGCATCACTTTTAATACGCGTTGTTTGAACTTGCTGTATTCCCAATCTGAAAGTTCTGATGCTGGATGTTTATCCGCATAGAAAATTAGTGTTACCGCTACATAGTCTTCTTGATGCGTTTTGACGTAGGGCCCCCACTTCTGCATAAACCGAAGCTTGCGATTACGCTGGCACAAGCTGCACGCCATACTTCCGCACGGTTCTTCCAGAGAACAGCTCTCCAGCTTGTTAGCCAAGTCAATGCACGCCTCGTTCGCTTTACGCATACCGAACTCACGCAACATCACTGAACGCTTAATATTTTCATTCAGCGCATCATTGACAGTCTCGAAATCTGGCATGAACTTCCGGATGACTTTTGCCACTTCCTCCAGTTGCGGGAATGCTGTTATATAGTTCGTGTAATGTGGTCGTTTCATCTTATTACCCCTTAACCGGCATACGACTGGCAATCCAAGCGTCAATATCTTCTGAGCGCCAACCCACTGCGCGACCTTGTGGTGAAAGCCTTACTTGAGAAGGAAAGCAACCTGATGATATATAACGATAAAGTGTCGCACTGGCGATACCGCAACGGTGTAAAACTTCTGCCTTCTTGATAATTCGGCTGGTCATTTGATGCTCCAGTAGTGAATGGAGTCAACTCTTTAAAAGCCTCAACAAAATGAAAAGGAAAGCAGGATGTTAAATCGACACAAACCAACATAATCAATTGAAATTACTCCTTTAAAAAAACTATATATTTTTTAGAACTATTGAGCCTCAATACTGATACGTTGAGCCTCAATACATTATCTGGATAAGGAAACATCTAATGCCTACTAAGAAACGACCTCCAACGAATAAGACACTCATAGCGCCTAGCGATAAGCCGAGTGCGGTCAGCCGTAGGACAAAAAAAAGCTCTATGCGCAGGTGGGTATCAAGGAACAGAAGGTATTCCTGGGAAGGGATGCACTTGAAAAATTGAGGTTCCTACTTCACTTCCAATATGGCAACGGAAATGGTGTTAATGACCGGGACCCGCTATTGTTGGGAGATGTGCTGAGTTACTGCATTAACACCTGCTATAACTCAAAGTTTGTTAAGGCTGAGAGAACCAGTGATGCCCCAAAAACAATGACGGCGGCTAAGACACCGCAAGGTCAGCGCCTGTATCGTTACCACCAGATGGCAAAAGCCAACGATGCCTTCGAGCTGTCGAAAACCTTCAATGCTTGCGATAAGCGAGGTAAACCCTATTTTCCTCACACAGAAGATGTCGCTGCGCACTTTGATTGGGGCGATGAATTTGGCGAAATGCCAGATGCTGAAGAGTCAGGGGAAGGTGATAATGAGGACAAAGATGAATGGTTGGCACATGAAATCCAGAAGCTGCGTGATGCTAAAGCAGTAAGAAAATGCATTAAGAAATGGAATGAAGAGGCCTTTCCAACCAAGGATGAACAGCCCGTTTCAGTGGACGAAGTGGGGGTAACCCCGAAATTAAAAAAGCCAAAAGAGAATAAGATTTCAAGTGATCTAGCTGACGATGATTTTCCTGATTTTTGATTGATGCGCAAAAAATCGGGCGATCATGGCAACGCCTTGTTCCCCAAGGCGTTGTACGAATGTAATGTTTTATTTATTGTTTTTGTTGACCCAGTGAAAACATCATATTTACCCGCATGATATGAGCGGAGGCCTTGGTGGATAAGGGGGCGCCGTGAAAATAGCTATTTTACGGCGACATGATAGTGAGTCGGTTGGCATTACCAGCATCGTAGCCGCTGCGAAGCCATAATCTTTGCTTCATCCCCGCGATGATCGTAACTGGCTGTCGTGCTGATGTCGGTATGCCCTGCTAGCTGGCGCACGGTATTGATATCCACGCCCTGCTCCAGCAAACGAGTGATAAAGGTTCGCCGCATATCATGCGGGGTAAAACGCGCTATGCCTGACGTTTGCTGTAACTCCGTCAGGATACCCGTTAACCCGGTAGTTGTCAGCGGCTGGCTGGCTGGCGGCTTTGCCATTGCGCTGAATACGGCTGAACAGAGCGTTTTCAGCTTCGTTTGCGCTGACTTTCAGCCACGCGCGAATGGCCTTGTCCACTGCATCCGCCACGTAAATTTCACGGTATTTCCGCCCCTTCCCTTGCCTGACTGTCAGGATGCCATTGTCATAGTCCCGGCGCTCAAGTTTAACCAGTTCCCCGGCCCGCAGGCCCGTTCCGCAGAGTATTAGGACAATTGCGGTGTCACGACTGCGCCGAACCGATAGCGGATGCTGTTTTGCGGCCTGAATCAGCGCCCGGATTTCCTGCTTGTCAAGCGCCCTTCCCTTACGCTGGATATCGCCGCTCACTCGCTTTACTGACCGGATACGCGCCAGCGTTTCGGCATCCATGCAATTGAGGTTAAAGGCCGTCTGTGCCACACCCCGTAGTGCTGACACCGCCATGTTGACCGACGACACGGCGTAACCATCATCCAGCAGTGCCGCACGTACTTTAGCGACGGCGGCATAGTTAAGTTGTTCCCACGGATAGTTATCTGCACCCGTACCGCGTTTAAGTATGCTGGCGCTGCGGTTTAACAGGCTGGTGACACCCCGCCGCCCCGATGGAGCCAGACCGCCAATATACGCATCCAGGACGGTGGTTTGCACCACCGGCACGACCTGACGTAACGCTGCCCTGCTCATGCGCGTAACCCGTGATAACGTACAAACCAAGTAGCTTTCAGCATCACACCAGCCCCCGTTCAGCCATCGACACCGTTTCAGTCCCGGCAACGATAAAGTGGTCAAGTAATCGCACGTCCAGCATTTCCAGCAGCTCTTGGAGCTTTTTAGTCAACTGGATATCGCAACGGCTGGGTTCAGGCTCGCCGCTGGGGTGGTTGTGGACAAGGATGGCTGCGGCAGCATTATGTTTCAGCACACGCTTGATAACTTCACGGGGGTGAACGCTGACCGAGTTTAGCGTACCCCTGAACAGGATTTCGCGGTGCAGCAGCTGATTCTGATTATCCAGCAGGATGATGCCAAACTCTTCATGTTCAAGCGGTGCCAGCTCAACCATCACGCACCGTCGAACATCATCAGGGGAGCAAAGTTGAACACCACGCTGATAGTACCGGCTGATGATGTCACGTGCCTGGTCGAGGATACGGGTTTCACGTTGGGTAAACATGGTCATGTCAGAACTCCCGTTCAATGAAGTAAATGGCTTCGGGAAACAGCTGGCGGCGGGTTACGCCAGTGCGTAAAGAGAAGGCTTTACGCGGCATGATGGTTCGTCCATTGCTGTCAAAGAACCAAAGCGTTTCCTCGTCCATTTTGACCAGAAGGGACCAGTGAAACTGGTCGCTAAGCATAATAAGGCGGGAGTGGTCAGTGGCTTCGAGAAACTGTTGCATTTCCCTGAAAAGTCGTCCGTCTGTGAGTCCTCGCTTCTCTGCAAAGGGTTTAGTGATTTCAACCGGAAACTGGCGGTGGTAGTGACCTTTCTGTAGTACCTGTGCAATCAGCCAGTCGAGCCGGTTTTCATCTATCCCTTCGGTCAGCCATTCATGCAAAGGCCAGCGTTGCTGATAGGCCTGAAGAAGTCGGTTCATGAGTGGTTTTCGTTTCACCCGACCGTCATACAGCCAGCTCAGCATATTCACCACACAGTACGCGCCGCAAAGACAGTCAAGCTCTCCCTGTACTGACGCGTGGATCCCTCTGTTAGCAGTCACAGATAATATCTCCATCAATAATTAGCTGTCAGTGTGGCGGGATTAGCTTTCCCACATAACGGTGAGTGTGTAGATATTCAGGAAGTGGTAATGAACGAAATTTCTCTGCCAGAGTGCAAAAATGTCGCGCCCTTCCCCTGGAGGTAAATCACCGGCATAGGACAGGAAGACATAGCGCTGGCTCCAGCTGATATCGATTTCCTTTTCGAGTTCCGGGTCTACCCCCATATATTTGAAGTCAGTGATGTAATCGAAATACCATTCATCGTTACGGGAGATAAGCCTTATTTCGACCGGATGAAACCCACCATTCTCAGCGCTGTAATTGATATCTTTGAACAGCAATGTAACAGCACAAATATTAGGATTCATGGGCGGTCTTTTACTAATTTCAGCCAGTAAAATATTAATGAGTTCCTGACTTACGGGCATGGATAGCCCTTCCTGACGGATAATATTCATTGTATTTATTCCGATAAATATGCGTTTGGGTTGATGACATAGATACTAATTAACCCTAACCCGCACTGACTATTTAGACGATGTACGTCCTCCCGCCAGAAGGGATATAAAATGAAACGCTAAGCTAGCTATTAGTTTATGCATCAGCTACTGAATAACATGACACTATCCAGTAATGACATTTTACCAAGAATACACTTATAAAGCAAATAATTTCAAAGAGAAACTAATTGTTGATTTATTTTATGAATTCATCTAAAAACAGCAGAAGGCTTTTCCTTTTGCCGTAATCCAATTTGTTCCAGACTTGATCGAGGCGTTGTTTTAATTCTTTATCTAGCCCAGATAGATAGTCAGGCGAGATATTAGAAACATTCAGCTCATTCATGCAATCAATAAAGAACCAACTTATTGGTGTCTTCAGGGATACTGCAATTTTAACTAAATGCGCAACATTGATCTTATTCGTTCCACGTTCATAGCGGGAAAGCTGTTGTTGAGATATATCGATAACTTCCGCAAGGTCAGCTGCGGTTAACCCGGCTTCTTTACGTCTGCTCTGAATACGCTGCCCTACCAGCTTATCAGCTGAATCTGCCACCAGTTTAACCATCATTTATTCTCCCATCCGTCCATAAGCGGAAGTTTGGGTCTTTTTTACTCTTGCATGAACATCGATAATGACCTTAAAATCCAACAAATACTCACTTATAGACAAACAAGACTAAGACTGATGAGCTGAGTGACCAGCAGATGAGCCTTAGAACAAAGGTGGACAGAAAGGGGAACATTGTGGCAACCACCATTACTGAGATAACGGATTGCTTTGAGTACTTTTTCAGCTCCCTTTACCGGCGTGAATTTGTCAAAACACTGCGTCTGAATGAATGCAGCGAGCGGGAATTACTGCCATTAGTACGTTGCTATTTACTGGGTTGGTTTGCGGATAACGTCTCGCCAGAAGTTAAAAGCAGGCTACCTGGAACGGTATCCGGGCATGGTTTCATTGACTTTGTGATTGACGATGTGGCCGTTGAGTTTGCAGTCCGTAAGCCAACGGCAGCTCGTTCCAATGTCTCCGCAACCGTAAACAGCACGGAAGTGAAGAAGTTGATGAAGCACGACGGCAAAGCACTGCTTGTACTGTTTGACTTCTCTGACACGCCCTATTCAGAAGAACAGATCGAATCATTCCGTAACTGGCCCTCCCTGGGTCGGGGGAATCACCGTAAATCAGCTTTCAACGTTGTGTATTTCTTTGTGGAAAAACGCAGGCCGCTGGCACTGGGGAAAATCACCAAAAACATTCGTATTAGCTAACAGGATATTTAATGATGAAGAGAATTGTTACCGCGTTAGTACTGACAGCCTTAGCCCTCCCGGCAATCGCAGCTCAATACGCTAAGCCGGGTGCTGTCTTAACGCTAAAGCCAATGAACGGTAATGCGGAGTTCAGCATCAACGCATCAACCAAAGATGGCTCAGAGACCTGCAACATGGACGGTACAGCACAACAAATAGCTGCTGGTGAGAATCAGAAACGCCGTTGGATCTGGAATGATAGTTCCAGCCAGTGTGTTGCTGTGCTCAGTGAAATGAATAATGGAAAATCCAGCGTAATGACTCGTGGTTGCGAAGGATACTGCGGGGCTTCGGCAGCAGGTGCAATGGATGGTCAATACAGCAAAAAATAATAAAACGGCACTTTGATTTGAAGGAAAACAACAAATGAAAATAAATATACTTCTGGCACTGATTGCAGCGGGTTCAATAGTAGGCTGCGGTGATAAGACACCAAAATGCAATAGCGATGACGCCAAGAATCTGGTCGTTGATATAGCACGGAAAACGATAGAGAAAAGCATGACACTGGATAAGGATGTGAGGATTTCTGTTGAAAATGTCAGAACAATAAGCCATGGATCAGGCCTTGATGTTTATCAGTGTGCGGCTGACTTAACATTCACAAAACCAGACCTGCAAAATTCCTTGCCAATTACATACCTGATTCAAAAAACTGATGAGGGTAAAGGACGATTCTATATAAATGTATCTGGCTTATAAAATTTTGTGCATTACTTCACTGCAACACAGAATAGTAAAATAAAAACAGGAGATAATCAAACACATTAAATATATGGGGGAGTGGCATCCCCCAACCCCACATTCAATGAAATCAAGAGTTACCGGTTCTGGATTTAATAAAATCATAATTATTCAAGCCCCAAACTTTAATTAACTGACCCAATGTACAAAGCAGTTCCTCTTTACCCTTCAAGCGAGGATTTGCTTGACAGTTCTCATTAACACATTGAATTTGAAAATTTTTACAACTATGTAGTAAACCGCATGACTCATCTCCATATTTAAATATTCTTATATATTGGTATAAGGTATAAAATAGGAAAAACTGTTCATCGCACCCCTTTGCAGCGATTGCATGTCCAACATAGCCATTTTCGTTAAATAGCAATGGCATACCAATTAATTTAATAATATCATTCAGATAATTAAAAGCCACTTCCTTTTCTAGAAACATCATCTCCGATATTGGCATCAAATCATCACTGCTGAAATTACTCATCGAATCCAATAAATATACCAAAGCATCATAGGCTTTATCAAAATCAGAATTCCCATCAAAAAAAACCTTAAAGTCTTTTTTTACTTCTTCTATTTGTCGGTTAAGAAGCATTTTCTTAGAATACTCCTTGAATTCTCCATCAGTATCTGTAGATCCACTTTCCAATATATCATAATCTTCCTGAACATAATAAACAGAATCACAGCACTCAGACAAACTCCTTTTATCCATGCTATTTATAGCACATCCTTTATCATTTAAACTATTTAGTATCTTATATAGCTCCTCCCCAGGAAACGGAGACTGGAGTGTTAGTTCGCATATCGCAACCAAAATATCATCATTAACCTCATATCCAAAAATAAAATCCGCCACGTCTTTTACTACTAAGTATGGTGTCTTAGGTGGTTCACCAACCGTTCCAAATAAATGCTTTTCAATAGTGAAGGCCATATATTCATAAATACATATAGCACCTACGTCCACTGTTATATTTGGAACCTGAATTGAATTACCTTGGGTAGTTAAATACGCATACTCCACTAAAAACCTGCTGGAGTACTTTAACCTTTCTGGCATCGGCGTAATTTCATCAAATAAAATATTATCACTAAATGGAGACAACGTCACCTTGCTTACACCATACTTGTCTGTTAGTATATTCAGACCTTTATTTTCACCATCGCCGTATAGTGAAATAATAATTGAATCAAAATTCTCGATAATTGTTGAAGAATCACTATTTTCTCCATAGTATGGGAAACATCTTACCCCCCCTTCATTCTCTTTATTGTTATAAATCCCATGAGTGAGATGCCCCACCCAAGCACCAATACAGCTCAGAATTGTCAAACCACTTACGGTAGAAATGTTTTGCAAGAAATGAATATACTCATGAACTAATGTTGAGTAGTCTTGTTCACTCATATTTATAAAGTCTGTAGCCGAGTTTACTGTTATTGTAAAGTATCCGGGAAGATACTGACCTAGGATTTCATCTCTCAATATTGCATCTTTCATTAATTGCTCCTTACTATATTTTTTTAATTGTTACATAAAATTCATGACAAATTTGATAGTTAATATTTCTCTATAATTTCCCATCTCATTTGTAGCCATCTAACCTGGCAAAATCACTGGTGTTGACGAGCATACAACTAGTCTCGCAGAGCCTCGAGTCATAGCGACATAAAGATGCCTTGCATCCATATCTTCGGGCGCAGTTATAATTGCCACCTCCCCTTTTAGACCTTTAAGGAGCAATGTACTGCCAATGACACGACGTGCCAGTGGTCGACTCTCATGACGATTGCGTTCACGCTCATTTACCGTGGCTTCTGCAAAAGTGCAGTCTCCGGCGGCAGCCGACTGTAAGGCGCGCAAACAGCAGCGCAAAACCTCAGGCCGATAGACCCGCGCATTTTCCTGGCGAGTCAGCTGTCGCAACGCCTCTGCCGCCAGCGTAAAACTCGGCCCCTCCGCAAAAGCCATTAAAGCTGCTTCTGCAATTGTCGGCGGGTTGCGGGCACGCCCTCTTCGTAGCGTCTCCAGGCGAGGTAACAATGCTGCGAGGCCAACCTGAGTCATGACGCCTGCGGCAAACTGCACCAGGCGCGTCAGCGCATCCGCAGCATCCATGTTAAACTCTGCACCAAAGTCAGTGAGGTCGATCAAATCGACGGCCTCGACAGTCGTCGCTCCCGGGGTCTGGCTGGCCATCTGCTGGCGCCCGCGGGTGTCGTAGCTGTTTCCAATCACCAGTACCTGCCCGTTCGCGGTGACCGCACGCGTCAGGGCGGCAGTAAGGCGCTGCTGAACAGCTGTTTCTGCCCGCAACGGTACCCAGGTCACCTCAGCAGGCACCTGGCGAAGGTCAATGGCGTTACCATTCAGCAACATTCGCCGGCAGTCCAGAAGCCAGCGACCGAGTTCCGGTGCCCCTGCGTTAGCCCAGCGCCATGGGTGGTTGAGTTCACCAATCAGTGGAAAGTGAGCGAGTACATGTGCGTCCCAGTCCACGAGCTGGTTACCCCGAAAGCCAAAAATGGCCTGCATTGGGTCACCCAGTACACAAGCAGGCAGCACCATTGATAACGCGGTTACCAGTGCATGTTGCACCAGGTTGCAGTCCTGGTATTCGTCCACGATGAGGTGAGCGTAACTGGCCAGCAGAACATCATTGAGATGTCCTGCCTGCAGCAACTGGCAGGCAGCCAGTCGTATAGCGGGATAGTCAGTTCCGCGATTGCGCAGTTGAAAGACCTCAGCGTTGAGCCCACTACGCGCCGGAAACATCGCCACTAGACGCATGGCAAATCCATCAATGGTGGCGAGACGGTAGGCCGCAGCAGAAACACCGGCGCGTTGCATACGCAGACGTAGTGTTGTCACACCCGCGTTGGTGTGCGTGAGGATAAGTACCGGCTTGGCTCCCATATGCAGGGCCAGGGTATCCGCGATGATTTGTGTTTTACCGCACCCGGCCGGGGCCGTAATCGTCCCTCGATGATATTCCAGCAGGTTGTAGTCAGGCGGCATGTGCCCACCCGTACAGCCGGTTAATTAGCGCCTGGAACCCGGCATCAGACGCGAGGAGATGAGGACCAAGGATATCGTCTGCCACATCCTCATACCGGGTCACCGATTTAAACCACCCGTTTCGTCGGTTACGCGCAGTGAGTCCCAGTAGTTGTCGTATTTCAGGAGAATAAGGAGCCCCAATCAGTTGCCGCTGGTGCCGGATATGGGAAAGCGTTACCTGACCGTTGGACTGCGTCTGGATATGTGCCGCCACCAGTTCCTCCTCCATAAGGTCAATGCCTCGCTGAAGCAGCGCGTCGACGCCTGCATCTGGCAGGCTCATAAACAGTTCATCCTCCAGCGCGCGACCGGCTCGCCATGTGATATGTTCTCCACCCGCGGCCTCGAAGGCCTCGACCGTCGCCGGGGTAGGCGGCTTATCCGCATCCACCAGAACCAGCACACGGTAGCCAAGTCGACGCAGTGCTAGCCCACGCACAAAACATCGGTCAGGCTCTCCTCCACCAACATTCACGAATGCGGTTCCTGCACTCAGCATGGAATTACCATTGAGGGCGGTCCAGTAATGATCCAGCCCACGGATCAGCCCCACCTCGCTCGCCCCTTCACAGACGATCACGCTACGCGCCAGAAAGGCTTCGGGGTCAGCCCGGACCGTACTTTGAATATCATCGGCAATGCCCACCGGCAGCACTAGGTGGGGAGCTATCGGGTGGCCCCGCACAACGAAGAGCTGGTTGCCATTAAGCTCACGCACGGCCACGGGAGAGTGTGTGGTCAGAAAAACCTGAAGTGGCGGCGGTGTTTCCCTGGCCCCCAGAGAGTTCAGTAACCGGGTAAGCCGATGCGGTTCGAGTCCGTATTCCACTTCATCGACCAGCGCCACGGAGGCCCGTTGCGCGGCAGCACGCTGCATTCCTGCCACCAGAAGACGGGACGACCCCGTACCAAGAGAACGCAGCGGCACACCGGCTGCGTTGTGCAGCGCAATTGCGCCATCGCCGATGGAAACCGCGTGAGCGTCCAGTAAGGCCTGAGCCCGACCACCGACCGGCACACCCAACTCATTGGCCTTCTGAGTAACTACGTCCAGCGTTGCCGCGAGTTGTACCGCTGCCTGACCACCGAAATTGTTTCGGGCCTGACGCGCAGAATTTGACAGTTCAGCCCCCAGATTAGGGCGCTCCTCCGTGAGCCGATTAAGCACAGATCCGCGTGCCCAGGACAAATTTGAGCTTGCATAGGTGCCAAGTCTCGCCGGTGCGATGAGCAGCCGATCTTTCCAGGCCAGATTGCGTTCCTGACCTAGCGCTTCGGCACGCTGAGACACCAGCGTCCAGTTGGGCTCCAGTTCACTGTCGACACTAAGCCGCAGACACAAAACCGTTTCCAGCCCGAGCTGGGGCTCTTCCTGAATCTGCCCCGTCGCTCTGTTGAACGCCTGCAAATAATTGCCGTAGGTTTCCATTGTCTTCAGCGCATCCGGCAATGACCCCAGGGTCAGGGTAATGCTGATGGGCTGAGTCACATCGAGACCAAAAAAATCGGTGTCGCTGAAACTGACATTACGCCGCGCCCCTAGGCACAAATCTATAGCGTCAAGAATGGTGGTCTTGCCACTGTCCCCAGGGCCAATGAGGCAGTTGATCCCTGGCGAAGGCTGCCAGGTCAGCAAACGAATAGATCGGAAGTTCTGGATTTCAACTTTACAAACTCTGACCACGGTACTCTCCCTCTTTTATTATTTTTGTCCACTCGCCTGTCGTGAAGATAACTACAAATGCGCAGCCAGTGCACCGACACGGATAAAAGTAACGCTCCCGAATTTCTTAATCAATGATATATAGCCTGTTTTACTGACATATCTGACAGCGGGTGGATTTCCTTCAATTTATTGATGTAACACCATACGAACTACATCTGCCTCCACCAGAATATGAGGTGAAATTGTTGCACACCGATTAATCCGGGTGTTCCGGTCAAACTTTTGGTAGCCATGCTTAAATTCCATTGCGCACGCTGATATGTAAATCTGGGGTATTTCTAACAAGTAACTTAAGAAACAAAAATGCAGGCAAACGAAGAAAAATCTACGCCGGATGTTCTGGACTCTGCCCAGTTGGTACGTATTGAAGCCGTACACCGGGGATTCCTTTATCAACACCTGTATGCCGTTGGTTGCTTGCTGCTGGCACAGAAAGCCAGCATGGATACAGTGACCGTGGAGCTTGATGAGGATATTGAGCTGAACTCCAGGCAGGAGCGCATTTACGTTCAGGTTAAAACCCGCCTGAACCCCATCATTCCTAGTGATGTGTCTGACGCACTGGCGCGGTTTGCCGATCTGCGTAACGAACACACTGATGGGCGCCGACAGGGAAGCGCGTCGTTCATTATCGTCGCCAACCAGGCGCCAGGTCCGCACCTGCAGAAGATGACTGAGGATATGACGCTTCCTGCGGATGTCCGTTTTGTCTGGCCCCAGTCAAACGCTGAGCGCCATCCCGCACTTCCCCCTGCCTGGGACACCGTGGCTGAAGCGGCAGCCTGGTGCATCACGCAAGCAGAGCAACTGAACTTTTCGTTATTGTCGCCAGAATCCCTGATCTGGAAGCTGGCCGGTCTGGTCCAGCTCGCTGCCTCCGGAGGCGATGCCAGCGGACAGCATGCTTTTTATACAAAGGACCTTCCTGCCCTCTTCGAGCAGTTGATTGTTCAGTTACAGGACTTCCCTGCACCGCCGGCACTCTACCGACCACTACGAGAGGAACCCTCTTTTGTGTCGGATGAGCGGGTGCGCATCATTTGCGGCTTGTCCGGTGCAGGTAAAACAGCGTGGGCAGCCCAAGCCGCCCAGCACAGTAGCCAGGTGTGTGCGTATTACGACGCCGGCGACCTTCCGGGTCCTGCACTTGCCAGTACGCTGGTTCGTGAGCTGGCAGCCAGGTTTGCGACTCAGGAGCAAGGTGGCCTGCGCAGAATACTGCTTCCTGGAGCCAGTGGCGTTGAAGCACTGAGAACGTTCGACACCTTCTTGCGGCAACGGAACGACAGCCTGCTGCTGGTTCTGGATAACGCACATCGTATTCCCGTAGAGAATTTGCGGGATGTTTTACATGCCACAACTTGCATCCATTTTGTGCTGCTATGCCAGCCTCATGACAATGTCCGGCAACTGGAGGCCATGACCGGATTTCAGCGTGAATCGTTACAGGGATGGGATATCGACACAGTGGCCGCCGCAGTGACCGACCTCGGTGGTTTCGCCAGTGCGCTGGGATATGAGCAGCTACGAAGCTATACCGGAGGATTGCCGCTGTATGTCGAAAGTGCGGCGAGAGTTGCTGCAGACGAATACAAAGGGGATATAGACACGCTGTGCGCTGAACTGCGACAACAAGAAAACAGCACGGAAACCGCGCAGGAAGTCATTCTCAGCCGTGTCTATCAGGGGTTTGAACCACTGGTCCAGAACGCCCTGGCGTTGTTCAGTCTGTCCGATGTGGGACTGAGCCGTGATGAGGTTTCAGAGTACCTTGCCCGCTCATTGAATATCCCTTCAAGCGGAGCGGCCACCCTTATTAAAAAAATGCGGGCCACCGGAACAATTGAAAACTATGGCAACCAGACATTAAAGGTACATGACGCTGTCAGGGCGCTGGGGCTGCAGCACCTGATCATGATGGACGCGGATATCGTAAATAACGCGTTACTGACGTTAAAAGATCTTTTGATTGAGAGCCTTCACCAGGCACGTGACACTTCGCGATTTTCTCTCCTGACGCAGATCTACATCAAACTTAACGACGTCATGACACTTATCGATCTGTCCGGCGAAGAGCTATTTTATGAGATGGGCATTACTGTCGACATTATGGAAAGCCTGAAAAAGGCAACGGCTTCGAACTCACTGGCGCCGGTTCATAAGTTCTGGGCACTCGATGGCCTGGTTTTTTCCGAGCTTAAAGACGGCGTTTCTGAACAAATCGCCCAATGGCTGGATGCGATGAAAGCCTTGCTTACAGAACATGAGTTTGGCTACCGGGAACGCACGGCCTATACAATGAAGCGGATGCTTTTCTTATCCGGAAAGGGCGACCATTCCCAAGTACAAAAATTGGCTGAAGACGCCCGCCCCGGACTTCCGGATGAGGAGCATGCGCGTATTTTTGACTATAGCCATGCTATCGCGCTCTGGAGATTAAAAAAACACAAGCAAGCAGAAACGCTGTGCCGGAGCGTGGTGGATCGCTATTACGCGTTATTTGGTATTACCCCACGGGATGTCATGGGTAAAAACTCGGATGTGCTGTGGACAATCATCAACCAGCCTGAAAATGTTCACGAGCACATCAAACACCTGGCCGATGCCCTGGAGTTACTCGCCAGAATTAATGACGCGCAGGGAAAAGTGTCACCGTTTGTGCGTATTCACGCGATGAAATTTTACAACATGACCGCAGCCCCCGAATCTTTAGTCCGGGTAGGACAGGATCTGGCGGACGAATTTGTCGCAAGAAAGGACTATGTCGGTGCCAGAGAGGTGATGGAGCAACACGTCCTGCCCGTAGTCAATGAAGCCGGTCTGGTACAGCGGCTGGTTCAGGTCCGGAGCCAGTACGCTGTCATTCTGGCACTCGTCGGGGAACATGGGCAGGCGGAAGCAGAAATGCGCCGAATCGAACCCTATTTTGAGGGGTTAACGGGGGGGCAGCGCCAGGAGTTTGAGGACCAGTCGAACTATATTGCCCAGCTTGCTTACAAGGCGGCAAAATCCGAAATTACTCGATTTTTCGGGGGGGTAGGCAGAAATGAACCTTGCCCCTGCGGGTCGGGAGTAAAGTATAAAAAATGTCATGGAGCCTGAGCGCTGGCTTCGCTATGTTGGACGTGGCCTGGCAGTTTCCAGAAAACGGCCGGGATCTAAGTCCACGGGAGCCATATCAGGATGCTGTCCACATCGTGCAACCGAGCGCTTTTTATTGGTATTGCCGTTGACTCTCTTAAAGCACATCGTCGTGCGTGGGGACAGTATATGGCCTATGAAAACAGGCCATATTCACCTAGGAGGGAGAAAATACGCGAGTGCGCACTAAAACACGCTATCGTAGCGCTGACCTTTAGTTGCAACTACATTGATGCTGCTCTTGCCTGCCATTGCCGTGCAAGACTGGGGCATAATTTCAGCGAAACGATGGTCTATGAAACACGCCTTCAGGTTCTGGGATTCAATGACGTACAGTTACTTAAAGATGTAAAAAAGATCCATATCGCTTTACGTGAACTCGAACGCGAAAAAGAGCTGGAATTACATCATAAACCCAATAAGCTGTATGCAAAGCAGAACGAAGTTAAAAACTCTGTTGCAACTGCTACCAGAGTTCGCAGCCTGTTACAGGACTGAGATTTTTATCAGACCGAAAAACAATATTAATTTCCAGAACACACAACAACACCGAAGTCCCAGAACAATGCAGCAGGAGAGCATTTTTTATTGCGGAGCATCTCTGGTGACATATTCCTATCCCTGTATATTTAACTATAAATAAATGATGACAACGATTCCCGATTTTACAGCAAAAGGGTACCTTCCTGAGGGTACGCACCGCTGTTCAGCACAGCAGTTTATTGATCGCTTTTGCCTGGTTAATGAGAAGCGGCAGCTTCTGAAAAAAGCATTTATCGATATTCTGGACTTTGCAAACGCGCGTAATGCCTTATTTGTGCTGGTCGGTGGCTCCTACGTAACCGACAAAAAAGACCCTAATGATCTGGATGTCGTGATCGTGCTGCGAAGTAAAGATCACATCCCGACAAGGCCAGAACGTCTGCTTTTAGAAGGTAAACGCACTGACATAATGTTCTGCTCGGCAGACGATCCCATTCTTACAGCCTCGTTTTTAAAACTGCTGTCTTACGAGCGATTCGGGAGTGGCGTGGGAGTGATACAGATAAGCCTTAATCACCCGGACGAACCTTGGACAACCCATCATGAACCTGATGACGATACCTATGAAGTTATCAAAAGAGCCTACTTCAACCGGCATCTGGTCGATTTAAATGAAGCCCCGGGCGTGCTGGTCACTATTCACGGGCTCATGACTCACGCTGAATGGAACGCTAATCTGATCCCTATTGCGAGTAGCCAGGGCTGGATTGTCGCACCTTATATCTACGGCTATACCACTCCAGACATTCTGCTGAACAAGGGAAAAAGGAAAGAAGCAGTGGATGCCTTTAGGGACTGGATTTATTCAGTTCAAAGAGATTATTGCCAGAACGGTGAGCAGATTTCGATCATTGCACATTCCTTCGGTACCTATCTGATCGGCGCTTACCTTGACGGCTTCGAGGAGTTTACTCCAGTACATTTCAACACGATTATCCTCACCGGCAGTATTCTGAACGAAAACTATGACTGGGAAAGTTGTGTCGGCAGCAAAGTCGCGCGAGTCAGAAATGAAATAGCGCCTAATGACCAATGGGTAAGCTGGATGCCGAGAAAACCAGCCGAATGGGTGGGACTGGATCCACTTTTTGGCCAAGCTGGAACTAACGGCTTTACCTCAGCGAGCCATATTCTCACTCAGCCCAGCAACAAAATCTTCGACCACAACAATGTAATCAAAAAAGACGTCATCACATCAATGTGGATGCCCTTTCTGAACAGCAATAAGTATGCGAGTGAGGAAGAGGGGTTTAAGCGTCATCTCGCCACATTAACGAATAAGAAACCCTGAAAGCGCTGCAGTGGATAAGGCAAGAATCTGAAAACGCCAGAACCGGCAAGCGGCATGTGACTTCATCTGGAGGGGCTGTCTGCCTCACGTATATTGAGCATTCTGAGTTGAGGGCGGTATGTCGACAAATCAGTTTTATGAACTCTATCGCCAGCTCGCTGCATTACGAACCGATGCCGGCAATTGCCATTCTGTTATCGCGGAACTGACCCTGCTTTGTCGCGAAACCATCAGGGCCTCGTCTCCTGAAGAGTGTCTTCGCGCCGCAGATAACTGCCTGCATGAAATCGGTCAGTCTGCTCCGCTTTTTGCAGTCGCCCTCTCCTGCTGGCTGACCGATAAAGCGCTTAATGGACTGGCGAAAGTCCTCGCGCATGAGGCAAGCGTGTGCCACCTTCAAGCAGCGACCCCACAGGCGTACGACCTTTCCTCCGTCGATGAGTCACGCGCCATACTGGCGGCGTCCCGGCTCTGCGCCCTGCATGTTTCCCCCGCCGTCTCACTCGGCTGGGCTTTAAGCCTGGCAATCGCTTACCCAGCCAGCGTCACGGCACTCAATGCAGCCAGGGCACTCCTGCAGCATCACATGGAAGAGTATCCCTGGACCACGCAGCGACTGCTTGCCAGCCCTGAATCCCCGTTTATCTCGCTTGAACTGGCGCAAAACGCCCTGGCACAGATGGAACAACAGCAAAACCATCTTAACGGACTACCGGCGCTTCGTGAGCTCGCGATGACGCCTGAAATGCGTCTAATGTATGCCAGTCTGAAACGCAGTGAGAACCGGGAGATTCAACGACACTCGGAAGAGCACTCCATTTTTGGTCAGTTCTTCACAAAGCAACATTTCAAATACGCCAACAAAACCGCAGTAGAGTTTTCCGTGGGTGACGATGTAAAAGAAACCACGCTGGAAATGATGCCCTTTCAGATTGAAGTTGAGTTGCCCCTCACCTGGCGCACCGATCCACTTTCATGTGACCGGACCAGAAACAGACTGTGGAAAGGAGAGCTGGAATGAGTATTCAGCTGGTTCTCTCCCATTACCTGGCGGGCCTGCGTGAGCGCAATGAGCTCGATGTACTGCTGCCAGAACTGCTTAAGGCCATGGGGCACAATGTGCTCAGTCGCCCACAGATTGGCCCCGCACAGGCTGGTGTTGACGTGCTGTCGACCAAAGCGGGTGCCGACGGGGTTGATGAGGTTTTTGTCTTTATCATCAAATTCGGCAACGTCGGACGGGCCGATTTTTACGGTGGGCCGCAGTCTATCGATCCCTCTATCCGGGAGGCCTGCAATGACTTCCTCAGAAATCGTTTACCGGAACCGCTCAAGCCGCTGCATAAACGAATCGTCTTGGTATCCAATGGCGTACTGCTACAAGAAGCCCAGGCCGGTTTTTCAGCCCTGACGGAAGACATCGCAACACGTCCGCTTTGCAGTCTTGAATTCTGGGGCACCGATCAGATCACACCATGGATAGAGCAGTACCTCTTCGATGACACATTACTGCTGGCACGGGGAAAATCTGACCTCCGCGCGGCTCTGGCCGGCCTTGAAGAGTCAAGCTCGGCGATAAGCCGGTTTATCCGCTTTGTTGATGCCTGTTTTGAAATACAGGCCGAGGAGTCAGAACAAAGCGCAGAAACACGAAATAAGAAGTTTTTAAGGCGATGTGCCGCAGCGTCGATGGGCTGGGCGGTCCTGCTGGTCTGGGGAAAAAGCGAAGACAATTTAAAACCTGGGGTCGTTAGCGGTGAATACCTGATACTGCGTATGTGGGCCGAGGCGGCAAAACTGGAATTGTATGCCGACCACGCCTTTATTGACCGATTTGAAACCCTAGTTACGCTGCATATACAAGCTCTGGTGGACTATTTTGAAAAAATAATGCCTACCCTGGAGTCACCACGAGCCGTCCTCCGCTGGCGCCCGGATCGCGTCTTCTACCTGGAGCTTATGTTTGAGGAGCTAGGACGCCTGTCTACCCTCTTACTATTACTCCAGCAAAAATCTGGAAATGAGGCGCTTCGCACGACGATCCGCAACGCCATCATTCATCTGCTCAATCAGCATTCGGGGGTACTACTTCCCCTTTATGACGGGCATAGCATCGACCTTACCCTGCTCTTCTGCGCGCTGATGGGCGAGTCAGACTGGGCCAATACGCGGATTATCGCAGGAGAAGTTGTGGCCCGGCTTCACCATGCTCTGAGAACAGGATGTTATCTGCCGGTCGACACCGACTCGCTGGAAGATGCTATTGCCCTCGACAGAAACAAGGCTGAGAGTCGTGATTTCTTCCAGACATCAACGTTGGTGCCAGCACTCGCGACTGTGACGTCATTACTGAGTGATGAAGAAACCTTCCAAGCACTGCGGGATAAGATCCTTCCTCTAATGAAGGGGGTAACACTTGAGCGCTGGTTTCCTACAGCACGACTCGAAACACTAAGCGGCTCGTCACAGGGCATTTATTGCGTTGGGATATCCAAGGCATTGTCTGGCCTAAGGCCTTCAGCAAGGGAAGAAGGCGAGGCGTCCATTAAAATCTTTGACGGTGCCGCAGCCTCATCTGACTTTAGATGGTATGGAAATTGGCAAATCCTGATCGCGTTGTCAGCCCGACTGTATCGGCATCCCTTACCCACCTGGTTTATCCGTGAGTATTGCAACCCAGAGCATCCCGCACAGTGAATGCCGGAATCATTCTCCGACCTGAAAAAAGGCGAACGGATGCGCCATTGCGACATGCTCTTTGTGCACTTATTCTGACAGGAATGTTCCCAATGAGAGAAGGTGGGTTTCGACAGCATGCAAACGAAGTTCAGTTGTTTGTAATCTGGGTTGGCTATATGTCGTTTTCACCGTTGCAAGACTAAACTAATGACCTAATTCTGTTGTCCTGAAAAATTTAAGGCGTTAATAGGAGTCGAACCTATGACCTTCGCATTACTAATGCGAGCAAATTCCAAAATGAGTACAATGATGAGTACACGTAAAAAAATTAATAAAATAAAATATACAATTCAATAGCATAACTTTGAAATCACTATTCAACGTCTAACTCGCGGTTGTCTGATGAGGGGCCAGCGCCTCTCATAACAAACCGCTCGGTTTTAAAATCCACGCCTGTGCGTGGATTTTTTATGCCCCGAAAAGGCACCCTTTATTTCCCGCTCTCGGACAGCCTCTCTAAACAGACTTTTCATAAAAAAACGCCTGATTCTCACCCTCCTGACTAACGCGTTTGATTCCCTACATTCATGAAACAGCATGTCTACTCCCAAAGGGGCGATGTGCGCTGAGGCTATTCTGAATGCCATTTGTGCTTATCCCTTGCAAGACATTGTTCGCACCGCTGTTTCGCGTCATATTGCCTGCTTCAATAGCATGCTGTAACTAATAAAGTTATACGGTATTCCGCGTTCACCACGCTCCAGCCCTCTCCCCCGCTGTATATTTTCCGTACTAAACACAGGCACTTTTCGCCCGCCCGACATGCGCTAGCCAACGGCTCCACCCGCTTCGTGCTAAAACCCTTTGCAAAGCCCCACAGAAAGGGATAATACCCCACCGCTTTCCGACAAAGGACCGACGATGCGCGACACTCCGCAAGGCAACCTGACCCGCAAAAAACATATGAAGCTCAGCACGCTGGTGACGCTGATGATCGGCGCGGTAGTGACCTTCGTGCTGCTCAGCGTGCATCTGCTCTACTTCTTTCAGATCGGCAACGCCACGCAGAAGCAGCTGGAAGACAAGGCGATGGCCGTGGCGCGCACGCTGGCGGACGTGCCTGCTATTCAGCAAGCGCTGAGCGGGCCGCCGGACAGCGGCATTATCCAGCCCATCGCCCGCGCGGCGCAGCAGCACAACAATCTGCTGTTCGTGGTAGTGACCAATATGCAGGGCATCCGCTACTCCCATCTTAATCCGGCGCTGATCGGCCAGCACTTTATCGGCGACGACATCAATCCGGCGCTACAGGGCAAAGAGAACGTCTCGGTGAATCGCGGCTCGCTGGCGGAGGCGCTGCGCGTCTTTACGCCGGTCTATAACGCGCAGCAGCAGCAGATCGGCGTGGTGTCGATAGGCATCTCGCTGGAGGCGGTCAGCGATCAGATCAACCAGAGCCGCTGGAGCATTATCTGGACCATCCTGATCGGCGCGCTGGCGGGCGCGCTGGGCACGCTGGCGCTGGTAAAAACCCTGAAGCGCATCCTCTTCGGACTCGAACCCTGGGAGATCTCCTCGCTGTTTGAGCAGCGCCAGGCGATTCTGCACTCGGTCAAAGAGGGCGTCATCGCGGTGGACGCTCATGCAGAGGTGTCGCTGATCAACGAGGCGGCGAAAAAGCTGCTGACAGAGGAGAGCTCCGGCAGCATGGAGGACGCCAGCGTTATTCACGCTCAGCTGCAGGAGACGCTGGCCACCGGCCGGGCGCGGCGCGACGAAGAGCTGAATATCAACGGCCATGTGCTGCTGAGCAACACCGTGCCGGTCTACAGCCAGCAGCGGCTTATCGGCGCGGTCTGCACCTTCAGGGATAAAACCGAAATCACGCGGCTGCTGCAGCGCCTGAGCGGCATGGTAAACTACGTCGACGCGCTGCGTGAGCGCTCGCATGAGTTTATGAATAAGCTGCACGTGATCCTTGGCCTGCTGCACATGAAAAACTATGCGCAGGTCGAAGCCTATATTTTAAAAACGGCGAACAACTACCAGACCGAAATCGGTTCGCTGCTCGACAAAATCAAGTCGCCGGTGATCGCCGGCTTCCTGCTGAGTAAAATCAATCGCGCCTCGGACAGCGGCCATCGCCTGACGCTGAGCGACGCCAGCTTCCTGCCCGATATCGGCAACGAGCAGCAGATCGCCGTGCTGATCACCGTGCTCGGCAATCTGATCGAGAACGCGCTTGACGCGCTGGGCAGTGAACACAACGGCGATATCCACGTGATGCTGCACTACCAGAACGGCTGGCTGGCGTGCGAAGTCAGCGACGATGGGCCAGGCATCCCGACCGACCAGCTGGATGCTATCTTTGACAAAGGCTTTTCAACCAAAGGCGAGGATCGCGGCGTCGGGCTTTATCTGCTGAAGCAGCAGACGGAAAGCCTTGGCGGCAGCGTCAGTGTGGAGTCGGAACCCGGCGTGTTTACCCAATTTTTTGTACAACTTCCCTGGGATGGAGGCAACAAAACCGCATGATCAATGTGTTAGTGGTCGATGATGACGCTATGGTCGCCGAGCTGAATCGCGTTTACGTCGGGCAGGTGCCGGGCTTTCACTGCGTCGGCACGGCGTCGACGCTGCAGCAGGCGAAAGAGATGATCCTTCACAGCGAACCCGCCGTGGATCTGGTGCTGCTCGATATCTATCTGCAGCATGAGAACGGGCTGGATCTGCTGCCGGAGCTGCGCGAGGCGAAGCAGCCTGTTGAGGTGATCATTATTTCATCCGCCGCCGACGCTGCCACCATCAAAACCTCGCTGCACTACGGCGTGGTGGATTATCTGATCAAACCCTTCCAGTTCCCGCGTTTTGAAGAGGCGCTCAACAACTGGCGGCAGAAGAAGTCGCTGATGGATAACCATCTTTACTACCAGCAGGCGGAAGTCGACCAGTTGATCCACGGCAATCCGCCCACCACCAACGACAGCAAACGGCTGCCGAAAGGCCTGACCCCGCAGACGCTGCGCACCCTCTGCCAGTGGATCGACGCCCATCCCGGCAGCGAATTCTCTACCGACGAGCTGGCGGCGGAGGTGAATATCTCGCGCGTCTCCTGCCGCAAATACCTGATCTGGCTGGCGCAGATCAATATTCTCTTCACCAGCATTCACTACGGCGCGACCGGCCGTCCGGTCTATCGCTACCGCCTGCAGCCGGAATACCACTCGCTGCTCAGGCAGTACTGTCAGTAGTCAGCTGATAGCGACGGTCATGCAGACGAAACGTGAACTGACGCGACGAGGAACAGATCACCTGCTGGTCGCGGGTAACGAAAATCGCTTCGATGTGCGGCGCGTCGCGCAGCGCCGTAAGGCTCTGCTCAACGCCCAGCCCGTAGAGCAGCGTGGTGTAGATGTCGCCATCTATCGAGCGGTCGGAAATCACCGTGACGCTCAGCAGCTCGTTGTCGAGCGGATAGCCGCTGCGCGCGTCGAGGATGTGATGATAGAGGCGGCCGTCCAGCTCGAAGTAACGTTCGTAGACCCCCGAGGTCACCACCGATTTCCCCGCTACCTCAATCACGCCGATTAATTCGTCAGCCTGGCCGAACGGGGTTTTCAGCCCCACCGACCAGCCGGCGGCCTGCGGCGGCGCGCCGAGCGTCTGCACATTGCCGCCCAGGTTAATCAGCGCCCTTTCCACGCCCTGCTGGCGCAGAAAGCTGCGAACCAGGTCGGCGATATAGCCTTTGGCGATGGCGCCCAGATCGATCTCCATGCCTGGCTGGCGCAGAAACACGCTGCGCCGCTCGGGATCCAGCACGACCTCGCGCGGATCGGTCAGCGCCATCAGCTTTTCCAGATCGCCCTGCGGCGGCACGCTGCGTCCCTGAAAGCCGATCTTCCAGCGCTTGACCAGCGGTCCGATAGTGAAATTGAACAGGCTGTGCGGCAGCAGACTCACCTGATGCGCGCACTGAATGAGATCGAACACTTCACGGCTGACGCAGACCGGCTCTTTGCCTGCAGCGTGGTTAATCGCCATCACCTCGGAGTGGGCGCGATTGACGGTGAGGATATTTTCCTGATAGCGGATAAGGCGGAAGACCTGCGCGGCCAGCGCCGCATTATCGTCAAAGAGCTTAAGAAGAATGGGCGAACCCATCAGTACTGCGGAATAGGCGTAAACGCCTTCGTCGGCTGACATACTCGCCTCGGCTGTCAAAGTGGATCCGGCAACGGCGCGCCGGGTAGTGTTGCCCGATGCGCCGTTGCCGACAGCGGACTAGCCGCGCGCCAGGGCCGCCGCGTTACGTCCGGCAAGGATACCAAAGATAATGATATCCGCCACGGCGTTACCGCCGATACGGTTGGCGCCGTGGATGCCGCCGACCACTTCTCCCGCCGCCCAGGCGCCGCGGATCACCTGTTTATTGCTGTCGAGCACCGCGGTGTCGGTATTGATGGTCACGCCGCCCATGGTGTGATGCACCCCAGGCGCGACGCGGATGGCGTAGAACGGCCCCTGATTCAGCGGATGACGCAGCGCGGTGGTACGGCCGAAATCCTCATCCTTCTGATCCACCACAAACTGGTTGTAGCGCGCCAGCGTCTCTTCAAGCGTGGTGTGCTCCATATTCAGCTTCACCGCCAGCTCGCCCACGGTCGGCGCGCTGATAACGAAGCCCTTGGCGATATACTCATCGGCCGCTTTATTGTTCGCCCGCACCTGTTCGTCAAAAACCACCCAGGCACTTTTCTCCGGCAGCGCGATAATCTGCGCGGAAACCTTGTCGCGGGTCTCCATCTCGTTGAAGAAGCGTTTGCCCTCCTGGGACACCAGGATAGCGCCGCCGCCGCGAATCGATTCAGAGATCAGATACGAGGTAGTCTGCTCAACGGTCGGATGGATCTGGATTTCGCCCATATCGACTGTATCCGCCCCCAGCTTCTGCAGCATGGCGATGCCGCTGCCGGTCGCGCCTTTGTGGTTGGTGGTCACGAAGCCGTCCAGCTCAGGGCGGTATTTCACCACCATCTCGCGGTTGGCGCTGAAGCCGCCGGTGGCGACGATCACGCTTTTCGCATAGAGGATGCGGCTGTCGTAGTACTCATCCACCACCTTCACGCCGGTTACCGCGCCGTTCTCGGTGAGGATTTCAGCGACCGAGGTATCCAGCAGCACTTCGATATTGCGCTTGTTGATGTTTTTCACCAGGCCGCTGATCAGGTAGCCGCCAACCGCCGAACGGTCCGCAGGGCGGTGCGTGCGGTCGATGCTCATGCCGCCGGTAATGGTGATATCGTTCAGCTCGATGCCGTGATCCGCCAGCCAGTCAATCGCCTCCGGCGCCAGCTCGACGAACTCGCGCAGCAGCACCGGGTTGTTTTTATGCTGGCCGCCTTTCAGCGTCTCCTGATAGAAGAGCTCTTTGCTGTCTTTGATGCCTTTCATCGCCTGGAAGCGGGTTTCCGCCGCGTTCATGCCCACCGAGGCTTTGATGGTGTTGCCGCCGATGGTCGGCATCTTCTCGATAATGACCACGCGCGCGCCTTCGTCGTGCGCCTGAATCGCCGCCGCCAGGCCGGCGCCGCCGCTGCCGATCACCACTACGTCGTAGTTCTGCGGTGCGGAAGGATTACCACCCTCTTCAATTACATACTCTTTGCTGGAGGTGGAGAGCGCGCGCGATACCGCTTTTTTCAGCGCCTCGCTCTGGGTAGTGGCGCCGCTGATGGCGTCGACGTGCGGGCTGTTGGCTACCAGAATGCGGTTACGCAGGCTTTCAAAGGTCTCGGTGAAATCGACGTCCAGCGTATCGTCCGGCACCATCGAAATATCGGTGATGCGGTCGGTATCCAGGGTGACGTTGATTTTCAGCTTCAGCGCTTCCGCTTCGACTTTCTCCTGATAGACGCCCGCCTTGTATTTGCGGCCCGGCGCGCTGACTTCGCGGATCATCGCGTCCACCAGCGAGAAGCGCCACAGCGGTTCCGGGATCATCAGCGCTTCGCGCTGGGTGCTGTCGATATAGAGGTCGAGATGCTCGTTGTTCAGCACGCGATCCGCCCAGTCCGGGTAGGCGATGCAGGATTTGCCGACCGCCACCAGATCGTAGCCGTGCTCCAGCGCCATCTCCGCGTCAGCTTTATTCACCACGCCGCCGACGCCGATAACCGGCACCTTCGCCAGGCGCTCTGAGCGCTGCGCGATATATTTGTCGATCAGCGGCATCGGGTCGCGGGTATCGACGATAGAGGGACGCAGCAGCTGCCCCATGGAAAAGTGCACGTAGTCGAGGCCGCGCTCCGCCAGTTTTTCCAGCAGATAGAGCGTGTCGGCAAAGCGGATGCCGGGCACTTCGATCTCTTCCGGCGAGAAGCGATAGCCGATAATGAAGGTGTTGTGCGCGATGCGCTCCGCCATTTTATGGGCGATATCCAGCACCGCCAGCGGGAAGCGGGCGCGGTTTTCGCGGCTGCCGCCCCACTTGTCGTCGCGCTGGTTAGAGTTAGGGGAAAAGAACTGCTGGATCAGATAGGTATTGGCGCCGTGCAGCTCCACGCCGTCGAAGCCCGCCTTGATGGCGCGGTTCACCGCGTCGCCGAATTTAGTAATCATCACTTCGACTTCGTCGGCGGTCAGCGCCTGCGGCGTGGTCGCGCCTTCGCGCGGTGCGGCAATGGCGCTGGGGCCCACCGGCGTTTTGCCGCCGATCAGCCCCGGTTCCACCATACGGCCGCCATGATAAATTTGCAGGATAGCCGTCGAGCCCTGCGATTTAATCGCGTCGGCGATGCGCGCCAGGCCCGCGATTTTGTTGTCGCTGTCGATGCCGATAGCGCCTGGAAAGGCGGGGCCTTTGTTATCGATAAAACAGGACTCGACGATAACCGTACCGAGCGTGCCTGCGCGCGCGCGATAGTACTCCACGAGCTCGCTGGTCACGGTGCCGTCGTAAAATCCCGTACAGGTGGTCATCGGCGCCATGACCAGCCGATTTTTTAATACCGCGCCGTTGGGCAAAGTCAGCGGATTTAAAAGCGGGGTGCGAGTATTCATTTAGATTAACTCCGGAAATTAAAAGCTGAGAAATTCTGCGGACGAGGCACTCTGGTGATTATTAAAAGGTCCGGCTTAATGCCACTAATATACCAGTTACTTTAGCTACAAAAGAAATGAATATAGTTATAAAACTTTTAAAGGAGCGGAGTTATTTATTTTGCAAACCATGAGATTTTAGTTATAGTAATGTTAGCGAAAGCGCTGAAAAAATCAAATTATTGTTATAAGTAAAAATTATTCTATACTTTTCAATAAGGTGCAAGGGATGAAATTTGCAGAAAAAAGCGCCAGTAATGATAATTTGCACCTCGGAATCTTCTTAAGAGCGCAGCGCGGGCATTTAAGTTCTTAACGCAATTAACAGCCAAACTCACTCTTTGATCTAGATCAAAATTTACTATTATGGCAGGCGCATCATATAGGCAAGGCGCAAAAGTTTATTTAATAAAGTTGTCATATGAAGACGTTATTCAATAAGGTTTTGCTGAAGGCGTTCTACGCGCACTAATAATAAACGGTGCATCAACAAAGCCGACACTCTCTTCTTTATAACTTGCAGACCCTCACTATGAACATGAAAACGACGCTGAACGAAGCCGCGCAACCTGCGCCCGTCCCGCCGCCGGGACAACACAAACGCTGGATCATGCTGGCGCTGCCCATCGTGGTCGCCGCCCTGCTACTGCTGGTGCCGACGCCTGCCGGGCTCGAGCCCTATGCCTGGCACTTTTTCGCCATCTTCGTCGGCGTTATCGTCGGCCTGATCTTCGAACCGCTGCCGGGCGCGGTTATCGGCCTGACCGGCGTGGTGGTCATCGCCCTCTTCAGCCAGTTCGTGCTGTTTAGCCCCGCCGAGCTGGCGAAGCCGGGCTTCAAGGTCGCCACCGAGGCGTTTAAATGGGGCGTAAGCGGTTTCGGTAACTCCACTGTCTGGCTAATTTTCGGCGCCTTTATGTTCGCCGCCGGCTACGATAAAACCCAGTTCGGTCGCCGCCTGGCGCTGATTCTGGTGAAGTATCTTGGCCGTCGCAGCCTGACGCTCGGCTACGCCATTACCTTCGCCGATCTGCTGCTGGCGCCTTTTACCCCGTCGAACACCGCGCGCAGCGGCGGCACCATCTACCCGATTATCGCCAACCTGCCGCCGCTCTACGGCTCTAAACCCAACGACCCGAGCGCGCGCCGCATTGGTTCTTATCTGATGTGGGTCGCGATTACCGCCGCCTGTATCACCAGCTCCATGTTCCTGTCGGCGCTGGCGCCGAACCTGCTGGCGCTGGCGCTGGTGAAAAGCGTCGTGGGCTTTGATATCTCCTGGGGCATGTGGTTTCTCGCCTTCCTGCCGCTCGGCGTGCTGCTGATCCTGACCATGCCGCTGCTGGCGTACTGGCTCTATCCGCCGGAAGTGAAGGTCAACGACGAAGTGCCGCGCTGGGCCACCGCCGAGCTGCAGAAGCTGGGCAAACTGTCGCGCAACGAGATTCTGCTGCTGATTTTCGTGGTGTGCGCGCTGCTGATGTGGATTTTCGCCACCGCCTGGATCGAGCCTGCGATGGCTGCGCTGCTGGTTATCATACTGATGCTCTGGACCGGCGTGCTGAACTGGAGCGACATTACCAGCAACAAAGCGGCGTGGAACACCTTCGCCTGGTTCGCCACGCTGGTGGCGCTGGCGGATGGCCTGGCGCGCGTCGGCTTTATCGCCTGGCTGGGCAAAGAGGGCGGCATGCTGCTGCAGGGTTACGACCCGCAGGTCTCCGCAGTGGTATTGCTTATCGCCTTCTATCTGCTGCACTACCTGTTCGCCAGCACCACGGCGCACACTACCGCGCTGCTCCCCGCGATGCTGACCATCGCCGCAGCGATCCCGGGCATCAATATGCCGGTGTTCTGCCTGATGCTCTGCACCTCGCTTGGCGTGATGGGGATTATCACTCCTTACGGTACCGGCCCCAGCCCGATTTACTACGGCAGCGGCTATCTGCCGACCAAAGACTACTGGCGCCTGGGCACCATTTTCGGCCTGCTGTTTCTGGTGCTGCTGATGCTGATCGCCTATCCGTGGATGGTGATGATGTTCTAAAGCAGGCGACGAAACAGGTTAATAAAGTGTAAAATCCTTTCCCTTCAGCTTACGCCAGCCGCGTCCCGCGCGGCTGGCGAAATAAAAACCAACAATATTTGCGGCTGTTCGTCTCGCGCTGCGCGAGCCGTCGCCGCCGCATAAGTGAGCCGAGATGTCGAACAAACCTTTCTACTATCAAGAGCCCTTTCCGCTGTCCCACGATGATACCCAGTACTATCTGCTGACGCGCGAGCACGTCTCCGTCGCCAGCTTCGAAGGCGAAGAGGTGCTGAAGGTCGATCCCAAAGCGCTGACCCTGCTGGCGCAGCAGGCGTTTCACGACGCCTCTTTTATGCTGCGTCCGGCGCACCAGCAGCAGGTCGCCTCTATCCTCGCCGACGATGAAGCGAGCGAAAACGATAAATATGTCGCCCTGCAGTTTCTGCGCAACTCGGAGATCGCCGCCAAAGGCGTGCTGCCGACCTGCCAGGATACCGGCACGGCGATTATTATGGGCAAAAAAGGCCAGCGCGTCTGGACCGGCGGCGGCGATGAAGCCGCACTGTCGCAGGGCGTCTATAACACCTTTATCGAAGATAACCTGCGCTATTCGCAGAACGCCGCGCTCGATATGTATAACGAGGTGAATACCGGCACCAACCTGCCGGCGCAGATCGATATCTACAGCACCGACGGCGACGAATATAAGTTTCTCTGCATCGCCAAGGGCGGCGGCTCAGCCAACAAAACCTATCTCTACCAGGAGACCAAAGCGCTGCTCTCGCCCGGCAAGCTGAAGAACTATCTGGTGGATAAGATGATGTCGCTCGGCACCGCCGCCTGTCCGCCCTATCACATCGCGTTCGTGATCGGCGGCACCTCGGCGGAGGCCACGCTGAAGACCGTGAAGCTCGCCTCGACGCACTATTACGATAGCCTGCCGACCAGCGGCAACGAGCATGGCCAGGCGTTCCGCGATTTGGCGCTGGAGCAGGAACTGCTGGAGGCGGCGCAGCAGCTCGGCCTCGGCGCACAGTTCGGCGGCAAATATTTCGCGCACGATATCCGCGTAATCCGCCTGCCGCGCCACGGCGCTTCCTGTCCGGTGGGCATGGGCGTCTCCTGTTCGGCGGATCGCAATATCAAAGCGAAGATCAACCGCGACGGCATCTGGATTGAGAAGCTGGAGGACAACCCGGCGCAGTATATTCCGGAAGCGCTGCGTCAGCAGGGCGAAGGCGGCGTGGTGAGCGTCGATCTTAACCGGCCGATGAAAGAGATTCTGGCGCAGCTTTCCGCTTATCCGGTCTCTACGCGTCTGTCGCTGAGCGGCACCATTATCGTGGCGCGCGATATCGCGCACGCCAAGCTGAAAGAGCGTATCGACAACGGCGAAGGGCTGCCGCAGTACGTGAAAGATCACCCGATCTATTACGCCGGTCCGGCCAAGACCCCTGCAGGCTACGCTTCCGGCTCGCTTGGCCCGACTACCGCTGGCCGCATGGATTCCTACGTCGATCTGCTGCAGTCGCACGGCGGCAGCATGATTATGCTGGCGAAGGGCAACCGCAGCCAGCAGGTGACGGACGCCTGCCAGAAGCACGGCGGGTTCTATCTCGGCAGCATCGGCGGCCCGGCGGCGGTGCTGGCGCAGCAGAGTATTAAAAAGCTGGAGTGCGTGGAGTATGCCGAGCTGGGGATGGAGGCGATCTGGAAAATTGAGGTTGAGAACTTCCCGGCGTTTATCCTCGTGGACGATAAAGGCAACGACTTCTTTAAGCAGATTCAGGACAGCACCTGCGCGCGCTGCGTGAAATAGCACTGAAGCAGACTCTTAAAAACCGCACCATGTTTTGATAAGCGGGCGGCAGGGTCTGAAGAGCAAAGCGTCCCGCGACAAGGATGTCGCGGGCCGAGCGAGCAGGGATGCCTTGAGCGACTTTGCGATCAGACCCTGCCGCCCGCGTCTGCGCAACGGCCAAAGGCGCCCTTACAGCAAACTATCTTTACCAGAAACGCGGCACTTCCGCCGCATCGCTCGCTTCTCCCGCCCGCAGTGGAGCGGCGACATCGCCATCGCGCAGCGAGACCGGCAGGTTAACCGCAATGATGCTGTACTCCACGCCGTCCAGCACCTCGTCATGTTCAGTCAGCACGTTATAAAATTCGTTCATCAACATTCCTTATTCAGTTCGGCCTCAGGCCCGTCAGGAACCACCGTCCTGACCATGCCATAGCAATCTTACGCGGTTATGACAGTTAACAATGGGTCGAAAAAAGGCGAAATGCGCCGGGATTAATATGAAACAAAAACGGCGCGTTGCCCAGAGAGCAGCGCGCCGCAGAGCGCGAAATCAGAAGAAACCGAGCGGCTGAACGCTGTAGCTCACCAGCAGGTTTTTGGTCTGCTGATAGTGGTCCAGCATCATCTTGTGCGTCTCGCGTCCGATGCCCGATTTTTTATAGCCGCCAAAGGCGGCGTGCGCCGGATAGAGGTGATAGCAGTTGGTCCAGACGCGCCCTGCCTTGATGGCGCGGCCGACGCGGTAGGCGCGGTTGATATCGCGCGTCCAGACGCCGGCGCCCAGCCCGTAAATCGAGTCGTTGGCGATGGCGATCGCTTCCGCCTCATCCTTAAAGGTGGTAATGCCGACCACGGGTCCGAAAATCTCCTCCTGGAAGACGCGCATGCTGTTGTCGCCCTTCAGCAGCGTCGGCTGAATGTAGTAGCCGCTGGCGAGCGAGCCTTCCAGCTTCTCCACGCCGCCGCCGGTCAGCACCTCCGCGCCCTCCTGACGAGCGATCTCCAGATAGGAGAGGATCTTGTCGAACTGCTGCTGAGACGCCTGCGCGCCGACCATGGTTTCGCTGTCCATCGGATCGCCGCGCTTAATGGTTTTGATGCGCTTCATCACCGCCGCCATAAAAGGCTCGTAGATCGACTCCTGCACCAGCGCGCGCGACGGACAGGTACACACCTCGCCCTGATTCAGAAAGCCGAGCACCACCCCTTCGGCCGCCTTCTCGATAAAGCTCTCTTCCGCCTGCATGATATCTTCGAAGAAGATGTTCGGCGATTTGCCGCCCAGCTCGACGGTTGAGGGGATCATGCTCTTCGCCGCCAGCTCGAGAATATGGCCGCCGGTCGCCGTGGAGCCGGTAAAGGCCACTTTGGCGATGTCGGGATGAGAGGCCAGCGCCTCGCCCGCCTCCTTGCCGTAGCCGTGCACTACGTTCAGCACCCCGGGCGGCAGCAGGTCTTTAATCAGCTCGACAAACAGGGTAATGCTCAGCGGCGTCTGTTCGGCCGGCTTCAGCACCACGCAGTTGCCCGCGCCCAGCGCCGGGGCGAGCTTCCATGCCGCCATCAGCAGCGGGAAGTTCCAGGGAATAATCTGCGCCACCACGCCGAGCGGCTCATGGAAATGGTAGGCGGCGGTAAACTCGTCGATCTCGGCGGCGGTACCCTCTTGCGCCCGCACGCAACCGGCGAAATAGCGGAAGTGATCCACCGCCAGCGGCATATCGGCGGCCAGGGTTTCGCGCACCGGCTTGCCGTTATCCCAGGTTTCGTTCACCGCCATATATTCCAGATTTTGCTCCAGCCGATCGGCGATCCTGAGCAGCGCCAGCGACCGCTGCTGCGGCGAGGTTTTGCCCCAGGCTTCGGCGGCGGCGTGCGCCGCGGCGACGGCATTGTCCACATCCGCCTTGTCCGATCGCGGAAATTCCCCCGCGACCGAACCGTTGACCGGCGACGTGTTGGTGAAGTAGTTACCGTTCACTGGCGTCACGAATTCGCCGTTAATAAAGTTGCCGTAGGTTTTCTGCAGCTGAATCAGAGAACCCTGTTCCCCGGGAGAGGCGTAACGCATGGTGAATCTCCTTAACATGGCAGGAATTGAAACAACGATGAAACTTGCTGTTAACAATGAATGAACAAACCCAGCCTGTCAGATGTTGCGGTCGGAAACTGTGACCGCCGCAAAGGAAAAGCGCGCCGCCCGTGCGCACGGATAATTCTGAGAATAAGCCGAGGCGCGAAAAAAAAGCGAAACCTCGGGCCGGAACAGGGTCAACAGAGAAGGTTAATCACAGGAGAGAGTGACATGCTGGCTTCGGCTTTTACCCTTATGCGCGCAAAAGCAGACTTTATTCATCAGTTTATTCGCCATCCGCGCAAGATGGGCAGCATTACGCCCTCATCGGCGGCGCTGTGCCGCGCCATGAGCGACAGCGTCTGCTGGCGCAGCGCGCTGCGCGTCGCCGAACTGGGTGCGGGCGACGGCGTGCTGACGCGTCATCTGCTGGCGCGTATGCAGCCGCAGGCGACACTGGATGCGTTTGAGATCAGCGCGCCGCTGGCGGATAAGCTGCGCGCGCTGGAGGATGCGCGCCTGCAGGTGCGCAGCTGTTCGGCGGCCTGGTTATCAGGCGAGTATGACGCGATCTTTTCCGGCCTGCCGCTGCTGTCGCTGCCGCCGGCGCTGCGCGACGACATTCTGCGCGCCGCGTTCGACGCGCTCGGCCCGGACGGCGTTTTCGTGCAGTTCCAGTACACCTCCATCACCCAGCCCGATCTCTCGCGCTACTTTATCTGGCAGCGTCAGCGGGTGCTGAAAAACGTGCCGCCCGCCTGGGTTTATCGCTGTCGGCGCAGCTACGCGCCCTGAGCCTGGCTCGGCTGTGGGCGCGTCTGCTGCCAGAACGCCATCAGCAGCTGCCGCGCCCAGTCGGGGCCTTCGATGTCCACATCCGCGACGCTATCGCTGACGTCGGGCGACAGGCAGGCGCTCATAATATGGCGTGAAAATTCCGGGTGAAACTGCACCGACAGCGCCTGCGGCGAGTAGCGCAGGATCTGACAGGGATCTTTCTCAGAGGTGGCCAGTACCTGCGCCTGCGGCGGCGGAGCGATCACCGACTGGCGGTGCGACAGCCAGGCGCTGAAGCGTTCCGGCAGCGCCGAGAGCAGCGCGTCGCGCTGCATCGCCGCTTTGCACGTCAGCGGCAGCAGGCCACGCTCCCAGCCGTTGGGGTTATCCGCCACCTTGCCGCCCAGCGCGTAGGCCATCAGCTGGTGGCCGTAGCAGACGCCCAGCAGCGGCAGCTTAGCGTCGATCGCCGCCCGCACCCACGCCGCGCTGCGCTCGCTCCACTCGGCGTGGTCGGTCACCATCGCCCAGGAGCCGCTCAGGATCGCGCCGCTGATCTGGTCAAACTGCGGCAGCGATTCGCCAAGGTGCGGGCGCACAATGAGATAGTCATCGGGTTGCAGATCAAGCGCGTCAATAAACCAGCGCGGCTGTTCGCCAATACGTTCCACCACGATGGCAGGCGGCACTTCAAGTTGAATCAGGGCAAGGGGCAAAGAGGAAGTGGAAGTCATACCGAATGGGTTCCCTGGCAGGTTAGCGTCTCGGTGAACCAGTCTGCCAGCAAAGCGGCGGCCTGTCTTATGATTTTCCAGCCGCTGTCATAACAGAAAAATATTTGTCATCGCCTGTCGGCCTCTCCCCGCTTCGTGCCATCATTAGGGCGTGGCGAAAAACAACAGCGAAGGACGGGATTGTGGCTCTGCGGCATTTTTTTCTGATCTTGATGGTGGTCTCTATCTGGGCATTCAATAACGTGGCGGTGAAGTGGGGCCTGCTGGAGCTGCCGCCGCTGTTTCTCACCTGCATGCGCTTTGTGGTGGTGGCGATTGTGCTGATCCCCTTCTGCCGTATCACCCGCCAGCAGCTTCCCTGGCTGCTGGCGCTCGCCTTTACCTTCGGCTTTATGCACTTCTCGCTGCTGTTCGTCGGCATGCGCTATACCGACGCCGGCACCGGCGCGATTGTGGTGCAGCTCGGCACGCCGATCGCCATGCTGCTGGCGATGGCGGTGCTGAAAGAGCGGCTGAGGGCGATTCAGCTGGTCGGCATCGCCATCTCGCTGTGCGGCGTGGCGGTGCTCTCCGGCAGTCCGACCATCCCCGCCTGGTGGGTGCTGGCGATCCTGCTCTGCAGCGCCACCGGCTGGGCGGTCAGCAATCTGATTGTGAAAAAATCGCCGCCCATTAAGCCGCTGACCATGACCGGCTGGATCGCCTTTCTGGCGGTGCCCATCGTCGGCCTGTCGAGTTTCGTGATGGAGTCGCACCAGTTTTACGCCCTCAGCCAGGCGGGATGGCGCGGCTGGTTCGGCATTCTCTACAGCGCGCTCGCCTCGTCGATTGTCGCCTATACCCTCTGGTACGGGCTGCTGAAGCAGTACAACGTCAATCTGATTATGCCCTACTCGCTGCTGACGCCGGTGTTGTCGGTGCTGATGGGCATTGTGGTGCTGGGGGACAGCCTTAACAGCTTTAAAATCATCGGCGCATCGCTGGTGGTGTGCGGCACGGCGATAGCCGTCATCAATCTGCGCAGCCTGCGCATGCACGCGCGCTTCCCGCGTCTGCGCCGTCGCTGAAAAAGCGGTGCTATGCTCTGGATACCGTCTGTTTCTGGAGAATGATTATGGATTATCAGCTTGCCGCGTCGCTGTGGCAGCAGCTGTGGCAAGGATTGCGTGGCCCCGGCGACGCAACCGCCCCGCCCACTTTTCTTGATACCGCGACCTTCTCATCCGCTTTCGCCGTCAGCGAGCTGGCAGCCGCCAGCATCGGGCTGGCGACCCAGGCGACGGCGGATTTTATCGGCGTCCGCCAGCCGGTCAGCGTGAACGTGCGCCTCGCCTCGCGCTGGTTTCAGACCAGCTTCTTTCCCCGCAATCGCCCCGCGCCCGCGCTGTGGGACGCCTTTGCCGGCGACTACCGCAGCGCCGACGGCTGGATCCGTTTGCATACCAATGCGCCGCAGCATCGCGCGGCGATGGAGCGTGTGCTGGGCCAGCACCCCGACCGCGACGCGCTGGCGCGACAGGTGGCGCGCTGGCAGGCTGACGCGCTGGAGCAGGCGGTGGTCGATGCGGGAGGCTGCGCCGCAAAGATGCGCAGCGAACAAGCGTGGCAGCAGCATCCGCAGGGCCAGGCGGTGCGCGAAGAGCCGCTGATCGCCTGGCGACGGGGCGCCGCCGCGCCCGCGCGCAGCTGGTCGATGCCCGGCGCGCGGCCGCTGCTCGGCGTTCGGGTGCTGGATCTGACGCGCATCATCGCCGGGCCGGTGGCGACCCGCTTTCTCGCCAGCCTCGGCGCGCAGGTGCTGCGTCTCGATCCGCCCGGCTGGCGCGAGCCGACGCTGGATGAAGAGATCGCCTGCGGCAAACGGCGCGCCGTGGTCGACTTTAAAACGACGGCGGGCCGCGAGACGCTGCGCGAGCTGCTGCAGCAGGCAGACGTGCTGGTGCACGGCTATCGCGCCGATGCGCTGGAACAGCTGGGATTCGACGCTGAGACGCGCGCCCGGCTGGCGCCGGGACTGGTGGACGTTAGCCTGAACGCCTGGGGCTGGCACGGCCCGTGGCGCAATCGCCGCGGCTTCGACAGTCTGGTGCAGATGGCGTGCGGCATCGCCGAGAGCGGCATGCGCTGGTCGCAAAGCGAGAAGCCGACGCCGCTGCCGGTACAGGCGCTGGATCACGCCACCGGCTATTTGATGGCCGCCGCGGCGCTGGAGGGACTGCGCCAGCGCCACGCTACCGGCTACGGCGTGGAGGCGCGACTGTCGCTGGCGCGCACCGCCCTGCTGTTGCAGCAGCATCCCTGCCGGGACGCCGCTCTGCCGGCGGGCATTAAAGCGCATGCGCACGATACGCTGCCGACCATTGAGCTGACGCCCTGGGGCATCGGTGAACGGCTGCGCGCCGCCGCGCGACTGCCCGGCACGCCGCAGCTCTGCGCCACGCCGGGCTGCGAGCCAGGGACGCACCCGGCGCGCTGGTAAAAGGCGCGGAGTTACGCTTCGCCGCTCTCTTCGCCGGCCTCGTTTAGCTCATCCCACATCGCCTGGATAGCCTCGCGGCTTAACATCGCCAGCGTGCGGTAAAAGGCGGTGGTAGCGTGCGCCTCGACCTTGCCGAGAAAGGCGCCGCACCAGGGCAGCAGATAGCTGTCAAACAGAGCGCATTGCGCCGCGCTCTCATCTTCCGCCGATTGATCTTCCAGCCAGGAAGCCGCCAGCATCAGCACGCCGAAGTGGTCGGCGGGCGCGTCGCTGAGCGGCATGCCGCGCGAGGCGAGAAAGGCGCGCACCTCTGGCTCCGGCTTGCCTTCCGGCCACTGTGAGGCGTAAGGCGGCACCTTACAGTCGGGGCCGACGAACAGCGCATTGTAATCCGCCGCCAGCGCCTGCGGATCGCTGTTCTGCTGCAGGCGCTGCAGCAGTTCATCCTGCTCCAGCGGCCACTGCGCGCCAAGTTTGCCCTCGCGCAGCAGCGTAAACAGCGGAACCAGCAGCGGATCCTGCGGCTGACGGTTAAACAGGGAGCCGATCACGCGGCAGAGAATGGAAAACTCGTTCATGCACTATTCCAGAGGCAAAAGGGTTAAAAATCCGCCAGTTCGGCAATCTGCTTGCCGGTACGCTGCTCCAGAAAATCGAGCAGGCGGCGCGGCGTGACATTTAACACGCGATCCTCGGGAAAATCCACTGCGCGCGTGATGCGCAGGCAGTGCTCGAAGTCGCCCAGCGTAAACGCGGTGTGGGAATCAGAGCCAAAGGCCAGTTTGCCGCCGGCGTCGCGCACCGCTTCGGCGATGGCGCGGCAGTTCGGCTCGCTGCCGGGACGTGAGGTGGTGAAAGAGGAGTTATTGATCTCCAGCGCCACGTTGTAGTGCGCGGCCGCTTCGGCGACGGCGCGGATATCAACCGGAAACTTCGGGTTGCCCGGATGGCTGATGATATGCGCCACGCCGTTCGCCATGGTGGCGATCATCGCATCGGTGTGATGGCTCTTGTCGCGCGGCGCGTAAACCGGCTCGTGAAAGCCGGCGATAATCAGATCCAGCGAGCCGAGCATCGGCCCGGAGCAGTCGATTTCGCCCTGCTGATTTTTAATATTAGCCTCGATGCCGCGCAAAATGCCGACGCCGTCGATGACGCGCGGCCAGATTTTCATATTAACGAAGTGCCAGTAGTGCGGCGCGTCGGCCATATCGGGGCCGTGATCGGTAATGGCGAACAGCTTAATGCCGTTGTTTTTCGCCTGCGCGACGTAGTCGTGCAGCGTGCTGTAGGCATGGGTGCTGGCGACGGTATGCATGTGCAAATCAACGGGATACATTATTTTCTCCTCTATGCCGTCCGCTCGGACGGCCAGTCAGTTAACCGGAATTCAATAGCCGCGCTGGCGATCGACGCAGCCCGAGGGCCGTTCGCCCGCCTCAATGGCGCCGATGCCGCGCGTAATGGCGTCCATCGCCTCATCCGTTAGGGTCAATGCCGCAATATGCGGGGTCACGGTGACGCGCGGATGACGCCACAGCGGATTCTCCTGCGGCAGCGGCTCCTGCTGGAACACGTCGAGCGCGGCGGCGCGCAGCTGTCCGCTCTCCAGCGCCGCCAGCAGATCCGCCTCTACCACCTGCGCGCCGCGCGCCATATTAAGGAAACAGGCGTGCTGCGGCAGCTGGCTCAGGGTGCGCGCGTCAAACAGGTTGAGGGTTTCCGGCGTGGTGGGCAGCAGATTGATCGCTACCTGCGCGCCGCGCAGAAACTCGTCGAGGCTTTCGCGTCCGGCAAAGCTCTCGACGCCCGGGATGCGCTTCGGCGTCCGGCTCCAGACGCGCAGCGGAAAGCCCCAGGGTCGCAGCGCCTCGATAACGCTCTGCCCCAGCACGCCCGCGCCGAGCACGCCGACGCTGAACGTCTCGCGCGTCGTCGGCGGCAAAGGCTGCCACTGCGCCTGCTGCTGCTGTCTGGCGTAGTCGTCGAAGCGGCGGAACCAGCCGAGCACGCAGTAGAGCGCATACTCCTGCATCTGCCGCGCCATGCCGCTATCTTCCAGGCGGACCAGCGGCACCGACGGCGGCAGCATATCGGGATAGCGCGCCAGCCGGGCGAGAATATCGTCTACGCCCGCGCCCATCACGAATACGCCCCGCAGTCCGGCGCGATGCGCCAGCATCTCGCGCGGCGGCTGCCAGAGAATAGCGTAATCGGCGGGCGCGTCGTCGCCGGGCTGCCAGCGCCGGACCCGCGCCTGCGGCAGACGCCGCCGCAGGCCCGCCAGCCAGATCTCGCCGTCCTGAGTCGGGTGATACCAGATAATATCCATCTCAATCCTCGTTTTTTGCCCTCAGCCTCCGGCAAAAGCGGCGCCAGGGCAAGCAAAAACCGCCGCCCCACCGCCATGCTCACTCCTGGTCTGCTTCACATTTCCGCAGCGTCGTCGCGCCACGTTGTCAGATTGCGACTAAAGTTGTTTGAGTGGTCAATGCGTTACGCGCGGCCGCCTTTCGGACAAGGAGAAAAACCGATGAAGAAAACTGTCGTAACCGCGCCTGTCGGGCGTCAGGGAGTCGCGCCAGTGCTGCTGACTCTGCTGCTGGGTCTGCCTGCGCTAACGGCGCACGCAGACGATAACTCACGTATGCTCAGCAGCCAGCCTCAGCCGCCGGATGTTCGGCTGGGTCCGTTGTTTAACGCGGTGCAGCAGGCGCAGTTCTATCCCGACCAGAAAACCTTCGCCGACGCGGTGCCGAAGTTCGATCCCGCGTCGATTCTGGCAGACTGGCAGATGCAAAAAAATCAGCGCAATTTCGATCTTAAGCGTTTTGTCGCCAGCAACTTTACCCTGCCCGCCGCGGGCGAAAAATATGTGCCGCCCGCCGGCCAGAGCCTGCGCGCGCATATCGACGGCCTGTGGCCGGTGCTGACGCGCACCGCCAAAAGCGCCGGGCGCTACGATTCGCTGCTGCCGCTGCCGAAACCCTACGTGGTGCCGGGCGGCCGCTTCCGCGAGGTCTACTACTGGGACAGCTATTTCACCATGCTCGGCCTGGCCGAGAGCGGCCACTGGGATCGCGTGCAGGATATGGTGGATAACTTCGCGTGGGAGCTGGATACCTACGGCCATATTCCCAACGGCAACCGCAGCTACTATCTCAGCCGCTCGCAGCCGCCTTTCTTTAGCCTGATGGTCGATCTGCTGGCGACGCACGAAGGCGACGCGGCCTACAGCAAATATCTGCCGCAGCTGCAGAAAGAGTACGACTACTGGATGGCGGACAGCGATAGCGTCGCCGCTGGTCAGGCGAGCAAGCGCGTGATCAAGCTGGCGGACGGCACCGTGCTTAACCGCTACTGGGACGCGCGCGACGCGCCGCGCACCGAATCCTGGCTGGATGACGTCAATACCGCGAAAAAGGCGCCGCAGCGCGATAAAGGCGAACTCTACCGCGATCTGCGTGCCGGCGCCGCGTCCGGCTGGGACTTCAGTTCGCGCTGGTTCAGCGACGCGCATAATCTCGCCTCGATCCGCACCACTCAGCTGGCGCCTGTCGATCTCAACAGCCTGATGTTCCATCTGGAGCAGACGCTGGCCAAAGCGTATCGCCTCGATAAGCAGCAGGATAAGGCGAAGCAGTTCGCCGATCTGGCGGAGAAGCGCCAGGCGGCGGTGAACCGCTATCTGTGGGATGAGAAACAGGGGTGGTACGCCGACTACGACAGCAAAACGCGCCAGGCCAGCCCGCAGCTGACTGCCGCAGCGCTCTTCCCGCTCTATATGCAGCTGGCCAGCGACAAGCAGGCCGATCGCACCGCCTCGGCGGTAGAGAAACAGCTGCTGAAAGCGGGCGGCCTGCTCACCACCACGGTGAACAACGGCCAGCAGTGGGACGCTCCTAACGGCTGGGCGCCGCTGCAGTGGGTGGCGGTAGAAGGTCTGGAGCACTACAACAAGCCGCAGCTGGCGCAGCAGGTCGGCATGCGCTTCCTGCAGAACGTCCAGACCACCTACGACAAAGAGCATAAGCTGGTCGAGAAGTATGTGGTCGACGGGCCGAACCTCGGCGGCGGCGGCGGCGGCGAATATCCGCTGCAGGACGGCTTCGGCTGGACCAACGGCGTGACGCTGATGCTGCTCGACAAGTACTGTCCGAAAGAGAAAACCTGCAACAGCGCGCAGGATATTCCTCAGGCCGCGGCGACAACGAAGTAACCTCCCCCAGACGAAGGGCCGCTACCGGCCCTTCGTTTTCTTTTTTTGCCTTCCCCTGTTCAACAAACCTTGAAACATTTTTCACATATTGATAATAATTCTCACTCTGATTTTGAGAATCTTTATCATACATGTGCCGCCTGCCGAAGGCGGACTGAACAAGGACAGGACATGACGCTGCCGTTTCCCCCTCACCGCTGCGCGCTGCTGTGCGCGCTAGCGATCGCTCTGCCTGCCGCCAGCCTGGCGGCCGACACGCTGACGGTGACCGCCTCGCCGCAGGAGAGCGCCGACGGCCCGACTCAGGGCTATCTCGCCACCACCAGCGCAGGCGCCACCAAAAGCGATCGCCCGCTGCTAACGACGCCGCAGTCGGTCTCGGTGATCACCCGCCAGCAGATCGACGATCAGGGCGCGATCGATCTCAATCAGGTGTTGAACTATACGCCAGGGGTTTTCTCTAACTTCGGCGGCGCGGCGACCCGCTACGACACTGTTTCGCTGCGCGGCTTCCACGGCGGCGACGTGGATAATACCTTCCTCGACGGCCTGCGCCTGATGAGCGATGGCGGCAGCTATAACGTGTTGCAGGTCGACCCCTGGTTTCTGGAGCGCGTCGACGTGATTAAAGGCCCCTCTTCCGCGCTGTACGGCCAGACGGTACCGGGCGGGCTGGTGAATCAGACCACGCGCCACCCCCAGTTCAGCCAAGCGGGCCACTTCCGGCTGACGGCGGGCACGCAGGATACGCGCGGCGCGGCGTTCGACTACACCAACGCCATCAACAACGAGTGGGCGTTTCGCCTCACCGGCATGACGCGCAACAGCGATACCCAGTATGACCATACGCGTGAGGAGAAGTACGCGCTGATGCCGCAGCTGATGTGGCAGCCCACGGAAGATACGCAGCTGCTGCTGCGCGCCTATCTGCAAAAAGATCCGTCAGGCGGCTATCACGGCTCGGTGCCGGGCGATGGCGCGCTGAGCGCCCACAACGGCGCGAAGCTCAGCACCGGTTTTTACGACGGCGATCCCTCCCTTGACCAGTTCAAGCGGCGCGAGCAGATCTACAGCTATGATTTTCAGCACCGCTTTAGCGACGTCTGGTCGTTTTCCTCGACCGGCAGCTACAGCCACTCAAACGTCGATCTCGACCAGGTTTATCAGGTCGGCTGGCAGTCGCCCGGCAGCGCTATCCTCAACCGCTACTACTCCGGCGAACGCTCGTCGCTCTCCGCCTGGGCGACGGATAACCGCGTCACGGCAGAGTTCGACACCGGCGAGCTGGCGCATCGCCTTTCGATCGGCGCGGAGTATCACCGTTACAAGAACGATTTAAGCGACGCGGGCGGCGAGGCCAGCGCGCTCAACGCCGATACCGGCGCGGCGCTCGGGCCGATGCCGGACTATAGCTGGACGCGCGAGACGCGCCGCTACTACCAGACCGGCCTCTACCTGCAGGATGAGATGACGTGGGATCGCTGGCATCTCGATCTCTCTGGCCGCTACGACCGCATCGTTGCCGACAACAGCGGCACGGCGCGTCGGCAGGACGATCACGTCAGCGGGCGCGCGGCGCTGCTCTACGCCTTCGACAACGGCGTCTCGCCCTATGTGAGCTACAGCCAGGCGATTACGCCGACCGCGCTGACCGGCACCGACGGCAACCTGCTGCAGCCGACCACCTCGGAACAATATGAGACGGGCATAAAATATCAGCCAGCAGGCACGCGCGATCTCTATACCCTGGCGCTCTACGATCTGACGCAGAAAGATGTCGCCACGCGCAATATCGTCGATTCCACCTATACGCCGACCGGCAAAGTGCATTCGCAGGGCATCGAGCTGGAGGCGCGCAATCAGCTGACGCCGCGTCTGAGCACCGTGGCGGGCTATACGCTTAACCACCTGCGCTATAAGGAGACGCTGGACGGCAATGATGGCCACACGCCTTACGTGACGCCGAACAGCATGGCATCGTTCTGGGGCCACTATCAGTTTGACGCCGGCATCAGCGCGGGCGCAGGCGTGCGCTATATCGGCAAACAGTGGGCGGACAATGAGAACAGCCGACGCGTGCCGTCGGTGACGCTGTTCGACGCCTCGGTGCGCGCCGATCTCGGCGTCTGGAACAGCGCGCTACGCGGCGCGTGGCTGCAGGTCAACGCGAATAACCTGACCGATCGTCACTATGTGGCCGCCTGTTACGGCACGGGCTACTGCTACTGGGGCGCGGAGCGTTCGCTGCTGGTGTCGGTGGGATACGATTTCTAGCGGGGAAAGTAAAACGGGACGACAAAGTCGTCCCGTTGCAGTTCTTACGCTATGCGTATTAGCTACGGACTTTACGGTAGATAAACAGCACGACAAGGGCACCGATTACCGCGACCACAAAGCTGCCGAAGTTAAAGCCGTCTACTCGGCCGAAGCCAAACAGGGTACTGATCCAGCCGCCGACTACCGCACCGATGATACCCAGAATAACGGTTACGATAAAACCACCGCCATCTTTACCAGGCATGATCCATTTAGCGAGAATACCGGCGATTAAACCAAAGATGATCCATGAAATGATACCCATCTACTACTCCTTCCTTTTTGTTTAGGTTGTGACCGCCTGATTAATCAGGAGAATTACAGAGCTAAGTATAGACCGGAAATTCTCTAATGCAGGATAAACCGCGACAAAAATTGACTTAAAACCTAAAGCTTCCGCGCCCGCCGCCGATAACGGAGAGAGAATAAAGCATCAGATAACAGCAAATTTGCCCTCTTTTGGAGCCAGTAAGTGAAAGAAGCCGACAAAGAACAGTATCTCAAACGTGGCACGCTGGCGGTTCTCGGCGTGATAAAGGATTTGCTACGGTTTCAGACGCCTTTAATGGTCACTTTTTCGCGCGGTCAGTTTATCAGCCGTATGCTGGATGCCGACGAGGATCGCATTGTTTTCGACCTTGGCAGCAATAATCTCGACAACGAGTATGTGCTTTCCTGCAACGATGTGAGCATCTTCGCTGAAACCTACGGCGCCAAAGTAGAGTTCAGCCTCGCGTCGCTGGAGAGAACCACCTTCGAGGGACTGCCCGCCTTTAGCGCGCCGCTGCCCGACCTGCTGTGGCAGATCCAGCGCCGTGAATTTTTCCGTATTTCCGTGCCGCTGGAACCAATCTTTTACTGTCACAGCGAATGGCCCAACGGCAAGAAGGTGCGTTTCCGCCTGCAGGATCTGTCGCTGGGCGGCATCGGCGTGCTGGTGGACGAGGCGTTGCCGGAGGGGCTGAGCAGCGGCGACAAGTTTAAAAAGCTGCACGTCGAGCTGGGCGAATATGGCCAGTTCGAGGTCGGCGCGCAGCTGCTGCATATCGGCGAGCGCAGCGTGGTGACCAGCAAAAACGAAACGCGCGTCACGCCGCGTCTCAGCTTCCGTTTTACCGCCATTGAGCCGTTGCAGGAGCGTCAGCTGCAGCAGGTTATTTTCGCCCTTGAGCGCCTGGCGCGCGACAAAGCGAATCGATTTCAGTAATTATTCAGTGATTTGCGCTGCCTGCCGGCGCATCCAGGCTATGCTTCTCCTTGCTCTCTTTTTTAAACCGGCTCCCAGCAAGGAGAAACTCCCCAATGGAAAACTGGCTCTCATCCGGCTATTTTCAACGTCTTTTTCTGAATCAAACCTTCTGGATCAATAGCGCTATCGTGGTCGCGGGCACGCTGGTGATCTACTGGCTGCTGCGCAGCGCCATCCGCTTTATCTCCGGCCGCATCGCGCGCTATAGCGAGCAGCGCCACGTGCGCTTCACCTCGATTCTGGTGGAGATCCTGCGCAGCACCAGCCAGCTGCTGCTGCTGATTTTTTCGCTGCTGATCGCCCTGCGTTTCGTCGACGTGCCCGCCAGCTGGGATGGCTTTATTTCTCACGGCTGGTTCCTCGCGTTCGCCGTGCAGTTAGCCATGTGGATCGACTGCGGCATCCGGCTGTGGCTGCATAATCTGCTGCGCGATCCGGTCCACGTGCGCAATCCTGTGACCACGGTGATCCTCGGGATTCTGCTGCGCGTGGTGGTGTGGGTAATGATGCTGCTCGCCATTCTGTCGAATATGGGCATCAATATTACCGCGCTGGTAGCGAGTCTCGGCGTGGGCGGTATCGCCATCGCGCTGGCGATTCAGACGGTGCTGAGCGACGTTTTCGCCTCGCTGGCAATCGGCTTCGATAAGCCTTTTGAGCACGGCGATTTTATTGTGTTTGGCGATATCGCCGGCTCTATCGAGCATATTGGCCTGAAGACCACGCGCCTGCGCAGCCTGAGCGGCGAGCAGATCGTCTGTTCCAATACCATTCTGCTGCAGCAGACCATCCACAACTACAAGCGCATGCAGCAGCGACGCATCGTGTTTCGCTTCGGCCTGAGCTACGGCACGCCTTCAGCGCAGGTGCGCGAAGTGAGCGATCTGGTGAAGTCGATTATTCAGGGCATTGAGCTGACCCGCTTCGACCGCGCGCATTTTTTCGCGTTTGAGGATTCGAAGCTGACCTTCGAGGTGGTCTATTTCGTGCTTGACGCCGACTACAACAAATATATGGATATTCAGCAGGAGATTAACCTGCAGCTGATGGCGGCGCTGGAGCAGCGCGACGTGCGCTTCGCCTTCCCGATCCGTCAGGTGGAGTTCAGCGGCGGCCGCATTCCGCCGGTGGAGATGCTGCGCGCGGAGAACGACGAGGAAGAAGCGCGGCGGGCGTAATTTGCCAGAACCCGTCGCTTTGTGTTTCGCGATGGGTCAAGGGCATTTCGCCCGATCGCAAAGACGGCATAAAGCATCCCTGCGCCTCGGCGCGGGCCGTCCCTGGCCCGCGACGCTTTGCTCTTCGGGCGAAACGCCCTTTCCCTTTGGCTATGGTGCGGCTGTTTAGAAGCCCAGTTACTAAATAGTCATGTCATGCTTTTTCAGGCGGCTAATAAACTCAAATCGTGGGTGACATGGACCGAAGAGCAAAGCGTCCCGCGCAAGGGACTGCGCGGGCCGAGCTGTCAGGGATGACGCTTTTGCGTCTTTGCGATCGGGCCTTGTCACCCACGTCCGCACCTTGTTGAAGACCTCATTTAATACACTGTCTAACATTCACGCCGGCTGAAACCGGCAGCGCGCCACCGCCGCTATCCACCCCTGATAGCTCTCCCGCATCGCCTGCGCCTGCTCGCTGCGCGGCTCAACGCGCGTGCCGCCCTGTAGCGCCTGCATCTCGTCGCCCTGCTGCCACCAGCCCAGCACCTTGCCCGCCAGCAGCGCCGCGCCGAGCGCGGAGACCTCCGCCGTGGGCGCGCGCAGCAGCGGGCGCTGCAGCACGTCCGCCTGCAGCTGCATCAGCCAGTCGTTGGCGGTCGCGCTGCCGTCCACGCAGAGCGCCGACAGCCGCTGGCCGCTCGCCTGCTCCATGGCGAAAAAGACGTCCGCGATCTGAAACACGATCGACTCCAGCGCCACGCGCGCCAGCACCGCAGGCGTGGCGGCGTCGGTCAGGCCGCACACCATGCCGCGCGCCTGCAGATCCCACCAGGGCGCGCCCAGCCCGGAAAGCGCCGGCACAAAATAGACGCCCTGATTGCTGTTGGCGGTGCGTGCCAGCGCGGTCAGCTCGTGCGGGTCCTGAATGTTGAGCATCTTGCCCAGCCAGGCCGCGCCGGAGCCGGTGTGGGTAATATTGCCCTCGAAGGCGAAGCGCAGCGCGCCGTCGTGCCAGGCGACGGTAGTGCTCAGGCCGTTATCGGTCAGCAGCGGCGTCGCCATCGACATCATCATCGAAGAGCCGGTGCCGTAGGTCGCCTTCACCACCTCTTCGTCGCCGCGCCGCTGCGCCTGCAGCGCCGCATGGGAATCGCCGATGCGCGCCAGAATCGGCGTGCCCGGCGCCAGGCCCGGAATATCGCTAATCGCCACCGCGCCCTGCGCGCTGGCCGACGGCACGATAGTCGGCAGCGCGGCGCGCGGCAGCTGAAACAGACGCAGCAGCTCATCGTCCCAGCCGCCGCTGTGCAGACTATAGAGCTGAGTGCGCGCGGCGTTGGCGTGATCGGTAACGAACACCTCGCCCGCGCTGAGCTGCCAGGCAAGCCAGCTGTCGACGGTGCCGATGCAGAGTTCGCCCGCCGCCGCGCGCGCCGCGCCGTCCGGGATCGCTGCCAGCATGCCGGTAAGCTTCGCCGCCGGGAACATCGGATCCACCGCCAGCCCGGTCAGTCCGGTAATGCGCGAGGCGTTGCCCGCGGCGCGCAGATCGCGGCAAAACGCTTCCGAGCGCCGATCCTGCCAGCTCACCAGCGGCGTGAGCGGCTTGCCGTCGCGCCGCTGCCAGATCAGCACCGACTCGCGCTGATTGCTGATCGCCACCGCCGCTACCGGCGCGCCGCCGCACTGCGCCAGGCAGTCGGCTACCGCCTGCTTCACCGCCTGCCAGATAGCCAGCGCGTCCTGCTCCGCCAGCCCCGGTTGCGGATGCGACAGCGTCAGCGGCTGACTGCCGCGCGCCACGACGCGGCCCTGGCGATTGACGGCGATCGCCTTGGCATTGGTGGTGCCTTCGTCAATCGCCAGAATAAGGGCGTCTTCCATGGTCAGGCTCCCGCGCAAATGCGCACTGCGCTGTTGACGACGCCCGCGGCGTCGATGCCGTGATACGCGCGCGTAGAGGCGCGATCGCCTGCGATGGCGTACTGGCCGTCCGGGATGCCGAGGCGCAGCAGCGGAATAGCGCAGCCCCCTTCCGCCAGCACCTCGGCCACCAGACTGCCGACGCCGCCGTTAACGTTGTGCTCTTCCACGCTGATCACGGCTGGATAGTGATTTAGCAGGTTGCGCAGCTGTTGGGTATCGCAGGGTCTGATGGATGGAACGCTGATCACACCCGCCGAGATCCCTTTCTCCGCCAGTAGCTCCGCCGCGTGAACAATCTCATGCACCGTCGAACCCATCGCCACCAGCGCGATATCCTTGCCTTCGCGCAGCTGGTCGATTTTACCCGGCTCGAAGCGGTAATCCTCGTCGTGCAGCTGCGGCAGATCTTTGCCGTCGAGGCGGATATAGACCGGGCCGACGTGCTCAAGCGCATAATCGATGATCTGGCGGCACTCCAGCGGACAGGCGGGCGCGTAAATTTCGATGTTGCCAAAGCCGCGCATCACCGCGATATCGTCGATGCTGTGATGGGTGCTGGCGAGCGGGCCGTAGCTGGCGCCGGCATTCAGGCCGAACAGCTTCACGTTGGTGTTGTTGTAACAGACGTCGACCTTGACCTGCTCGTTGGCGCGCGACACCAGGAAAGGCGCGGCGTTGCAGGTCACGGCAATCTTGCCGCCCAGCGCCAGCCCGGCGGCGGTGCCGACCAGCGTCTGCTCGGCGATGCCGACGTTCACCAGCCGGTCGGGAAAGGCTTTAATAAAGGGCGAAATTTTTGCGGTTGAGGTGGAGTCCGCCACCACCGGCACCAGATCCACGCCGCGATTCACCGCGTCGATAAAGGCGGTCACCATTACGCTGGCTAAATGTTGTGCATTACTCATCTTTCAGTTCCTCCAGTGCCAGTTCAATCTCTTCGCCTTTCGGCACGCGGTGATGCCACTCCGCTTTACTCTGAATAAAAGAGATGCCATAGCCTTTTTCGGTATGCGCCACGATGACCTGCGGCTTACCGTTCTGCGGCAGGCTTTCAATGGTCTCGACCACCTGCGCCATGTCGTTGCCGTTGCACTCCGTGACCTCCAGGCCGAAAGCGCGCCATTTTTCCGGCAGCGGGTCGGTGTTCATGATGTCGCGCGTCGCGCCAGCCAGCTGCAGCTTGTTCTTGTCGTTGATAATGATCAGGTTGTCGAGGCCATAGTGCGCCGCGACCAGCGCCGCCTCCCAGTTGCTGCCCTCCGCCAGCTCGCCGTCGCCGGTCACCACGAAGATGCGCCGCTTGCTGCCATCTTTTTTCGCCGCCAGCGCCAGCCCCACCGCTACCGGCAGACCATGGCCGAGCGCGCCGGTATTCAGCTCCACGCCCGGGGTTTTCTGCCGCACCGGATGGCCCGGCAGATGCGAATCAGCATGTTGATAGGTGGGCAGCCAGTCGACCGGAAAATAGCCCGCTTCCGCCAGCACGCAGTAGTAACCGCCGACCGCATGACCTTTGGACTGGATATAGATGTCGCGCTGCGGATCCTCGGTGCGATCCGGCGCGCAGTCGAGAATGCGGAAGTAAAGCGCGGTCAGAATATCCGCCTGCGACAGATCCGCGCCGGTATGGCCGCCAGCCGGGCTGCCCGCGTTAAGCTGGATAATGCGGCGGCGCACGGCGCGCGCCTTACGCTGCAATTCATCGACCGGAAGTTTGAAAGGATTCATACATCACCTCTGAATTAAAAATCATGTCCGAATATATATTCGTAAGGGGTAAAAAAAGGGGGTGCAGCAAAATAACCCGCCTGCACCGCCACCGATTAACTTTTTGCCTCTGCGCCCTCCTCGATCAGCGCCTTCTGCGCCACCACCGCCGCTTTTTGCTGCATACGGTTTTGCATCTGGTCGATGATGACGGCGATGATGATAACGATGCCCTTGATCACCATCTGCCAGAATTCGCTGACCCCCATCATGATCAGGCCGTCGGCGAGAAAGCCGATAACAAAGGCGCCGACCAGGGTGCCGAGAATGGTGCCGCGTCCGCCCGCCAGCGAAGTACCGCCCAGCACCACCGCCGCAATGGCGTTCATCTCGAACGAGGTGCCGTTGGCCGGATGGCTGGCAACCAGCTGCGACGACACCACGATGCCCGCTATCGCCGCGCAGAAGCCGGAAAGCGTATAGACCCAGATTTTCACCTGCTTCACTTTGACGCCGGAGAGCTCCGCGGCGCGCTCGTTATCGCCGATGGCGTAGACCTGGCGGCCGAACGGCAGGCGACGGGCGATATAGGCGATCACCAGCGCCAGCACGATCATCATCCAGATGGCGTACGGCAGGCCGAGCAGCGATCCGGCGCCGATGCGGTCGAAGCCGGTGTTGCCGAGCAGCGGATTGCCCTGCAGCCCGGGGAAGGTTTCGCCGCCCGAGGTGAGCATCGCCGCGCCGCGCAGGATATACATGGTGCCGAGCGTGCAGATAAAGGGCGCGACGTTGTAGCGGGTGATGATCCAGCCGTTGGCCGCGCCGATCAGCCCGCCCACCAGCAGCACCAGCGGCACAATCACCCAGACGCTGGGAAAGATGGCGATGCCGAACATCGGCAGCACGATCCCTTTGGTGATCAGCCAGCCGGCGATCATGCCGCACAGCCCCAGTGTCGCGCCGATAGAGAGGTCGATGCCGGCGGTGATAATTACAAAGGTGATGCCCAGCGCCAGAAAGGCGTTAATGGCGATATGCTTCACCATAATCACCAGGCTGCCGAGGGCGAGAAAGTCCGGCACGGTGATCGCGAAGAAGCCGACAATCAAAAACAGCGCGATAAAGGTGCGCAGCTTCAGCAGCAGCAGGATAATGCTCTCGCGCGAGTTAAACGCCTTCGCCGGTTGGCCTGCCATCGTCATAGCGTTATTGCCTTTCATGCTCAGAACCCCTGTGCGCTTGCTTTCACCAGCGCTGACTCTTCCGCGTCGCCGCGCGGAATATCAGCCGTAAGTTTGCCGCCCGACATCACCAGGATGCGATCGGCCACCGCCATGATCTCTTTCAAATCGGAGGTGGAGAAGAGCACCGCGATGCCCTGCTCCGACAGCTGCACCATCATGCGAAAAACTTCCCCTTTGGCGCCGACGTCGATGCCGCGGCTCGGTTCGTCCAGCAGCAGCAGGCGCGGATTGGTCAGCAGCGAACGGCCGATCACCACCTTCTGCTGATTGCCGCCGCTCAGGGCGCTGATCGCCACCTCCGGCGAGGAGATCTTGATCGCCAGATTGCCGACGGTGCTGGTCACCGCCGCCCGCTCTTCCTGCTGGGCAATGGCGAAGCGGTGCGTCAGGCGGCGCCACAGGCTGGCGATGGTGAGGTTGCTCGCCACCGAGGACCCCGGGAAAATCCCGGCGCGCTTGCGATCTTCCGGCACCAGGCTCATGCCCATGCGGATGCGCTCGGCGGGCGGCAGCCGCGTCGGCACTGGCTTGCTGTCGAGCCAGATTTTGCCGAGGTAGTTGCGTTCGCTGCCGAGCAGACACTCGAAGAGTTCGGTGCGCCCCGCGCCCATCAGCCCATAGATGCCGACAATCTCCCCGGCGCGCACGTTAAAGGTGACGTCGTCCACCAGGGTGTTACCGTTGGGGCTGACGCAGGTAATGTGCTCCGCCTCCAGCACCGCCGCGCCGAAGGTGCGTCCGTCCGGCAGAAAGTTGCTCATCGGCTCGCTGCCGAGCATTTCGCGCACGATCCAGGGCACGTCGATATCGCTGACCTGCGCTTCCGCCTGAAAGCGGCCGTCGCGCAGAATGGTGATCACGTCGCCGATCGCCATCAGCTCTTCGAGGCGATGCGAGATATAGATCAGGGTGACGCCCTGTCGCGTCAGCTCGCGGATGACGCGGAACAGGATCTCGACTTCGGTTTTGCTGAGCGCCGAAGTCGGTTCGTCGAGGATAAGAATATCGGCGTCTTCCGCCAGCGCCTTGGCGATCTCTACCAGCTGCTGCTGCCCGACCTTGAGATTGCCGACCGGCTCTTTCGGCGAAATCGGCTGGTCAAGGCGCGCCATCAGTGCGGCGGCGCGGCGCTCCTGCTCCGCTTCGTTAATGGGGCGGATACCGCGCTGCAGCTCGCGGCCGAGAAAAATGTTTTCCGCCACCGACAGGTTTTCAAACAGGTTCAGCTCCTGATGCACCATGCCGATACCGAGCTTTGCAGCGGCGCGCGTGCTGCTCAGCACCACCTTTTCGCCGTTGAGGAACAGCTCGCCGCTGGTGGGCTGCTGCACCCCGGCGAGGATTTTCATCAGGGTCGATTTGCCCGCGCCGTTTTCGCCGATAATCACGTTGACCTTGCCGCGCCAGACGCGGTAGTCGACGCGGTCCAGCGCCAGCGTGCCGGGAAAGAGCATAGTGATATTGCTGGCCTGCAGGATAATGTCGTCGCTCATGGCGCCTCTCCCTGCTTCAGCTCTACCGCCATCACGTCGTTGACCACGCCGTGGCCCATCTCGACCGCCAGCAGCGCCTGCGCCGGTTTGCCGACCCAGCTGGCGTCGACCTTCGGCAGCTGCTGCACCGCGTGGCGGTTAAGCGCGCGGGTCAGCTGCGCGTACTGCACCTGATTGGTGAACTCCTCGAAGCGGAAACCCGCCGCATCGCGCAGCGCGTTGCTGCGGATCACCGGCCCCAGGCTGACTTTTACCGGCTTGCCGTTCAGGGTCAGCGTCAGGGTGCGCTCGCGGCTGTTGCTCTCGTCTACCGCCTCAACCGTACCGCTGGCGCGCACGAAGACGCTTTCGCTGCCGCCCGCCCTCACCGTCCCGCTTTTGGTCTCCATATCCGCCCAGCTCATGGCGCGCTGCTGCGCGGCGTCGAGCACCCGGCTCTGCCAGCTCGCCTCCGCGATCTGCTGCGGCGTCTGACTGCTGTAGCTCGGTTTCGCATGGGGATCTTTCGGCATGATCGGGTTGCCGCTGGCGTCGAGATCCACCACGGTACAACCGCTTACCGCCAGCGCCAGGGTGATCGCCAGCATCGCTCTGCTCCGTTTCATGCCGCCTCCGGTCACTTCGCCAGGTTAAAGTTTTTCAGCTTCGACGCGTTGCTGTCGTCAATCAGCACGCAGTCCATCAACTGCTTCTCTTCTTTCTGGGCTTTGCCGTTTTTCAGGTAGTAGTCCGCCTGCTCGACCGCCATCTGCGCCTGCGCCCAGCCCGGCTGCAGCACCGTCGCCTTGATGTTGCCTTTGTTGATAATGGAGTCGCGGGTGTAGTCGCTGCCGTCGAAGCCCACCACGATAACGTTGGTTTTGCCCGCCGCCTTCAGCGCCGCCTCTGCGCCCAGCGCCATGGTGTCGTTGCCGGAGATCACGCCGACGATGTTCGGGTTCTTCTGCAGAATGGTCTCCATGCGGCTGAACGCCTCGGTCTGGCTCCAGTTGGCGCTCTGCTGCGCCACCATCTTCATGTCGCCGTAGTCGTCCAGCACGTCGTGATAGCCCTGCGAACGCACGCCTGCGTTGGTGTCGGACTCTTTGCCCAGCAGCTCGACGTAGCTGCCTTTGCCGTTCAGCAGCTTGGCGAACTTCTCCGCGCCAAGCTGCGCGCCCTGATAGTTGTTGGAGACGATCTGCGCCACGGCGATGCCGGTTTTGTTGATTTCGCGGTCGATAAGGAAGGTAGGAATGCCGGCATCTTTGGCTTTCTGCACCGGGCCGACGGTGGCGTCCGCCCCGGCGTTATCAAGGATGATCGCTTTGGCTTTGCGCGCGATGGCGGTTTCGATCAGCTGGTTCTGTTTGTTGACGTCATCGTCGTGCGACGCCACCAGCGTGGCGTAGCCGAGCGCCTTAGCCTTTTCCAGCGCGCCGTCCGCTTCCGCTTTAAAGAAGGGGTTATCATGCGACGGGGTGATGATCGCCAGCAGGCCTTTATCGGCGGCGAGCGCGGCGGTCGAGAGTGCCATCAGTGAAGCCAGTAGGGTAATTTTGACGAGAGGTGCGTTCATCAGTTATTCTCCGCTTGAATAAATATTCAATTGCGATTTTATATGCAAGATGACTATGCACCCGCTTCAGGCGGGCGCGCAACCCCGATTGTTTAAAAAGCGAAAAGGATCACAAAATGTCCCGCGTTGTGATTTCCCGCATCCTGGTTAACAATACCAGGCCGACACAGAGAGGAAGGATGAATGGCGAAACAGGATGAGCAACGGCTGATGGTGAAGATTGCCACGCTTTACTACAGCGAAGGGATGAAACAGTCAGATATCGCGCAGATGCTGAAGTTGTCGCAGTCTTTTGTCTCGCGCATTCTCAACCGCAGCGTGAAAGAGGGCGTGGTAAAGATCAGCGTCGTGCCGCCCGCCAATATCTTTCCGGCGCTGGAGAAGGCGATCGAGCAGACCTACGGGCTGCCGCAGGCGATTGTGGTCGACGTGCCGGAAAACGCCTCTTCGCAGCAGATCAAGCAGGCGATCGGCTCGGCGGCGGCGCACTATCTGGAGACGCGGCTGCGCGCCGACGAGCTGATCGGCATCTCCTCCTGGAGCGGCACCATTCGCGCCATGGTGGATGCGCTGCACCCCTTTAACGCCGCCTGCAAAGGGGTGATCCAGCTGCTGGGCGGCGTCGGCGCCAACGGCAACGTGCAGGCGACGATTCTGACGCAGAATCTTGCGGCGCTGCTGAACTGCCCTTCCTGGCTGCTGCCTTCCCAGTCGATCGAGCACTCGGTGCAGGATCGCCAGCGGCTGGCGGCCAACCCGGACGTCGCGGAGGTGCTGGAGAAGTTTGATCAGGTGGATCTGGCGATCGTCGGCATCGGCGATCTGGAGCCGTCGGCGCTGCTGCGCAACTCCGGCAACTATTATGACGAGGAGATGCTGCGCACCCTGGCGCAGCGCGGCGCGGTTGGCGATATCTGCCTGCACTACTTCGACGCGCAGGGCGAACCGGTGCTGAGCGCGGAAGAGGATCCGGTCATCGGCATGGAGCTGGCGCAGGTGCGCAACTGCGCGCAGGTGGTGGCGCTGGCGGGCGGCAAAGAGAAGGCGCACGCCATCCGCGGCGCGCTGCGCGGCGGCTACGTCAACGTGCTGATCGTCGATTACCCCACCGCGCGGCTGCTGGTGGAGTAAGGCGTTAAATGGTGCGGTACGCCGTGGTGACCTTCCACAGGTAGCGCGGCGCCTGCGCGGCGGGATGCTTGTTCTGAACGTGCTGGTAGAACTCGTCCGGCGACATGGCGTTGATCATGGCGATAGCCCGGTCGCGGTCGCGGGAAAAGGTGCGCAGCAGCGCGCCCGCGCCGTTGGCGTAGGAGACGATAGTGGCGTAGCGCAGCGTCAGCGGGTCGCGAATGCCGGAGAGCGCCGACTCCTGCAGAATCTTGATATAGGCGGCGCCGATATCGATATTTTTCGCCGGATCGCGCAGTTCCGCGTTCGACGGCTGACCGCGGCGCCCCTGCACGCGATAGACTTCCCTGCCCGCCGTCGCGGCTTTAATCTGCATCAGCCCTACCGCATTGGAGCGGCTGACGACGCCGGGGTTACCGCCCGATTCGACAGTGATAATGGCGCTGAGCAGTTTCTCATCAACGCCATAATGACTGGCGGCATCTTCGGTGAACATCGCCCAGGTGGCGTTGATATTCGACGGCGGCGCCTGGGTTAGCGGCGTATTTCGTTGCTTAACGACCTGTTTTGACGGTTCGCTGGCGCAGCCGGCCAGCAGCAGCGCGGAAAGGGCAAGGTATCGAAATTTCACCAATTTTTCATCCTGATGCAATGTGGTCGCAGGCTATCATACCTGGCGCGCGCCGCAGCAAAATTACCGTTTATCCTAATTGCGTAAAAAACCGTGTCGCGCAGTGACTTCCGTCGCGCTTTTCGTCATCATCGGCCAGTTAATCGCCCGCTAACCGCAGGAATAGCCTTATGATTTCTCGTTCCGTTCATCTCATTTCGCCCTCCGGATATTGTCACAATCAGCCTGCCGCCTGGCGCGGCGTTGAACGGCTGCGCGCGGCGGGCCATCAGGTCGATAATCTGGAAACCATCGGCCGCCGCTTTCAGCGTTTCGCCGGCACCGACGCCGAACGCCTCGCCGAATTCAACCGACTGGCGCAGCTCGAGACGCTGCCCGACATCGTGCTGGCGGTGCGCGGCGGCTACGGCGCCAGCCGTCTGCTGGCGCAGATCGACTACGTAGGGCTGCAGCGCCGCCTGCTGAATCAGCCGCTGGCGCTGTGCGGCCACAGCGACTTTACCGCGCTGCAGCTCGCCCTGCTGGCGCAGACCGGCCTTGTCAGCTTTAGCGCGCCGATGTTGGCCGGCAATTTCGGCGCGGAGGTTTTATCTGATTTTACCCTGACGCACTTCTGGCAGGCGCTGACTTCGCCTACAGTCAATGTTGGCTGGCGCAGCGAGACGCCGGACGCCGGCGAGTGGCAGGGCACGCTGTGGGGCGGCAATCTGGCGATGATCTGCTCGCTGATCGGCACACCCTGGCTGCCGCAGTTCGATGACGGCATTCTGGTGATCGAGGATGTCAATGAACATCCGTTCCGCATCGAGCGCATGCTGATCCAGCTGCAGCAGAGCGGCATTCTGGCGCGGCAGCGCGCCATCATCACCGGCAGCTTTACCAGCAGCGCGCTCAGCGACTATGACAACGGGTTTGACTTCGCCAGCGTCTGGCAATATCTGCGCGACGTCACCGGCCTGCCGGTGATAAGCGATCTGGCCTTTGGCCATGATGCGGATACCGTCACGCTGCCGCTTGGCGCGCGCGCCCGTCTGCGCGTGGCGAATCATCAGGCCGAACTGCAGGCCGCTGGCCATCCCGTATTACCCGAGCATTAAGCCGTTCTCAGGGAGATCGCCATTGAAGCCGCTGTACGACGATTTGTGGATCTCCACGCCGGAATTTCCGGTGGAAGATGCCGTTAATGATTTAATGATGCACGGCTTTATGCTGCGCCATCCGCGCGGCAACCTGCTGATTGGCCGCGTGGAGCACCCGCTCGATCATGAGGTGCTGGCCGACGAGGGCGGCGTGATCCGCCACTACCTGACCCACTGGCACGAAGCGGCGCCGGGCGCCGCCGTGATCCAGCAGCGCTTTAACAGCGCGCTCTACTGCCACAGCCGTTCTCTCGGCCCCATCAGCCGGGTGCTGGAGCCGGACGATACCTTCAGCCAGCAGGAGACGCACTTCGGCGACTTCCATCTGCTGCCGACGCCGGGCCATACGCCAGGCAGCAGCAGCTTCCTCTACCATTCGCCGCTGGGTCGCAGCTATCTGTTCGTCGGCGACACCCTGACGCGCGATCACCATCGCTGGATCACGGTGCTGGTGGCGGACAGCAATCCGCACGAGCTCAAGCAGTCGCTGGAGTTTTACCGCACGCTGCGGCCCGATGTGGTGCTGATGAGCACCACGCGCGGCCATCTTTCATGGGTCGAGGTGACGCTGCAAAGCTGGCTGGCGGCGATCGACGAGGCGGAGCAGCAGCCGCTGGATATGCGCCAGCAGCCGCTATTTTGATTACAGCGCCTTGCTGAGATAGTGGCGCTGATGGTGACGCGGATAGTTATCCAGGCTGAAACGCAGGCTGTAACCTAACTTTTCATAGAACGGGCGCGCCTGAAAGCTGGCGGTATCGACCTGCGCATAGCGGCAGCCGCGCCGACGCGCCTCCTCTTCCGCGGCCCCGATCAGCTGCGTGCCGACGCCCTGCCCGCGCAGCGCGTCGCTGACCCACAGCATATCGATACGTAGCCAGTTGCCGGTGGTCGAGCCGGTCAGTCCCGCCCGTTTTTTGCCGTGCTCGTCGGTGACGAACACGCCGATGGCTTTGATCTCGTCGATATTGATAAAGCGGCTGTTGAAGGCGTTCAGGCCGAGGCGTACCTCATCCAGATCCTGATGCGTGACCGCATCGGTAACGTTCAGTTGCATAGACTCTCCGGCTAAAGCGGGTTAAGAGTGCGGGTGGGCGCGATCGTCATAGGGCTCCAGCGACAGCTGGTCGACATCGCGCGTTTCGCTGCGGCTACAGGGTAACAGCCGGTTGCTGTTGCGGTAAACGAAGAAGGTCTCCTCGCTCGCTTTATTGACGATCAGCTGGTCACCGTTGCGAAAGCGGGTAATGGCGACGCTGTCGCCGCCCTTCAGCCGGGTATGCTGCTGGCCGGCGGCAATCTGAAAATGGTGCTGCGGCCAGGTAAGCGTGCTCAGGCCATAGGCGGCGCGCGAAATGGTCATGGTGGGACGGCCGGGACAGGTGATCTGGAACTGGGTGTCGCTCCAGGCGGGCGCAATGGCGCAGCTCAGCAAACCAAGTGTGAGCAAAGTCGCTTTCATTATCTCCAGGCTCCGTTGAAGTTATGCTCTGATTTAGTTAACTATTTTTAGAATAACACAACAAACGGTAGGGAAAAACGAAACGGCCCGCGCAGGGCGGGCCGAAGTGTGACAAAAGCTGTCGTTAGTTACCAACCTGCGACATATCTTTGATGCTGTCGCGATTGATTTGCTGCTCTTTACCGTAGACGTCTTTGTAGGTGATCATACCGGTGTCGCTATCCACCTGCGGCTTGCCCTGCGCCACAATAGTGCGGCCGTCGTTGGTGTGCAGCACGTGGTCATTCGCGCAGCCGGCCAGCATCAGGCCCGCGCTCAGGATACCGATCGCCATAACTGTTTTTTTCATATTTCCTCCTTCCTGGGTTCGCTTTAGGTTTAGCACAGACTCGCCAAAGCGAAACCAGGAAGAGGCTTAAAACGCATTGATTCCTAAAGGAGATTCTATGGACCGGCAAGATGCCCTGTTTCAGCGGCTGGCGCAGTCGCCGTTTCGGCGGCGCTTTCATCTGGGCGTCAAGGAGCGTGAGTACTGTCTGGCGAAAGGGCCGGAGGTGATCGATCGGCATGCGGCGGATTTTGTTGCGCAGCGACTGGCGCAGGCGGAGCCGAAGAATGACGGTAAGCAGACGCCGATGCGCGGCCATCCGGTGTTTATCGCCCAGCACGCTACGGCGACCTGCTGTCGCGGCTGCCTGGCGAAGTGGCACGGTATCGCTGCTCATCAGCCGCTGGACGACGCGCAGCAGGCGTGGATTGTCAGCGTGATCCACCGCTGGCTGGTGAGTGAGATGAACCGCTAAAAGCCCGGCGCCGCATCATGCAGCCCCGGGCTGACGTTTATTCCGCCGCAACCTCGGCGGCGACCAGCATTAACGCCAGCGAGGCGTCCTCCTCGTCGTATCCCTGCATAACATCGCGGATCGCCGCCACGCAGGAGATCACCTGCTGCTTCTTTTCCGCTTCAAGCCTCTCGATCGCATGACGGATAATCATTAGACTGGCTTCTTCTTCTTTCATTCAGTTTCCCTTAAATCGCCCAACTGGTGCGCAAAGATGGCAAGAATACCTTTAATGTGCTACTCAAGTCACCCTCTGGCACGTTTAAAGCTTAACTATTAATCGAACTGCAAATGGGATGCCGCGCCAGACCTGCTATGATCACAATAGCCGGGACGCAACGCGTCAAAATCAGCGCCACGGGATACCCAGGGATCGAAGCAGGTACAGGATATGTTGCGACTCACCGTTTTCACTTTTATTACGCTGCTTGCCGGCTGCGCCTCCGGCCCGAAAGGGGTCGATTGCGCTGGCGAAGTCAGCACCATTTACGGCCAGCCGATGGGGCAGACGCAGGCGACGATTTTCGATCTCGTCAGCGCCTTCACCGTCAGCCGCGACGGCGTTAACGTGCAGAGTGGGACACTGCAGTCGCTGGATCGTTTCAAATATATCCCCTCCGCCGTCACCGCCGAAGGCTATTACGCCCAGCGGCTGTCGGATAAGCAGTTCCGCCTGATCAATCCGCACGAAGACACCATGATCACCTGGACGTGCCCTTAGGCGTGCGTCCGGCAGCCAGATAGTTTATTGTCGTGGCTCGTCAGGCTGCAGGCTTACCCCCCATGGAAAAGCGACTGGACAACAACGGCTACATCGATTTCCCCTTCCCCGCCACGCGCAACGAGGACGGTTCGCTGAACCCGTGCGGCATCGATCTCACGCTGCAAACAGAGCGTATCGATGAGATTGCGGTGCTGGCGCAGTCGGCCAATCTGCGGCGTCTGCTGGAAGAGATTAATCTGCAGGATGGGCTGTTTATGACGCTGGCGTGCGACTGGCAGCAGCGCGCCGATGCGGTATGCGGCTTTATCGATTTCGCCTTCCGTCCCGACCTGCCGATCGCCCAGCAAGAGACGCTAACCCTCGACCAGGCTTTCGGACGCTACCTGCGCGAGCAGGCGACGCAGCACGATATGCAGCCGGAGGCGTTGATTAACTACGCCCGCTGCGTGCTGGACTGGGGCTGGTCGCCGCTGCGTCAGCGCGCGCGGGAGTATGAAAAGGTGACGGTAATGTACTACTGCCAGCAGCGCGACGAGGCGGAGTGGTGCCTCGATCACCTGCGGCATTTCCTGGTGAGCTGGTATCCCGCCAGCCGCCCGGGACTGCTGGCGCAGCAGGCATAGCGCCTGGCGGCGCGGCCTGAAGCAGGTTTATTCCTTATGCGCCTGCGTCTCCTCCCAGCTTAAATCAAAACGCTTAAGGTATTTGCGCAAGCGATCCGCATCGTTCGGCTGCTTTTTTTGCTGGCGGGAGATGGCGAAAAGTTCACGCCCGGCTTCAGAGAGCGAAGCTGAGCGTCGGCACACGGCAAGGACCGTTTCCAGCTGCGCGCGATCGAACAGGTCGACCGCCTGCTTAACCGGTAGCGCCGCCTGCGGCTGCTCAAAGGACTGCCAGGCGGCCTGCAACCGGCCGATCTCTTCCTCTACCAGCGCGGCGGTGATGCGGCCGTTTTCAGCGAGCGTGGCCATACGCGCGACGCTGGCTCCGAGTTCGCGAAAGTTGCCGCGCCAGACGGCACCCTCTGCGCTGGCGAAGCTTAGATAACGGGCGCGCGCCTCTTTGTCGAAGCGTATCTGGCTGCGATTGTCGCGAATAAAGCGCTGCAGTTCGTACTCGACGTTAGGCTCGATATCTTCCCGCCGCTCAGCAAGGCCAGGCAGCCTGAATGTCCACATATTGATACGCGCGTAGAGATCCTCCCGGAAGCGCCCTTCCCTGACCCACTGACGCATATCCCGGTGCGTGCCGGCGATCAGTTGAAAATCGCTGCTCACTTCGCGGTCTGCGCCAAAGGGAAAAAAGCGTTTTTCTTCAATCGCGCGCAGCAGCATCGCCTGTTCATCCAGACCCAGCTCGGCAATTTCGTCCAGAAACAGAATACCGCCGTCAGCCTCGCGCAGGAGGCCTGCGCGCGCAGCCAGCGCGCCGGTAAAGGCCCCTTTCACATGGCCAAACAGCGTAGACATCGCGTTATCGCCGCGCAGCGTCGCGCAGTTCACCGCCACAAACTTTCCCTGCACCTGATGACGAGACTGGCGCAGCTGGAAAATGCGCTCGGCCAGAAAGGATTTACCCGCGCCCGTTGGCCCGGTTAGCAGCACCGGGGCGCTTGAGCGCTGCGCGACGCGTTCAATCTGTTCGATAAGCGCGTTAAAGGTCGGGTTGCGGGTTTCGATGCCCGATTTGAGAAAGGAGACCGAGCTCTGCTGCTCGCGCTGAAAGCGGCTGGTTAAAGTGGCATAGCGACTCAAATCGAGATCGATAACCGAATAGACCCCCTGCGGCGTTGCTTCTCCGTGCTGCCCAGGGCCGGTCTGTAACAGGCTGGCGGGCAGGTAGCGTGCTTCCGTGAGCAAAAACCAGCAAATCTGCGCCACATGCGTTCCGGTGGTGATATGCACCAGATACTCTTCATTCTCGGTGTCAAAAGGATAGCGCGCAGCAAAATCGAGAAACGCGCTATACACCTCTTCAAAATCCCAGGGATCATTGAGGCTGACCTCATGCGGGATCACTTTCGTGTGCGGCGAGACGGCGGCAATGTCCTCCACCAGTCGTTGCGCCAGGCTCAGGTCGCGCGGCTGATGCAGCAGTTCAAAACGGTCAATGGGCAGCGCATCGTGCTGACACAGCGCCACGCTGGGACGCCACTTCGTCCAGCGATGCTCACGCTTGCCGCGTCTGTCGAGCTGCGTGCCCAGAACGCCAATAACCACGCGTTTTTTCATCGTTTATCCTTTTGTATAAATGCCTATCCAGCGGGATAAGATTATCGCTCCTGACAGGAGTATGGCAACCCCCCCCTTTAAATTTAATTCTTTTAAATATAATTACTTAGATTTCTTTTTCACTAGTTCCTGAGTTTGGCACGCTATTCGCTATGTATAACGACACGCATACAGCAACGAAGATAAAATGATGAAACCTCAGTTTGACCTGATCCAGTCCGGCGCCGGCGCGCCGATAAAAATGTGGACACAAGGCGTCCCTGTCGAGCCAGAAGCCCAACAGCAGCTGCTGAATACGGCCAGCATGCCGTTTATTTTTAAACACATGGCCGTTATGCCCGATGTGCATCTGGGTAAAGGCTCCACGATTGGCAGCGTGATCCCGACGCTGGGCGCCATTATTCCGGCGGCCGTCGGCGTCGACATCGGCTGCGGCATGATTGCGGTGCGCACCTCGCTGGTGGCAGCCGATTTGCCTGACAGCCTGCTCGGCCTGCGCAGCGCCATCGAGCAAGCCGTGCCGCACGGGCGCAGCAGCAGCCGAGGCAAACGAGATAAAGGCGCATGGCATGAGACGCCGTCTGACGTCGATGCGCACTGGTCGCGACTGGCCGGACGATTTAAGCGCCTGACAGACCGCTATCCGCAGCTGCTGAAAACCAATAACCACCAGCATCTGGGAACGCTCGGCACAGGCAACCACTTTATCGAGATCTGCCTCGACCAGGCCGATCGGGTCTGGGTGATGCTACACAGCGGCTCGCGCGGCGTGGGCAATGCGATCGGCACGCTGTTTATTGCGCTGGCGCAGAAAGATATGCAGCAACATATTGCTCATCTTCCCGACCGCAATCTCGCCTATTTCCGCGAAGGCAGCCGTCATTATGACGACTATCTGGAGGCGGTAGGCTGGGCGCAGGATTATGCGCACCACAACCGCGAGGTGATGATGAATCGGGTGCTGTCAGCGCTCTCCGCCACGATCGCTAAACCCTTCGCCACCCATCAGGAGGCGGTGAACTGCCATCACAACTATGTGCAGAAAGAGAAGCATTTTAATCAGCAGGTACTGATTACGCGTAAGGGCGCGGTGTCGGCGCAGCAGGGCGAGATGGGCATTATTCCCGGCTCGATGGGCGCCAAAAGCTTTATCGTGCGCGGCCTGGGGAATGAAGAGAGCTTCTGCTCATGCAGCCACGGCGCGGGACGCACCATGAGCCGCACGGCCGCTAAAAATCGTTTTACTGTCGCCGATCAGATCCGCGCCACGGCCCACGTTGAGTGTCGTAAAGATCGTGACGTCATTGATGAAATACCGATGGCCTACAAAGATATTGATGCCGTTATGGCAGCGCAGTCCTCGCTGGTGGAGATCGTTCACACGCTGCGTCAGGTGGTCTGCGTAAAAGGATAAAAGGAAAAGAAGGATGAAAATAGAAACGGGATTACACGGCGTTGACGAGTCGATGCGCGCCCGCGTTCGCGCTGTTCTGGCGCAAACAGAAGCCGAGCACGATATCCGGATAGTGTTCGCCTGCGAATCAGGCAGTCGCGGCTGGGGCTTCGCCTCCCCGGACAGCGATTATGACGTGCGTTTTCTCTATGTGCACAAACCTGAATGGTACCTGCGGGTTGAGTCGCCGCGCGACGTTATCGAAAAGCCCATCGATGCCGAGCTCGACGTATGCGGCTGGGAGTGGAGAAAGGCGCTGGGTCTTTTAAAGCGCGCCAACCCGACGCTGATTGACTGGCTCGATTCGCCCGTTATATACCGGCAGGACGAGGAGGTTATGGCTGGCTTGCGGGCGATCGGCGAGCGTTTCTTTTCACCCGAGCGCGCGCTGGCACTACCGCTCGATGGCCCACAAGAACTTCCAGCACTATTTGCAGAACGATGAAGTCAGGCTGAAAAAGTACTTTTATGTGCTGCGTCCGCTGCTGGCGGTGCGCTGGATAGAAGCGGGGAAAGGCGCGCCGCCTATGCGCTTCGATCGGTTGCTTGAGGGAACCGTGCAGGCGGGACCGTTACGTGAGGATATCGCTGCGCTGCTTAGCGCCAAACAGCGCGCCGGCGAGGCGCAATTTGGGCCACGTCGCCCCGTGCTGCATGCCTTTATCGAGCATGAGCTGGCGCGTGCTGAAGCGACGCTCGCTCCGCCGCCTCACAAACAGGATGATACATTGCTGGATGCGCTGCTGTTTAAAACCGTGATGGGCAAGGTTGCTTAAAAGGGTTCCCGCTGCGCCGCCAGCGTTTAAGGCTTAACCAGACGGATCGCGTGCTCCAGCATCCGCTGCTCATCGCGTTCGCTGTGGGAGCGGTGCTGACGCGCGCGTTTCAGCAGCGCGGAAATCTCTTCTCGTTTGGTCTCATGGCCCGATTCGGCCAGCACGACCACCGCATCGCCAATGACCCGGCAGACTTCGTCGTAATCATCTTCATTTAATGCATCGCGCTTCATCGCTCCTCCTGCCAGGTTTCGCCAGTCGTCGTAAAAGAGTATTCAGAAACAGTAGTCAGGATCGTCACGCGCCGCAAACCTGCTGCGGGCGGAACAGCATCTGAGGCTTAGGGCTTCGCTTCGCCATCGGCGCAGCCCTTCTCCAGAGAGCTGCGCCAGCGATGCCTTACCTACGGGTTGAGAGCGTTTGCAGCACTTTCAGCTCCGCCACCGCCTCCTGCATGGCGTCCATGCCAGCAGTCAGGGTGCGCAGGCTATCCAGCTGTTTCGTCATGTCTGCGCGTTCCTCGCGCGTGCGATGGCTCATCGCGGCGATGGTATCGGCCGCGTGAATGCTGCGCTCGGCCATATCGGTGGCGGTTTGCACCGTGTTGGTGGCCACGTCGCGAATGCGTGAAATGGTGCTCACCGCATCGTCGATATTGCTCGCGGTGGCTTCCGCCTGCTCTTTAGACGAATGGGCCAGACGACGCACCTCTCCCGCCACCACGGCGAATCCCCTGCCCGCTTCGCCCGCGCGCGCCGCTTCGACCGCCGCATTCAGCGCCAGAATATTGGTCTGGAAAGCGATATTGCTGATGCCATGCGTAATAACATTGATGCCGTTTGATATCTCCTCCAGATCGTCCAGCCCCTCCCCTAAACGGCTTTGCGCCTGCTGGCTTTCTCTGGCGATATCGCTGATGCCGCGGATAGCGCTTTCAGCCATGGTAAGCGCTTCGCTCTGGCTCTGGGTCGCCGCTTCCAGCACCGGCAGCGCCTGCACGATAGGGGCCAGCTCCTGCTGATAATTCACCACGCGCGCCAGCACGCCGGACTGCACGCGGTTCAGCGCCTCCCAGCGACGCAGCGCGCGCTGGGCGTAATGCGCCGCATAGCTGGCATACTCAACGGGAAATTGCGCCATCGCATTGGCGTCGTGATTAAAAAACACCAGCGCAGAGAGGGTCTGATTGATCGGCACGCCCAGGATTTCGCCAAAGCTGGAAAAGCCGGCGGCGGGAATGCCTTTAAAAAAGTGGGCGTCGTGCAACCGATCGGCGTTGCCTGCGCGGCGCAGTATGCAGTCGTTCATCAGGATCGCCGCCGGTTTGCCGTGACGCCCGGTAAACGCCTGCCAGTCGCGCAGCGTCGCCTGTTTGAAATCGGTTTCGCGCATCAAATAGAGCCGGTCGCCGAATTCCAGATCGCAAAAAAATTGCACGCTGCGGCTCGTTATTTTCGCCACGGAGCGAATAAAGAACGCCTCGCCCACCTTAACGGCGAAGGTCAGCCCTTTCAGCCGTTCGGTAAGCTGCTGTTCGTTGCACTCAAGATGTTGCGCCAGCGCCTGGGTAAACGGCTGCTGCTGCCCCTGCTGATTGAACACCGAGGTCAGAGTACGCGTAACGGGATCGGCTTCCGCGATTAACCAGCTCTTATTCAGCGGCTCAAAGTTCTGGCTTTTAAAAGGCGCAAAGGATTTGCCCGCCGCCATGCGGCAGAAAACGATCACCGCTTTCCCCTGCAGCACGCGACCGCCTACGCCGATCCAGGTGCCGTCGAAGGTGACGCGCCCGCCCGCCGAGCCGCCAATCGCCAGGCAGGGAAAGCGGCCGCTGTTATACCAGGCCTGCATCAAAAACCCTTCCGACGCCGACAGCCCGTCGCAGTAGATCATGGCGAAGGTGCGATCGGCAGAGAGCGGCATACGCAGCTTCAGCGCGGTCAGCTCCTGCTCAATCGCGCTGATGCGATCGGTCGCCGTGTGGGTGTCGCTGAGATGCAGGTCGACGATATGGGTTTCATGTTCCGCAATCAGGCTGCGGGGCAGCCAGAGCCAGCTCCCCTCCTGGCCATCCCCTTTGCAGTAGGTGGTCTGTTTGCCGCTGGTGCTGAGCGCGCCGTTAGAGGAGAGCGTAATCACGGTTAAATCCGCCGAGGTAAAGCGCTGCCAGGCCTGGCTGACTTTCTGAAAATCGGCCTCGGGCGGCACGAACGTCAGCAATACCCCTGCCGCACGCGAGCTGAGGCCTGCCGCAGAGAGCGAGGCCGGCAGGCTCTCGCAGTTAAAAATACCGTTAGCGGGCTGAGACGCACCTGCAAAACCTGAACCAAAAAAGCGTTTACCCATTGTCTTGATAGCAGACATATTATTATTTCCACTGTAATTAAAAGGCGTGCATAGGCTGGTGTTGTAAAAAAAAGGAGGGCTAAAAGCAGGTCCGTTCGCAATCAGTACTCATGATCCCTACTCAGCGTCAAAAAATGCGCTGAGCATGGGTTATCGACGCATAGCGCCAGAGCTTCAGCGATTACTGTGATTGGCATCACTGATAAGAGGAGTTAAATATGCATTGAAAAGATCCGACCGCGCGTTATTTCAGCACTTACTTCCGCATTTAATTATCTGTTTCGCGCTTTACCTTATATTTCTCTGCGCCCTCCCGCCTTCACATCATAAGCTGACGAATTAAACAGTTTGGTAACATTTATCTTGCCGCAGCCGAGTAATAATCTTATTACTATTTAGCTAGTTATATTCTTCAACGTTCCAGCGTGTTAATAAAAACTATTACAGGGATAAAGTATGCCAGCTAAACACGCCGCTGCCGCGAGCGCGGAACCGGGTCTGTTTCAGACGTTAAAATCCTTCCCGCCGACTGTCCATGCGCTGCTCTTTTTTACGCTGGTTATACGGTTTAGCTATTTTATGGCGTGGCCGTTTATCGCCGTGATCATGACGCAAAATTATCACCTGTCGCCGATTGCCATTGGCATGGCGATGACCAGCAGCGCGCTGTTCTCGGTGGTGCTGGGTATGTACGGCGGACAACTATCGGACCGGCTGGGCCGACGCGTGATCCTGCTGCTGGGCTGCGCCTTTTCCGCGCTGGGCTATGTCACTCTGGCGCAGGCCACCGGGCTGGGGCTGTTTATCGTCGGCCTGATGGTTATTGGCGTCTCCTTTGCGTGGGTCGATCCCCCTTTGCGCGCGCTGATGAGCGATTTGCTGGGCGATCGCCGTCGTCGTGCGCTTGCTCTGCAAATGCGCTACTACCTGATTAACGTTGCGGCGGTGTTTGGTCCGCTGGTGGGGATCGTCTTTGGCCTGACCTCGCAAAAGGGAACCTTCCTGATAACCGGACTGAGCTACCTGCCTTTTTTCGCTTACGTGCTGCTGTTTATCCCGGCGGGAAAACTGCTGAGCGAGCAGCAGGCTGGCAGCGAGCCGCCGGTAAAGCTGAATCAGATGGTAGGTATTATCGCCAGAGATAAAACCTATATTGCGGCGCTGCTGTGCAGCATTTTATGCAGCGTGGTGTTTATCCATTACGAAGCCATACTGCCCCAGTACCTGCTGCTGCTTGACGGCAACGCGGCAGTGAAGTTGATCACCCTGATACTGGTTACGAATGCCTGTACCGTGCTGCTGTTTCAGACATTTATTGTGCGGTTTATGGCGCAGATTACCCTGCCGAAACGCATTCTGTTGGGCGGACTCATTTTCGCTCTATCACAGCTCCTGTTTTTTTCCGTGCGCTCGACGGAAATCTGGCTGTGGCTGACGGTCACCGGCGTCTTTAGTCTGGGAGAAGCGATTCTGATGCCGAACCTGAACATCCTGCTCGATCAGCTGGCGCCGGCAAAGCATCGCGGTGCCTACCTGGGCGCCTCTATGTTGTCGACGCTGGGGATCGCTGCCGGACCCTTGATCGGCGGCGTCATGCTGGCGCTGACCGGTGCCGGCGTCTTTATCTGCACCGCCTTGCTCAGCCTGATGCTGTGCGCCCTTATCTACGTTTTCAGGATCCGTATCCTGAAGCGTCTGCAGGATGCATAGTAAGGCGCAGAGTATAGCGATGCGGCCACCCCGGGCGGCCAGAAAAACAACGGCGATCCTGACCGATCGCCGTGTGGTAAACCCTCGCTAAGCACGCGATCGTCCCTCGACGTCACGCCTGCTTCCGCTGCCGCAGCGCATAAACCAGCACCACGCCAAAGCAGAGCAGCGGCAGACTATAAGCCACGGCAGTGCTGATATGGTCGGAAATCAGCCCCATGAAGTAGGGCATAATCGCCCCGCCGACAATCGCCATAATCATAAACGAGCTTGCCTGTTTGGTGGCCGGGCCGAGATTTTTGACGCCCATGGCGAAGATGGTCGGGAACATCGTCGACATAAAAAAGAAGATAGCGATCAGCGCCACGACTGAGACATCCCCTGCGCCCAGCATCACCACGGCGCAGAGCACGATATTGATCAGCGCATAGGCCGCCAGCATCGCCGCCGGTTTGACCCTGCCCATCAGCCAGGTGGAGAAGAAGCGTCCCAGCATAAAGCAGATCAACGCCACCGAAAGCATATAAGAGGCGCTCTGGTTGGTAACGCCGTGCCAGTGCTCGGTGGCGTAGTTAATAAAGAACGCGCCCACTCCGACCTGCGCCGCAACATAAAAGAACTGCGCAATCACGCCGCCGACGAAATGCTTTTGCTGCCATAACGTCGCGCCGGGCTGCTGCACATGCGCGCTGGCGGCCTCGCGAATATCGGGCAAAGCGGTGCGTTTAAACAGCAGCGCAATGGCGATGACCACACATGCGATGACCACGTAGGTGATTTTGACGCTCTCCTGCGCCGCCTGCTGGCTGGCGTGGGTAAAGAACAGCGAGCCGCCGATCATCGGCCCGACAAACTGTCCGAGGCCGTTAAAGGACTGCGCCAGATTAAGGCGCCGCTCCGCCCCGCTGGCGTCGCCGAGCACCGTGGCATAGGGATTCGCGGCGGTTTCAAGGCAGCCCAGCCCGGAGGCCAGCACGAACAGCGCGAAGAGAAAGACCGAGAAGTTATTGACCATTGCCGCCGGCACGAACAGCAGCGCGCCAAGGGCGTAGAGCGATAATCCCGCCAGGATCCCTGCCTTGTAGCCGTGACGCTGCATAAAATAACCGGCCGGCAGCGCCACGATAAAATAGGCGCCGAAATAGGCCGCCTGCAATAATCCCGATTGCGCTTTGGTGACGCTTAACGTTTCCTGAAAATGTTTATTGAGCACATCCAGCAGGCCGTAGGAGACGCCCCACATAAAAAACAGGGTGGTAATCAGCATGAACGCCCAGCGCAGGCTAATAGTTCCCCCGACGCCGATATTTTCCGGCGTCTCGACGCGTTGTATTGCCATGGTTATATCCTCGTAGCGTAGAGTCGGTAAGTGTTGTTATTGGTCCTGCAAAGAGAATATTCGCGCCATCGCCGCCCATTTTTCCCCTGCGGGCGTCCAGGGCGTTGGCTGTTGAAACTGCCACATCAGCGCTTCCCAGCGCTGAATGTGCGGATCCTGTTCAGAGGCCTGAGCAAAATCCTGCGCGTTAAAGCGTTCGTTTACCTCCATTACCATAAAAAGTCGGGCGCCAAGCCGGTATATCTCCATATCGACGATGCCGTGCTGACGCAGATGAGCGGCCACTTCCGGCCAGATGCGCTGATGCAGCCGCTGGTACTCGGCGATCTTCTCCGCGTCGTCCAGCAGATCGAGCGCCAGACAGTAGCGCGCCGTTGCGCCGCTCATAACAGCGCCCGATCGAGATGCAGATAGCCGCCGTCGACGCTCAGCCACTCGCCGGTGGTGTGCGACGCGCGCGACGACAGCAAAAATACCGTGGTACTGGCGATCTCCTCCGGCGTGGTCATGCGCTGGCCGAGCGGAATGCGCTGGGTAATTTTCGCCAGTTCGCCCTGCGGATCGGCGAAGCCGCCGATCCAGCGTTCATAGAGCGGCGTCATCACCTCGGCAGGCACCACGGCGTTTACCCGCACGCCGCTGTGCCGCAGCGACACCGCCCACTCCCGCGTCAGCGCCAGAATCGCCCCTTTCGACGCGCAGTAGCCGCTGGTGCCGCCCTGGCCGCTCAGCGCGGTTTTCGAGGCGATATTGACGATCGCGCCGCGGCTCTTTTCCAGCGCGCGCTGGCAGAAGTGCGTCATCTGGTAGTAGTGCAGCAGGTTCTTTTCCAGCGAGGCGACGAAGGCGCTGCGTCCCGCCTCCAGCCCGACGCCGTCGTTGACGCCCGCGTTGTTCACCAGTCCGTCGATGCGCCCGAACTGATGCTGTACTCTCTCAACCGCGCGCTGGCAGTGCTGCTCATCGCAGAGATCGGCTATTACGACCTCGGTTTGCGGCTGCAGCTCGCGTAGCGCGGCCAGCCACATTTCATCCGGCTCCGCGTTGGTGACGATCGCCGGGATCGCGCCCTCTTCCGCCAGCAGGCGGGAGATAGCGGCGCCGATGCCCGATCCGCCGCCGGTGACGATAACCACCTTATCCTGCAAAAACAGATTCATTGTTCTCTCCTGTCAGGCCGTAAACGTGCGCGGCCGTCTCGCCCCAGATGGCCGCCTGTTCGCTGGCGGAGAGCGCAGCAGTCGCCTCTTCAGCCAGCTGCGCCACCGCCTGATACTCCGCGGCCAGCAGGCAGACCGGCCAGTCCGAGCCGAACATCAGCCGCTGCGGACCGAAACGCGCCAGCGCCTCGTCGATAAAAGGCCGCAGCTGTGCGCGCTCCCACTGGCCGTGCGGCGCCTCGGTCACCAGCCCGGATAATTTGCATACCACGTGCGGCATCGCCGCCAGCTCCGCCACCTGCTCGCCCCAGGCCCGCGCGCCGCGCGCAATATCCGGCTTTCCGAGGTGGTCGAGCACCAGCCAGTGGCGATCGTGCTGCGCGGCAAACTGCGTCGCCTCCGCCAGATGACGCCAGGTCACCAGTATTTCCCACACGTAGGCCTGCTTTTGCAGCTGCCGCATACCCGCCGCCACGCGTTCCTGCCGCAGCCAGGCGGCAGGATCGGACTCGTCCTGCACCAGATGGCGGAATCCCCGCAGCCGCGGATGGCGCAGCGCGTCCAGCTGCGCCGTGAGATCCGCCGCGGCAACGTCGATCCAGCCCACCACCTGCGTAGCCGGCAGCGTCTGCGCCCACTGCAGCAGCTGCTGCGTCTCCGCCACGCACTGCCGCGCCTGTACCGCAATCGATCCCTGCAGCTGCCGCTGCGCCAGCAGCGGCGCGAGGTCTTGCGGTAAATAATCGCGCTGCAGGCGCGTCATGGCGGCCGTGATCCAGGGATAGCGCGCCGCGTCATAGCGCCAGAAATGGTGATGAGCGTCGATGCGCATCTCAGCCTCCCTGCGCGCGATAGCGGTATTTCTCGCGCGAGGCGGGCATCATCTCGATCGAGAAGCCGGGCGCGGTCGGCGGCATATAGGCGGCGCCGCGGATCTCGCACGGATGCAAAAAATGTTCATGCAGATGATCGACATATTCGATAACGCGGCCTTCATGGCTGCCGGCAATGCAGACAAAGTCGATCATCGACAGATGCTGCACGTATTCGCATAGCCCCACGCCGCCGGCGTGTGGGCAGACCGGCAGCTGATATTTCGCCGCCATCAGCATTACCGCCAGCACCTCGTTGACGCCGCCAAGGCGACAGGCGTCGATCTGCACCACGTCGATCGCCTCGCGCATCATCAACTGCTTAAAGATGATGCGGTTCTGGCACATCTCGCCGGTAGCGACTTTGACCGGCGCGACGCCCTGACGAATTTTGCGGTGGCCTTCGATATCGTCCGGGCTGGTCGGCTCTTCGATAAACCAGGGCTGGGCGAACGCCAGCTGTTGCACCCAGTCGATGGCGTCGTTGACTTCCCACACCTGATTGGCGTCGATCATCAGCTGGCGATGCGGCCCCAGCACCTCGCGCGCGATGCGCACGCGGCGAATATCATCCTCGAGATCGCGCCCGACCTTCAGCTTGATATGGGAGAAGCCGGCGTCGACCGCCTGCTGGCAAAGGCGACGCAGCTTGTCGTCGTCGTAGCCGAGCCAGCCCGCCGAGGTGGTGTAGCAGGGATAGCCGTGCTGCTCGAGCTGGCGGATGCGCGCCGCCTTGCCCGGCTGCTGCGCCGCCAGCAAGGCAAGCGCCTCGTCCGGCGTGATACAGTCGGTGAGGTAGCGGAAATCGATGCAGCGCACCAGCTCCTGCGGCGACATATCGGCGACCAGCCGCCACAGCGGCTTCTCTTCCGACTTCGCCCACAGATCCCATACCGCGTTGACCACCGCGCCGGTCGCCAGATGAATGGCGCCTTTATCCGGCCCGATCCAGCGCAGCTGGCTGTCGCTGGTGATATCGCGCCAGAACTGCCCCATATCGGCGGTGATCGTCTCCAGCTGGCGGCCGACGATCAGGTGCTCCAGCGCGCGGATCGCCGCACAGCAAATCTCATTGCCGCGCCCGATGGTAAAGGTCAGGCCGTGCCCGCTGATCGCCGCGTTATCTGTTTCGATAATGACGTAGGCGGCAGAGTAGTCGGGGTCCGGGTTCATCGCGTCCGAACCGTCGAGATGATCGGACGTGGGAAAACGGATATCTTCGACGCGCAGTGAGGTCAGTCTGGTCATGCTTCGCTGCCCTCGGTGATCTGGCGCTGCTCGCCCAGCCCGGCGATGCCTAAGCGGATCGCCTGACCCGGACGCAGGTAAACCGGCGGTTTCTGTCCCATGCCGACGCCCGGCGGCGTGCCGGTAGAGATCACGTCGCCCGGCTGCAGGCTCATAAAGCGGCTGAGATAGCTGATGATGTGCGCCACCGTGAAGATCATGGTGCGGGTGTTGCCGTTCTGATAGCGTTTGCCGTCGACCTCCAGCCAGAGATCGAGCTGCTGCGGATCGGCGATCTCATCGGCGGTCACCAGCCAGGGTCCGATGGGACCAAAGGTGTCGCAGCCTTTGCCTTTATCCCAGGTGCCGCCGCGCTCGATCTGATATTCGCGCTCAGAGACGTCGTTGACCACGCAGTAGCCCGCCACGTGCGACAGCGCATCCGCTTCGTCGATGTAGCTGCCGCCTTTGCCGATCACCACGCCCAGCTCAACTTCCCAGTCGGTTTTCACCGAGCCGCGCGGAATGCGCACCGCGTCATTAGGGCCGACCACCGCGCTGGTCCATTTGCCGAAGACCACCGGCTCCTGCGGGATGGCGGCGCCGGTCTCCGCGGCGTGATCGGCATAGTTCAGGCCGATACAGATAAACTTGCCAATCCGGCCGACGCAGGCGCCCGTGCGCGGCTGGCCGCTGATTTTAGGCAGCTCGCTGAGCGGCAGCTGGCGCAGCTTCTCCAGTGAGGAAGGCAGCAGCGCATCGCCCGCGAGGTCATCGATATAGTGCGACAGATCGCGCAGTTCGCCCTGCTCATCCAGCAGCGCCGGACGCTCATTGCCCGGTTCGCCTACACGTAATAATTTCATTGTTCCACTCCTGTTAGTTGCTCCAGCCGCCATCGATAATCTGGGCGGTGCCGGTGGTGTAGGCGCTGGCATCGGACGCCAGGTAGGCCGCAAGATAAGCGATCTCTTCAGGCGTGCCGATGCGGCCAATGGGCTGACGCGCGACAAAAGCGTCATAGACTTCCCCTTCCGTGCGCCCTTCCGCCTGCGCCTGGGCGGCGATGCGCTGACGCAGCGACGGCGAATCGACCGTGCCGGGGCAGATGGCGTTGCAGCGGATGCCGTCGCCGATGTAGTCCGCCGCCACCGAGCGCGTCAGGCCGATGACCGCCGCTTTGGTGGCGCTATAGGCAAAGCGATTGGCGACGCCTTTGATGCTGGAGGCCACCGACGACATGTTGATAATCGAGCCCCTGCGCTGTTGCAGCATTGCGGGCAGAAATGCCTGGATCATGTGAAACATCGCGGTGACGTTGAGATCGAGCGCGAACTGCCACTCCTTTTCGCTGCACGCCAGCAGGCTGCCGCTGTGGACGACCCCGGCGCAGTTAAACAGCGCATCAAGCGTGCCGAGCTCCTGCGCCGCCGCGCGAATCGCCTGAGGATCGGTCACGTCCAGCTGATAAGCGCGAATACCGGGTAGATCCTGCAGCGCGGCCAGGTTGATATCGCTGGCGATCACCTCTGCGCCCTGTTGGGCAAAGTAGCGCGCGCTGGCCAGCCCGATGCCCTGACCAGCGGCGGTGATTAATACGCGTTTTCCGTGTAAATTCATTGCATTTCCTCTGGTCCAAAGATCTAATGGTCAGGCCAATAAAGCGATGTTTTGCCCTTCCGGAATAGCAAATAACGCTGGCTACTTTTTCGCTGACGCATTACGTTTTATTGACATTTGCGTAACATTGACAAGTGTCCTGACGATTATTTGTGCATCGGGTCACTTAATTTATTTAGACGGGTAGCAGTGCGATGCCGATAAAAAAGATGGAAAACCCCAGGCTTTACAGACAAATAGCTGACCAGCTGATCAAGCTCATCGACAACAACGAGTTTCCGCCCGGCAGTCGTCTGCCAGCGGAGCGTGAGTTGGCGGAGCAACTGCAGGTGAGTCGCGCCTCGGTGCGCGAAGCGCTGATTGCGCTGGAAGTGATTGGGCTGGTGGATGTGAAAGTCGGCAACGGCGTGATTGTGAAGGCGCGCTCCCGCACTCAGGAGCCGGTGATGATGCAGGCCGGACGCGATCAGTGGCGCGAGCCGGACGATGAGCTGGGCATCAGGCTGGACTTCTCCACCGAGCTGCCGCCGTTCTCTCTGCTGCAGGCGCGGCGCCTGATTGAGCCGGAGGCGGCCGCGCTGGCCGCGGTGCACGCCAGCGACGAGGAGCTGGCGCTGATCCGCGCGGCCTATGAGCAAAACTGCGAGGATAACCGCGCCCAGTCGCGCACCCATCCCGGCGACCGGCTGTTCCACATCCGCATCGCCCAGGCGAGCGGCAACCCGGCCTATGGCTTTATCATTGGCCATCTGCTCGGCCACCGCTACGGCAGCATGTTCCGCATGCTGCAGGCGCACTATACGCCAGGCGACATGCCTTCTGTCTCAGAGTCCGAGCACAGGGCCATTCTCGCCGCGCTTGAGAAACGCGACGGCAAGGCGGCGCGAAGCGCGATGAAAAAACATATCGACCGGGTGATTGCGACGTTTGAGCGGGTTCAGGAGTAAGGGCTGGCGCAACGGGCCGATGGTGCGCTGTGTATTCGTAGTATGCAACGCAACCATCGGCCTGAGGAAATACCCCGGAAAGTTCACGGAAGTTCAAAGATAAAGCAGGCTCAGCAAAAAATAAATTTGCGCCTGCCTGACATCAATTTTATTTCCTGAGCACTATGATTCACTATAATACACCCTCTACTAAACAGTAGATAATTCGTCGCTGATTAACATCAGTTTTTCCTTTACCCGCTGACCGGAGATAAAAATGATGCCTGTTAATACGATGGCGTTAATGTTAATTATTTCCATTAATATTTTTTTAATCTTGTGCTATATCTTTAACTGCAGAGAAGCCAGACGATTATTTGATCAGGCAGAAGCGTGCAGCTGGTGCGAACTGCCGCTTAATGTTCCCCCCGCGCAAAAAAATATTAACCAGAGATTAAAAGAGAAACGTGCGTCGCTGAAAACCTTACGCAAGCTTTTAATGCTCTCTTTTGGCTATAGCGTTATCGTGGTGGTCATGCTTTACCTCGCCTGAGACCCTTATCAGTTATTCAGTTCAGGTGTCATTTACCTCGCGCCTGTTTTTCTGTGATAAAATAACCGCTTCATTGTCAGGCGCAGATAAATTTCATGAAATTTACCTTACGACAGCTTGAACTATTTATTGCCCTGGCGGAAACGCATCAGATCTCCAGGGCTGCAAGCCACTGTCATATCTCACAATCCTCGATGACAATAGCGATGCGTAATCTCGAGTCTGCCCTCAATACGCAGCTCTTCGTCAGGCATGCTAAAGGGGTACGAGTGACGGCGGCGGGCGAACGGTTACTGGCTTATGCCCGTAAAATTATCAGTGACAGCCAGGCGGCTTTTGATGATTTGCAAAATAAGCCTGAAACCGCGTTTGGCATTTGCCGGATTGGCATTTCTGAAACCCTGTCAGCTTATCTGTTGCCGCAGATATTACATGATGTCGAGCAGCGATTTCCTTTAGTCGACCTCCAGTTTGTTGAAGCCCCCTCTCCCGCGCTTATCGCGCAGTTACGCAACAGGCAAATTGACTTTGCGCTTTTGCTCACCTCAAACATAACGCACGATAGCGATCTGAAAATAGAAACATTCATGCGCTCTCCGCGTCGGTTATGGGCATGTAGTGGGCATCCTTTATTAAGTAAAACAGCGCTGCTATTAGAGGATGTGGAAAAGGTGCCCTTTATACTTTTGAGCACCGACGAATATCCTGGCGTGATAAGCGAATACTGGAAAGGACATGGGACAGGGCCGGACGTTTTTTTCCGCACCAACTCTTTTGAGGCGGTGCGCAGCTTTGTTGCGCAGGGCAAAGGCGTCACGATTTTATCGGATTTAGTCTACCGTCCCTGGTCGCTTGATGGGCTACGGGTTATGCGTCGTACTATAGATAATTCCATTACTTACATGGATACGGGGGTGGTCACCCTTGACCAGCATGCGCTCAGCCCCAGTCATCGGCAGCTCATCGACTTTATTGGTCAGCTCTGTTCTCGTCTGGATATTAAGGGCTAGACGCTGTAACCGACTACGCCTTCATAAATAAAAAGGCTATCATCAGCGGAATAAAAACAACAGTCAGCATCGATATATTCATTAACGGCGTCGCGTCCCAGCCGAAAATACCAAACCAGACGAGCAGCTCGATAATGGAGACATACAAAAAATAAGCCTGCTTGCCCATTATATTTCCCGGACTATCTTAAAAGGGTTCAAATCTTATTACTAATCAGTATGAGACGACGCACGAGTTTAGCCGCGACCTGCGCATACATTTCGCGCGTGATGACCTCCTGTGCGCTCGCGTCCAGCAGCGCTCCCTGTGCGTTTATAAATCGGGAACGGTAAATTTTTTCGGTAAGGGATATCCTGTCTTTTCCTGGAACCATCACCGTCGCGCTGAGTGATATAAAGAGTTGTTTTTCCGCTGTGCGATCGCCGATGACCGAAGCGGTATCCTCTCCCTTCACATCATTTTCCAGATGGAGCGTGATAAGATCCATACGAGCAGTCGACATATTATCAACAACCTCTATTCCATTCAGCCGTAGCTCTTTACGCACGGCGCGACTCAGTGGCCCGTGTGGATCGTCAGAAATCATTATTAAGGTTCTTAAATTCACCGGTTTTTGTGTCTGCCCTTTAAGGTGCCACCCGCATCCGGCAGTGATCATAATAGAAATAACGATCATTACATATTTTATGCACTTCATCTTTAGCTGACTCACATGATTCATATTGCGGAAAAGCTACGCAAACCGCCCCGCATATTCCGGTATCGATTTTATGCAGCAGATAGTAATTCAGCGTATGCTTTACTGACCAATATAAAATAATCATGCTTTGCCATAGATAAAATAGAACGCAACAGCCATATATTAACCAGCCACCTACAATTAATTTTCACATTTAATACATATTCCTGACAGCAGCCCGCCTTACAGCAGCAGGACTCATTATTTTAAGCAGCTGAAAGCGTGGCTAAAGGCGGGGAATAGCAGATGACCAGAGGCTAACACAGAGAGGCGGTTGTTAAGTTGATCTGCCGGGAAAGCTATCTGCTTGTCCGGCAGAAAGGGACAGGCGTTATTTGCTGAGCGGAAAAAGATGGATCATGTTTGCGGCCAGCGGATAGATACCAAGCCCGCGCGTTGACTCCTTCAGTGCATCAAGGGAGGCGCCCTGCTCCGGTATTCGTCCTCCCCATATGGTGACGCCCTCAGACAGATGGTCTGGACGACCGCTACTTTCTTCGCCGATTTCAAGGGTTTCGCCATTGCCCAGCGTAATCACCAGAGAAGCTGCTTCTAAGTCCTGCACCATCCCGTTTTGGTTTTTAACCTGTACTTTCATCAATATCTCCTTGTGAAAAGCTGCGCGGTGGCAGTCTGACGACGCTGCTATTAAATTCTTCTTGCTGTCTGACTGCAAGCTTACCCTCGATTAACCAGCCAGATCCCAACCGCACACGCCTGACCGCCCTGTCGTCGCTGCTGCCACGCAACCTGTCTCGCTGCTGACTCGCCTTCATATAGCTGAAACGATTTAACTAAACGCCTCTTTTTCAGCTCTCTCTTGCTTCCGCTCTGCTTTATCGCCTGTTTATTGAGCTAAAACCTGTGATGCAGATCTGATTTATCTCATCAGGCTAATGGAAAATTGCGTCAGGTGAACCTCATCACGTTTTCGCGCGGCGGCAATTTATACTCTTGCCCGACTTGAGCTAAATCAATTCAGCAACGGGATGCATAAAAATGAAAAAGGCACTTTTAGCAGGCATGGTTATGGCGGCATTCAGTGGTCAGGCAGCAGCGCAGACGTGGGTGCTGACAGATGCTGAAGCCGGTACCGATAAGGGAAACTGGCAGATTAGCAGTAAACAGCTGAAGCTTTCTGGCGACGCCTTCAGCTTACAGCAGAAAGTCCTGCACGGCGGCAAGCAGGAAGGCTCGAAGGTACTGACTATCACCAGCCAAAACGGCCTGACTATCGCCCTGAGCCCGACGCGCGGTATGGATTTGCTGCATGTGAATGGCGATGGCGTCCGGCTGGGATGGGATTCGCCAGTCAACGAGGTGGTCAATCCGGCCTATATCAATCTTGACAGCCGCAATGGATTAGGCTGGCTGGAAGGATTCAATGAAATGATGGTGCGCTGCGGCTACGAGTGGACCGGGCATCCGGTGGTCAAAGACGGCAGGATTTATACCCTGCACGGCAAAGCAGGCAATACGCCAGCGTCCCGCGTTGAGGTCACCATCGACGAAAAGGCGCCGCATGAAATCCGCGTGCGTGGTCTGCTGAAAGAAAACACTTTTAAAAAAGCAAATCTGGAAACCTGGACCGAGCTACGTTACGTGCCCGGCGCTAAATCCTTTACCTTGCATGACGTGCTGACCAACCGCGGCGACTATCCGCATGACTATCAAATTATTTATCACAGCAACTTCGGTACGCCGATTCTGGAAAAAGATGCGCGCTTTATCGCCCCGCTGAAGTCGGTTTCGCCTTTTAACGATTATGCGAAATCCGGCCTGAAAGCATGGAACATCTACGACGCGCCGACCAAAGACTTTGATGAGATGGTGTTTAACCTGGTGCCAAAAGCGGACAGCAGCGGCAAAACGCTGGCGGCGGTGATTAACAGCAAAGGCGACAAAGGCGCCTCGATTGAGTTCGACACCCACCAGCTGCCCCTGCTGACGATGTGGAAGAACACGGATACGCTGAAACAGGGCTACGTTACCGGCATTGAGCCAGGCACCAACTACGCCTATCCGGTTACGATTGAAAAAGAACAGGGTCGCGTGAAGCAGTTAGCGCCCGGACAAAGCACCACCTTTGAGCTGACCTATACCCTGCTGAGCAGCGCCAGCGCGGTTAACGCAACCGAACAGCGCATCAGGCAGATTCAGGGCGATGAACAGCCCACGGTGGATGAGAAACCCATCGCCGTAGAGTAATGCCGGCGGGCAGATCGCCACTGCTGCGGTTTGCCCTTTCTCAACCTGCTGACCATCAAGGTCATGGTCATCCGCGATGCTGTTTAGCCTGATAGCGTTTTTGCGCGTTCTCTGCCCCTCGCCGGAGTAACAAAAAGTCCCCTGCTCAATAAAGTCCTCCTATTATTAGGTTAATTAACCGGTTATCAGATAAACCTACGCTTTTACAGGAGATTCACGATGAAAGCAGTTACGCTCAAGGCGCCCGGCGGTCTGGAAAACATTACCCTGACTGATATTGCCGACCCCGGCAGGCCTGGCAAAGGCGAAATTCGGGTGGCGATTAAAGCCAGCTCGCTAAACTTTCACGACTTGATTGTGGCCAGCGGAGAGTTCCCTACCCAGGATGGTCGCATCTTGCTGTCAGACGGCGCAGGCATTGTGGAAGAAGTGGGAGAGGGCGTTGAAGCGTTCAGAGCTGGCGATCGCGTCGTCTCGACCTTTTTCCCCCTCTGGCCGGCAGGCAAGCCGGGGCCCGCGGCAGGCAACTTTGCCCACACGCCCGGCGACGGTATCGATGGCATGGCGAGCGAATATGTTGTTCGCCCGGAAAGCGCCTTCACCCATGCGCCGCAAGGCTGGAGCCATACCGAGTCTGCAACCATCACCACGTCAGCCCTGACGGCCTGGCGCGCGCTGGTCACAGATGGTCAGCTTAAAGCGGGTGAAACGGTGCTGGTGCAGGGAACCGGCGGCGTCTCTGTCGCGGCGCTGCAAATCGCTAAAGCGATGGGCGCCAGGGTGATTGCCACCTCCTCCTCCGATGAAAAGCTCGCCGCGGTACGAGCGATGGGCGCCGATGAAACCATCAACTACAAAACCACGCCGCAATGGGGCGACAAAGCGCTCGAGCTGACGCAGGGATTCGGCGTCGACCACGTAGTGGAAGTAGGCGGCCCGGCCACCCTGAATGAATCCCTGAAAGCGGTCAAAGTCGGCGGCCATATTGCGCAGATCGGCATTCTCTCCGGCGATAAAGCGGACATCTCCGTGCTCTCCCTGCTGGCGAAGCAGGTCCAGCTTAAGGGCCTGATTGTGGCCAGCCGCCAGGACCAGGTCGATTTTGTGAAGGCGCTGGAGATCATGGGCAAGAAGCCGGTGATTGACCGCACCTTCAAATACGCCGAGCTCGGCGACGCCTTTCGTTACCAGCAGAGCGGCGCCCATCTGGGTAAAATTTGCGTCGAGTGGTGATGGCGTCGGCGATAAGGGCGCTCGCCCTTATCGCCTTCCTGTAACGGCGCCAGCACGCGCCTTTTGCCGGGTCGTGCTGGCGAGATATCCGCCTAATCCCGCGCCTTAACTCGCTTTGCCATGGGCCACGTCAGTAGGCCGCTTATCCGTGCCGAGAAAATCAGAAATAGTGAACAGGACATGAGATGACCGACTTCGATTTTCATAAGTTTCTTATTAACGACCTGCCTTATACCTTTCTTTTTGAAGTCATCATTCGCGTTTTTATTGCCTACAGCGTTGTTTTTATTTTTCTTAAAATCTCTGGCAGACGAGGCGTTCAGCAGCTGTCGCTTTTCGAGGTGGTGATTATATTGACGCTGGGTTCAGCCTCCGGCGACGTGACATTTTATGACGATGTGCCGGTGCTGCCCGTTATCATGGTTTTTATCGTTCTTCTTGCCCTTTACCGTCTGACAACCTGGGCTATGTCGCGCTCGACTACGCTGTCGACCTTAATTGAAGGACAAGTCGTTACCCTTATTTCGGAAGGGAAATATGTATCCGGTAATCTCGATAAACTCAATATTTCTGAAGATGAGTTTTTAATGGAGCTGCGGCATGCGGGCGCAGAACATCTTGGTCAGATCCGCCTGGGGCTGGTTGAAGTCGATGGTCAGCTCAGCCTCTATTTCTATAAAGATGACGATGTCGTTCCCGGCCTTTCCGTTCTGCCAGCTGCGCATCGTCCCTGCTTTACCTTAATCCCTCAGGACGGTTTATATGCCTGTAAGCGCTGCGGTCTGACCCAAGAGATGCGTACCGGCGACAAAGGCAACTGTCCGGAATGTGGTCGGGATATATGGTCGCTGGCGCTGCATTCACATCGAACATAAACAGCGGGCCGGTTGCAGTCGGTCGCCTCGTTTGCCCTCCGGCTATTCCCCCGCTACGCTTTCAGCATCCCTTTTTTAGCCAGGAGAAGCCTGTGAAACAGCTGGTAATGATTTTTTTACTCGGGCTCGGCGCGTGCGCCGTGACAGCCTGCGCGCCACGTCCGCACGACGCGCCAGCGCCGCCACATGCGCCCAGCGGGCAACAACCCCCTGGCGCGCCGGGCGGCAGCGGCCCCGTCGGTCAGCCTCAGTCATAGGATGAAAAAAGCGTAAGCATCCAGCATAACTGCCGGGCTTTGCTACGCTTTTAGTGAATACCAACTCAAAGGAGACGAACTATGTCAGGAAAAATCGAAGATACCGTTAAAGAAGTTGCTGGTGCCGCTGAGCAGCAATGGGGCGAAGCGACCGATTCACCGCGTCATCGCGTTCGCGGTGCAGCGCGTCGTTATTCCAATCAGGCGACCTACGCTGCGCGCGACGCGGCAGACACCATTAAAGACCAGGTTCAGGCCAACCCGCTTGCCGGTCTGGCGGTCGCTGCTGGCGTTGGCGTCTTCATCGGCTTCCTGCTGGGTCGTAAATAATCCAGCGCGCCTCCTCGCATCGGCGAGGAGGCTGGGAAGGGACGCCTGTCCCTTCCCTCGTCTTATCTCTCACCTTTTTAGGCTATTTCTGCGCCTGCCGCAGGATGGTCATTCGCCCTTCCAGCGCCCGCGCTATCGCTTTCTGCCGGTAAGGAGTCAGCTTGCGCCACTCTTGCGCCTCTTTACGCGTGCGTCCGCATCCTTCGCACCAGCCTGTTTTCCCGTCAAAGACGCATAAATCGATGCAGGGTGATTTTACTGCCATAAAGATCTCCAGAAGCTATTGATGCTAAGACGGGGCGACGCCCTGGCCCGTGGCGGCAGGTTGCAAACGGCTGCCGGGAGCCGTAGAATTTAGCCTGATATACTATACCCCAGTATAGATAGCGATCAACGGGAGATCCTGAATGGCGCATACCCTGAAAAATCAAAAGAGCCTGCTGACCCGCGTGCGCCGTATCAAAGGTCAGGCCGCCTCGCTGGAAACGGCGCTGGCGTCGGGCGAAGAGTGTCTGAAAGTGCTGCAGCAGGTGGCGGCGGTACGCGGGGCGATTAACGGCCTGATGAGCGAGCTGCTGGAAGGCCATATCCGCGAACACCTGATGAATGAAGAGGCGACCCCACAGGAGCGGAGTGACGATCTGGAAGAGATCGTCGCGGTTATTCGCTCCTACCTGAAATAGCCGCGCCTGCGGCTCACCCATTAACGGAAAAACCGATGCTCTGGCTTATCTCAAAATATGCGATTACCGCTTTTATGGTGGTGCTGATATCCGAAACGGCGAAGCGCAGCGATCGCCTCGGCGGGCTGCTGGCCGCCCTGCCGCTGGTCACCGTGCTGGTGCTGATCTGGATGAAGCTGGAAGGTCAGGCGCAGGAGAAGATCGCCGCTCACGCCTGGTACACCTTCTGGTATGTGGTGCCGACGCTGCCGATGTTTATTCTGTTTCCGTTCCTCTACCAGCGCACTGGCTTCTGGCCCACGCTTGGGATCTCCTGCCTTATCACCCTCGCGCTCTTTGCCCTGTGGGCGCTGCTGTTAAAACGGTTCGGCATTGAGCTGATGTAACGATTACAGCCGCTGCTGAGCATCGCTGTTTTTCAGCGTCATCAGCGCCGGTATAGTGACCAGCGCGGTGGCCATCACATACCAGGCCGGGATATCAAGATTGCCGGTCTGCTTCATCAGGCCAGTGATAATCAGGCCAGCGCAGCCAGAAAAGATGGCGTTCGACAGCGAATAGGCGAGGCCCAGCCCGGTGTAGCGCACATGGGTGGGAAACATCTCCGCCAGCATCGCCGGACCTGGCCCCGCCAGCATCCCGACGATGCCGCCGGCGACAAACACCACCAGCGCGCGCAGCGCCGTCGAGGTGGTATCCGCCTGCAACAGGTTGAGCAGCGGAAACGCGAGCAGCAGCAGCAAGACGCTGGCCGTGACCATCACGCGGCGGCGGCCGATTTTATCGCTGAGCCAGCCGGCCGGCAAAATAGCGGCCGCAAAGCCCAAATTAGAAATCACCGCGCTCAGCAGCGCCTGATTGAAGCCGGTGTGCAGCGCCGCCTGCAGATAGCTGGGCATAATTACCAGCCAGGTATAGCCCGCCGCCGACCAGAGCATTACCCGCGCAATCGCCAGCAGAATAATTTTCAGCGTTTGCGCGGCGCTCGCCTGCGGACGGGTCTGCTGATGCTGGCGAATAAAGCTCGGCGTCTCCTCCATGCTCAGCCGCAGCCACAGCGCAATCAGCCCGAGCGGCAGCGCCAGCAGGAAAGGCACGCGCCAGCCCCAGGCCAGCATTGCGTCGGGGCTGAGCAACCCCGAAAGCAGCGCCACTATTCCCGCGCCCGCCAGCAGTCCCAGCGCCACGGTAAAAGATTGCCACGCGCCGTAGAGCCCGCGCTTGTCCGGCGGCGCGAACTCGGTCATCAGCGCCACCGCGCCGCCATACTCGCCGCCCGCGAACAGCCCCTGCAGGATACGCAATCCAGTGAGGATCAGCGGCGCGGCGATGCCCAGCGCGGCGCTGGTCGGCGCCAGGCCAATCAGCGTGGTCGCCAGCGTCATCAGCAGCAGCACCGCAATCAGCGTCGGCTTGCGGCCTATCCGATCGCCGATGCGGCCAAAGATAACGGCGCCCAGCGGACGAAAGAAAAAGGCGATGGCGAAGGAGGCGTAGGTCAGGATCAGGCTGCTGAGCGCCGAGGCGCCGTGCAGCTGAAAGAAATTCTGCGCGATCAGCGTCGCGAGAAAGCCGTAAACGGCGAACTCATACCATTCGATAAAGTTGCCGACCGAACCGGCAAGCAACGCGCGTCGCTGACGCTGCGCCAGCAGTTGAGGATTTTCCACAGGCGTATCCTGGTGACGGGCCTTTTAATGGGTCAAGTATAGGATTGCGACGCGCGTTCGGCCTCAGCGCGCCGCAAAGCGACGCGGTTTTTCCATGCGAAACCCCATGCCGAGCAGCCGCCCGAAGACAAAGCGCAGGAAGGGCCATTTGCGCAGCATGCCCGGCATCGGGTTTTTCCCGCCTCCGCCCGGCCGTTTACGGCTCATTTTGATCTGCAAAAACTGGGTGGCAACGGTGGGAAACTGGCGCCGTTTCTGCACCCGGGCCAGAGCGCGCAGCGTGACTCTGCCGCGCTGGAGCGGCCGGGTCAGCAGGTTGGCGGCGGCCACCGCATCCTGTATCGCCAGGTTGACGCCGACCCCGCCGATGGGCGACATGGCGTGCGCCGCATCGCCGATGCAGAGCAGCCCGGGCCTCATCCACTTATCCAGCCGGTCGATACGAATCGACAGCAGCCGGATCTGCGACCAGTCGGCGATGGTCTCCAGCCGTCCGGCGTCGAATGGCGACACCGCGGCGATGCGCTGCTTCAGCGCCGCCAGTCCATCCTGCTGCAGCGCCTCGAACTCCCCTTTCTCGATAGTGAAGCCGCACTGCCAGTAGTCGCCGCGATCGATAACGATAAAGTTATTGCGCGGGCCGCTGTGGCCGGTGCCCATCGCGGGATCGTCAGGCTGCTTGTCGAGCCGAAACCAGATCACGTCGCGCGGCGTGCCGAAGGCGCGGCTGGTCAGCCCCGCTTGCGCTCTGACCGCCGAATGCCGCCCATCGGCGCCGATCACCAGCTGCGCGCGGATAGTCAGCGGCTGGCCGTCGCGCAGCGCGGTGACGCCGCACACCCGGTCCTGCTCGACGATCAGCTCGCTGAGCGTGGTCGAGGTCAACAGCCTGAAGCCGCGAAAGGCGGCGCACTGGTCGGCGAGAAAGTTAAGGAAATCCCACTGCGGCATAAAGGCGATAAAGCGGCAGCGCACCGGCAGGCGCGAGAAATCGGCCATCGTCACCTCTTCCCCGCCCATTTCCGCCTGCAGCTTTTCGGCGCGCTGGTGCGGCAACGCCAGCAGCTTATCCAGCAGGCCCAGATGGTGCATCACCTCCAGCGTGGAGGGATGAATGGTGTCGCCGCGAAAATCGCGCAGAAAATCGGCGTGTTTTTCAATAACGACCACCTGCAGGCCCGCGCGCGCCAGCAGGTAGCCGGTCATCAGGCCCGCCGGGCCGCCGCCGACGATGCAGCAGTCAGCGGAAAGCGTCTGTGATGGCATGGTTGCTCCTCGGTTAGTGCCTGACAGTGTAGGCCAGCTGTCAGCCATAAAGTACAGACTTATTGCAGGGATATTGCCGTCTGGCTTGAACGATCTCATCTGGCTGCCAGGCTTAAAGGTAATGTCTGTCATCCCACCGTAAGGAGAAAACATGTCGAGATTTACAGGAAAAGTGGTCGTTGTCACCGGGGCGGGATCGGGTATTGGTCAGGCTACGGCGAAACAGTTTTCCCGTGAAGGCGCCGCCGTGGTGCTGGTCGGCCGAACCGAAGAGAAGCTGCAGAAGACGCTGGCGATGCTGGCGTCAGGCGATCATCTGGTGGCGCCGTGCGACGTCGCGGAGGTCGATCAGGTTAAAGCGCTGCGCGATCGCGTGGCGGAGAAGTATGGGCGCGTCGATGTCCTCATCAATAACGCGGGCAGCGTGGTGCAGGGCCGCATTCACGAAGTGCAGCCAGATGACTGGCACAAGCTGATGAAGGTCGATCTAGACGGCGTTTACTACTGTATTCACCACTTTATGCCCGACCTGCTGAAAACCCGGGGCAACGTGGTCAATATCTCCTCGGTTTCCGGGCTTGGCGGCGACTGGGGCATGAGCGTCTACAACGCGGCGAAAGGCGCGGTGACCAACTTTACCCGTTCGCTGGCGATGGACTACGGCGCCGACGGCGTGCGCGTCAACGCCATCTGCCCTGGCCTGACTTTCACCGACCTGACGGAAGAGATGAAAAACGACGAGGCATTGATGGAACGCTTCTATGACCGCATCGCGCTGCGTCGCGCCGGCGAGCCGGACGATATCGCCAGCGCGGTGCTGTTTATCGCCAGCGACGACGCGCGCTATATCACCGGCGTCAATCTGCCGGTCGACGGCGGCATTACCGCCTCGAACGGGCAGCCGAAACAGGCATAACGCGCCACCGACGGCATCGCGCTGTGCGATGCCGCTCACCCTCAGGAGAGACTATGAACCAGGATTATCTGATTTTCGGCGCCGGCTACCACGGCGAAGTCAAAAGCTTTGCAGCGGGCCAGGTAGAAGTCGAGGTTGAGATCAAAGCGCCTGAAGAGACCGAGAGCAGCACCTCGCCGAACCGCGAGGTGCTGCAGCGCTATGTGCTGCCGGTCACGGTCATCGCGGTGGACGGCAAACGCTACAACGTCGCGACGGAAGAGAACCCCAGCGAAGATGAGGTCAAGCAGGCGGTCGAGCGCTGGCATGCGCAGCCGATTCAGGCCGACGAACTGCTGTAACCGCCCGAGGCGCGGCGTCTCGATCGATCAGACGCCCGCCTCGGCCTTTTGCATCTCCACCAGCACCAGCGGACATTTCCTCACTTTGCAGGCGTGGCTATAGGCCAGCGCACACACCGAACAGAGATCGCCCTCCGACTCATATTCATACTCCGTGAAATAACGAACGCCGGCACGCTGTGACTGCGCGGCGCGGAATGACGCTTCAGCCAGAATCACATCCAGCTCCCGGAAGGTCAGCGCGGAGGGATTATGAAATCCCACTTTGATTCGATAAGTAGCCATGGTGAGATTATTCCCGGACGGCGCGTTGGCCGCCAGACGGTAATAGTATTTGGTGTGATAGCTGCGGATTATCAGCGAGATAATCCGCAGCCTGCGCTTATGCCGCGTCGCTGGCGGCGGCTTTATCCGTTTCGCCGAAACGCTCGCGCATCAGGGTTTCAATCTGCTCCAGCGATTTACCGCGCGTCTCCGGCAGCATCAGAGCGACAAATGCCAGCGACGCTACGTTAATCGCCGCGAAAATAAAGAAGGTGCTGTTGCCCGCCAGCGCCAGCAGCGGCGGAAAGGCGAAAGCGACCGCCGCGTTGCAGATCCACTGGAAAGAGACGGCGGTGCCGGTCAGCACGCCGCGCACCTTCATCGGGAACAGCTCCGACATCAGCAGCCAGTAAACCGGCGAGATGCACATTTGCATAAAGAACAGGAACAGCATGATGCAGGCGAGCGCCAGCAGGCTCTGCGTCATGTTCTGCGGCATAAAGACCAGCACCGAGCCCAGCGCCAGCTGCGCCGCGATCACCACGCACAGCCCGGTCATCAACATCGGACGGCGGCCAAAGCGCCCTACCGCGCGGATCCCAGCCATCACCGCCAGCACCGACACCACGCCGTTGCCGATGGTGGCGGCAATGGAGGCGCTGGTGCCCATGCCGGTGGTTTTCAGAATAATCGGCGTGTAGTACATAAAGGCGTTAACGCCGGTGAACTGAATGACGATGCCCATACCGGCGCCGAGCAGCAGCAGACGCACCACCCATTTCTCGCGCAGCAGCTCGCCGGCCGACGGGCCGCGCTCCGCTGCGCGCGCCTGTTTGCGCATCTCCGCCATCTCTTTGCGCACCTCGCGCGGCGTTTCGCGCAGCTTCTTCATCACGCGCATCGCCTCTTTGATGCGCCCTTCCGCCACCAGCCAGTGCGGTGAGGCGGGAACGAAGAAGGTGCCGATAAACAGCAGCGCGCCGGGGATCATCGCCAGCGCCAGCATATAGCGCCACATTTTCGGATCGTGCAGCAGGTAGCTCATCAGCGCGCTGACCACGTAGGCGAGCAGCTGGCCAGAGACGATCATCAGCTCGTTGCGGCTCACCAGCGGCGCGCGATGGCGCGGTCCGGCGATCTCGGCGATAAACACCGGTACGGTAGAGGAGCCGCCGCCGACCGCGATGCCAAGCAGCAGTCGCATCGCCACCATTACCTCGACGTTAGGCGCAACGGCGGTGCCGATAGCGCCGGCGACGAAGACCAGCGCCAGGCTGCGCAGCGTGATGCGGCGGCCGAAGCGATCCGAGACATAGCCGCTGAGAAACGCGCCGACCGCGGCGCCGAAGATCAAGGAGGAGGTCACCAGCCCTTCGGTGAATGGGGTGAGGTCGAGACCGCCCTGCGCGGGCGGCAGCGTCATATAGGGCAGCGCGCCGGAAATAATGCCGGTGTCGTAGCCAAAGGCGAGCGCGCCCATGGTTGCCACCAGCACCACGAAAAAGAGCCGCTGGCGAACGGTATCGGCCGACGGCGCGCTGCTGTCGTTTGATTCAGGTTTATTCTGCTCCACATTCACTCCATGAGTTTTAACGTCCTGAATTTGCATATAATTTCACCAACCCAGGCAAGAGTCACAAGTATAGATGCACTTTTAGATTTGTGACGGGCATCACCTAATTTTCCCGCCACGCAGCGCGATAGCCGCTTTCCGCGCCGCGCCCCGCTCCGGCAACTCTTCCAGCGTGGACTATGATTGATTTTCGTATGGCGTCGTAGAGAGCCGGTTGCGCCACCCCGCATCCCGCGGCGGCAGGCGCGCTCTCTCCGCCGACGACGTGTCAGATACGTTTCCGTCTTACCTTTTGTTGCCTGCATCGCCGGACCTGGGCCGCGCGGTGTGGTTTATCGATCACATTTGATTCAGACGAGGTTATTGAATGGAGTCAGCATCATTTACCAAAAGCTGGGGCGCTGAATATGTCGCCAACGATGCGGTCCGCTTTCGTCTCTGGGCCCCTGGTCAACACAGCGTTAGCCTGCGTCTTGACGGCAAAGATACGCCAATGCGTCCCGCCGAGGATGGCTGGTTCGAACTGCGCACCGAGGGCGTCGCGCCCGGCAGCGAATATAATTTTGTGCTGGCCGACGGCACCGTTGTGCCCGATCCCGCCTCACGCGCGCAAAAAGATGAGGTTAACGGCCCGTCACTGGTGGTCGATCCCACGCGCTATGCCTGGCAGCATCAGGCGTGGCAAGGCCGCCCCTGGGAAGAGAGCGTGGTCTATGAGCTGCATATCGGCACCTTTACCCCGGAAGGCACCTTCCAGGCGGCAATTGAAAAGCTGCCCTGGCTGGCGGAGCTCGGCATCACCATGATTGAGGTGCTGCCGGTATCGCAGTTCGGCGGCAACCGCGGCTGGGGCTACGACGGCGTGCTGCTCTATGCGCCGCACGCCGCCTACGGCACGCCTGACGACTTCAAAGCCTTTATCGACGCCGCGCACGGTCACGGCCTTTCGGTGGTGCTGGATATCGTGCTGAACCACTTCGGCCCGGAAGGCAACTACCTGCCGCTGCTGGCGCCGGACTTTTTCCACAAAGAGCGCGTGACGCCCTGGGGCGCAGGCATTGCCTACGACGTCGACGCGGCGCGCCGCTATATCGTCGAGGCGCCGCTCTACTGGCTGCAGGAGTACCGCCTCGACGGCCTGCGCTTCGACGCCATCGACCAGATCGAAGATACGTCGGAAAAGCATGCGCTGATCGAGATCGCCGAGCGCATCCGCGCGGAGATTTCCGACCGCCCGATCCATCTCACCACCGAAGACAGCCGCAATGTGGTGTTTCTGCATCCGCGCGATGAGCAAGGCCACGCGCCGCTGTTCAGCGGCGAATGGAACGACGACTTCCACAACGCCGTTCACGTCTTCGCCACCGGCGAAACTCACGCCTATTACCAGGATTTCACCCCGCATCCGGAAAAATATGTCGCCCGCGTGCTGGCGGAAGGTTTCGCCTATCAGGGCGAGGTCTCGCCCCACAGCGGCGAGGCGCGCGGCGTCGACAGCCGTGGCCAGCCGCCTGCGGCTTTCGTCGATTTTATCCAGAACCATGACCAGGTCGGCAACCGCGCGCTGGGAGAAAGGCTGATTAGCCTTATCGGCGCCGATCGCAATAAGGTGCTGCTCGCCACGCTGCTGCTCTCGCCGCATATTCCGCTGCTGTTTATGGGCGAAGAGTATGGCGAAACCAACCCCTTCCTCTTCTTTACCGATTTTCACGGCGATCTGGCCAGGGCGGTGCGCGAAGGCCGCGCGAAGGAGTTCGCCGGTCACGCCGGACATGAAGGCGAAAGCGTGCCGGATCCCAATGCCGAAGAGACCTTTAACCGCTCGAAGCTCGACTGGCGCAAGCCGCAGAGCGACGAGGGCAAGGCCTGGCTGACGCTGTCGCGCCGCCTGCTGGCGCTGCGCCAGCAGCATATTGTGCCGCTGCTCGCCACCGCGGGCGGCCACGCCGGGCGCGTAGAGCACTGCGAGGAAGGCTTTATTCAGGTGAGCTGGCGCTTCCCCGCCGGCACGCTGTCGCTGGCGCTGAATATCGGCGAGAAGACGCAGCCGCTGCCTGAGCAACCCGGCGAAACGATTTTCGCGTGGCCGGATAACAGCCGCGATCTGCCGCAAAACGCGATCGTCGTGCGGCTGGCCAAAGGAGATGCCCAATGACTATTCCCGCTTCAACCTACCGTATTCAGTTTCGCAACGGCATGACCTTCGATCGCGCGGCGGCGCTGGTGCCCTATATTAAACGGCTCGGCATTACCCACCTCTACGCCTCGCCGATCTTTACCGCCACCAGCGGCTCGACCCACGGCTACGACGTGACCGACGCCAATGCCATCGATCCCGCTATCGGCGGCCGCGCCGGTTTCGACCGGCTGGTGGAGACGCTGAAGCAGGCGGGCCTCGAGCTGATTATCGATATCGTGCCGAACCATATGGCCGCCTCGCTGGAGAACGCCTGGTGGCGCGATGTGATTGAGCATGGCGAGCAGAGCCGCTATGCGCGCTACTTCGATATTGACTGGTCGCGCCGCCTGACGCTGCCTTTCCTGGGCGACAGCTTCGAAGCGGCGCTGGAAAACGGCGAAATCACGATAAAAGCCGATCCTGACAGCGGCAAACCGGCGTTCGCCTATTACGAAAGCTTTTATCCGCTCTCGCCGGCGAGCTGGCAGGGAGGCGAAGCCGACGTGCTGGCGCTGACCGATAAGGCGCAGATCGCGGCGCTGCACGATCGTCAGCCCTACCGGCTGATGTCGTGGCGCGACGCGCCGCGCGACCTCTCCTACCGCCGCTTTTTCGAAATCACCGGGCTGGCGGGCGTCCGGGTGGAAGATCCGCAGGTGTTCGACGACAGCCACCGGCTGATTCTTGAGCTGGTGCATTCAGGCGCGGTCAGTGGGCTGCGCGTTGATCACGTCGACGGGCTGGCCGATCCCAAAGGCTATCTCGAGCAGCTGCGCCAGCATGCGGGAGCGGATTGTTACATCACGGTAGAGAAAATCCTCGGCGAAGGCGAACAGCTTCCGGCGGACTGGCCGGTTTCCGGCACCACCGGCTATGAATTTATCGCCTCGCTCTCCGACGCGCTGGTGGATGGCCGCCAGATCGCCGCGCTGCGTCAGGCCTACGATCAGACGGTGGGCGAGCCGGTGGATATGCGCGCCCAGCTGCGCGCCGCCAAACTGCTGATGGCGGATAAAAACTTCGAAGGCGAATTCACCACCCTGCTGAAGCTGGCGGGCGCCATCGCCAGCGCCTCCGACGTCACGCTGCCGGAAAGCGATCTGCGCGCCGCGCTGCGCGAGCTGCTGGTGGCGTTTCCGGTCTATCGCAGCTACGGCACGCCGGAAGGCATGCCGCCGGAAGGCGCGGCGCTGCTGCAGCGCGTGGCGGACAAGGTGCGCCGCGACGCGCCCGGCCTCTCGCCTGCGGCGCTCGACTTTCTGCTGCGCATTATGAACGGCGAGCTCGACGCCGCCGTCGCGCAGAATGCCGCCACCTTCCGTACCCGCTTCCAGCAGCTGACCGGCCCGCTGATGGCGAAGTCGGTCGAGGATACGCTCTTTTTCCGCCAGCATATGGCGCTGGCGCTTAACGAAGTCGGCGCCGAGCCGCTGCCGCGTCCCTTCTCGCTGGCGCGCTTTCACGACGAGATGCAGATCCGCCGCGAGCGTCAGCCGGATGGTCTGACCGGCACCTCGACGCACGACACCAAGCGCGGCGAAGACGCGCGCGCGCGCCTCTATACCCTGACGGAGTCGCCGCAGCGCTGGGCGCTGCATGTGGCGCGCTGGCGGCAGATGAACCGCGGCGCGGTGGTGGCGCTCGACGGCGGCCCGGCGCCGGAGCCGGCGGTAGAGTGGATGCTTTACCAGGCGCTGGCGGGCATCTGGCCCGCCTCCGGCGCGGCGGACGCCGCTCAGCTCGCGGCGCTCGAACCGCGCTTTACCGCCTTTGTCGAAAAAGCGCTGCGCGAAGCCAAGCTGCGCACCAACTGGGCGGACGGCGATGAGGCCTACGAAACGGCGGTGCTCGACTATGCGCGCCGCCTGATCTCGCCGGATAACGCCGAGTTCCTCGCCGACTTCAGCCAGGCGCTGCTGCCCTTTATCGCCGCCGGCCTGATCAATTCCCTCAGCCAGACGGTGATCAAGCTGACCGCGCCCGGCGTGCCCGATATCTATCAGGGCAGCGAAGCGCTTAACTTCAGCCTGGTCGATCCCGATAACCGCCTGGAGCCCGACTTCGACGCGCTGCAGCGCATGCTGGACGAACGCGGCGATTTCTCCGCGCCGGAGGGATGGCAAAGCGGCCAGCTCAAACAGCAGACCATCGCCACGCTGCTGCCGCTGCGTCAGCAGTATCACGCCCTGTTCCGCCACGGCGACTATTTGCCGCTGGTGGTCAACGGCACCGAAGCCTCGCATGCGGTCGCCTTCGCCCGCGCCGATGCGCAGCACGCGCTGATCGTCGTGGTGCCGCGCCTGGCTTTCGCCCGTCAGCGCTACAGCGACGCCACCTCGATTACCCTGAAAGACCCCCTGGCGCAGCGCCGTTATCGCAACATTTTTACTGGAGAAGAGTGTGAGCTGACCGATCGGCTTAGCCTTGACGCGCTCAACAGCGGTGCGCCGCTGGTGCTGATCGGCGTCTGACAAGATGAAAAAAACAGGTGATTTAACGCGGTTGTTGTGGATAGCATTTTACTGAATGGAGAGGGATAAATGTCTGAAGCTACAGAGTTTACTATTACGTCGGGATCGGGCCAGCAGCTAGGCGCCAACTACGACGGCGAAGGGGTGAATTTCGCCATTTTTTCCGCTCACGCCGAGCGTATCGAGCTCTGTCTGTTTGATGAGAGCGGCAAGAATGAGATTGCCCGCCTGGAACTGCCGGAATTCACTCACGAAGTGTGGCACGGCTATGTGCCGGGCCTGAAGCCCGGCGCGCTTTACGGCTATCGCGTTTACGGTCCTTACGATCCAGAGAACGGACATCGCTTTAACCCCAACAAGCTGCTGATCGACCCCTATGCGCGCGAACTGGCGGGCGACATCGAGTGGAACGAGGCGCACTTCGCCTACGAGCTGCTGCATGAAGATAAAGATCTGACGTTCGACACGCGCGACAGCGCGCCTTTTATGCCCAAGTGCCGGGTCATCGATCCCAACGAGTTCGACTGGCAGGACGATAACCGCCCGAGCATCGCCTGGCCGAACACGGTGATCTACGAGACGCACGTGAAGGGGTTCACCCAGCTGAATTCGGCGCTGCCGGAAGTGCTGCGCGGCACCTATGAGGGCATGGGACATCAGGCCACGGTCGACTATATCAAAAGCCTGGGCATCACCTCGGTCGAGCTGCTGCCGGTGCACTGGTTCCCGGACGATCAGCATCTGCTGGACCGCGGGCTGAAAAACTTCTGGGGCTACAACTCCATCGGCTTTTTCGCCCCAGCGCCGCGCTACTACGGCCCGCGCGGCATTCAGGGCTTCCGCGACATGGTGCGCGCCTTCCACGACGCCGGCGTCGAGGTGATCCTCGATGTGGTTTACAACCACACGGCGGAAGGCAACGAGCTGGGGCCGACGCTCTCCTTTAAGGGCATCGACAACTTCTCCTACTACCGCACCCTGCCCGATCAGCATCGCTACTACATCAACGATACCGGCACCGGCAACACGGTGAACACCTCTCATCCGCGCGTGCTGCAGATGGTGATGGATTCGCTGCGCTACTGGGCGGAGTCGATGCATATCGACGGTTTTCGTTTCGACCTCGGCACCATTCTCGGACGCGAGCCGGAAGGCTTCGACCAGCGCGGCGGCTTCTTCGACGCCATTATGCAGGATCCGGTGCTGTCGAAGCTGAAGCTGATCGGCGAACCCTGGGATATCGGCCCCGGCGGCTATCAGGTCGGCGGCTTCCCGCCCGGCTGGGCGGAGTGGAACGATAAATACCGCGATACGGTGCGCGAATACTGGAAAGGCGATAACGTCTCGACCGACTTCGCCGCCCGCCTGCTTGGCTCCGGCGATCTCTACGATCAGCGCGGCCGCCGTCCCTGGGCGAGCGTCAACTTTATCACCGCCCACGACGGCTTCACGCTGAACGACCTGGTCTCCTACAACGAGAAGCATAACGACGAGAACGGCGAGGATAACAACGACGGCCACAACGACAACCGCTCCTACAACTACGGCGCGGAAGGCGCGACCGAAGATGAAGGCATTAACGCGGTGCGCGAGCGCCAGAAGCGCAACTTCCTCGCTACGCTCTTCTTCTCCCACGGCACGCCGATGCTGCTGGCAGGCGACGAGTTCGGCCGCAGCCAGCTGGGCAACAACAACGGCTACTGTCAGGACAGCGAGATCTCCTGGGTGCACTGGGATAACCTCCCCGCCAGCGCGGAGGCGCTGCGCGAGTTTACGCGCCACGTTATTCGCCTGCGCGCCGAGCAGCCGCTGCTGCGCCGCGAGAACTGGCGCGACGGCATGGAGATCAAGTGGTTCAACGCCGGCGGCGGCTTTCAGCAGGAAGAGCAGTGGGAGGAAGGCTCAACGCTGGGCGTCTATATTGGCCGTCCTGACCTGCAAACCGAAGAGGGCATCTGGCACGACGTGCTGATGCTGATCAACCCGTTTGAGGGCACGGTGCCGTTCCGCATTCCGCAGTTTGGCGAAGGCGGCTGGGTGCTGGAGCTGACCACCTCTGACAACGATAATCGCGGACTGGTGATTACCAAAGAGAAGGATTTCGAGCTGGAAGGACGCAGCCTGGCGCTGTTCCGTCGCCCTTAAACCGCAACGCTAACGCAAGATGCGCAGCGCCTCGCTTCGGGGCGCTGCGCTTTTTATTATTTCGGGTAGAAAAAATGACGCTTTAAATTGTGATAGTTATCACAATTCAGCACTAACGGCCAAATTGTACAGCTATATTAAAAGTTGTACATATTTAGCCGAATTTCCTTTAGCTGGCATGTAATTAGGCTTCGCTTTTTCCTGCACTCTTATTTCCGCTGCGGAAAACGGCAAATATTCATCTCAGATGTCACATTGCTAAATCGCCATTCTGCTTACATAGTTAAAGCGCATTGAAACTCTTTTAATTATTATTATTTTATACAGAGAGGAATTGATATGACTCAGCGACGTGGTGGAGCAGGTAATTTTGCCGAAAATCCCGACAGAGCGCGTGAAGCGGGTAAAAAAGGCGGGCAGATGAGCAGCGGTAATTTTAAATATAACCGCGAGCGCGCGGTCGAGGCAGGACGCGTCGGCGGTAAGCTCAGCCGCCGCTCTGCCGCAGATAAAAGCGCCAGTTAAAAATAAAATTTCGCCGGGAAATTGTTTCCCGGCGTTTATTTAGTTCACTCTTGCAGCAGCACCCTTTTATTCTACGCAACCCCTTCTTTCTTAAATAACGCCGATCTCACCCGACAGATAATTAACCGCGTTCTGTGCCACAGCCGTTGTTATTTTCCGGCGCGCGCTCCGGAAATAAGTATCGGCTGCCGTAGCTGTTCGGCTGAGACGCCAGTACCCTGCGCAGCACCTGCACGTAATCCATTACCAGACCCGGCGTCCAGGTCATGCCCTCCGCCCGGCTGCGGATCAGGCTCAGCAGCCAGAAGTCGGGATCGAGCAGCGCCGCGTAGCCGCGCACGCCGCGCAGCCCCAGCAGCCCCTCGGTAGCGACGTCCAGCGCCTGCATCACGCTGGTGGAGCAGTTGCGCGACGTCAGGTTATAGCGGCAATCCTGGCCGTGGCGCGCCCAGTAGTTGATCAGCGCCTGCTGGTTGTAATGCGGCAGCGAGAGGCGCTTGTCGGGCAGGCACCACTCTTTGATCTCGCGCTCAAGAGAGCGCTGGTGAAAGCCGGCGACGTCATTCTCTTCGCGCGCGTGCAGCATTTGCAGCACGCCGCTCAGGGAGCCGGTCATATCCTCGACCGGATAGAGGCTGACGTAGAGCGCATCGCCCATCGCCAGCGAGGTGTGGCCGGTGGAAACCTGTCCGCGATGATCGATAGCGGCGACCCAGCGGTCAAACCAGGGACGCCGTCCGGCGACGCTGCCCGACCCCAGCGGCGTCCAGATATAGATGGTAAGCGGTTCGCTGGCTGGCGCGGCGTCGCAGGGAACGTGGCGATAATCGAGCCCGTGCGGTTTACGCACCCCTTTGCGGGTAAAGAGCGGCAGCGCCGCCACGCTGGTCTCCGGCGGCAGCGCGCGGATTTGCCAGACCATCTGCAGCAGCGAGAAGGCCCAGCCCAGCAGCACCAGGGCGAATCCCATCGGGATCAGCACGCGATGGGGCAGCGGCCAGTCGGTGACGATCATCAGGCTGAGCAGCCATTCGCCGCCGCCGATCGCCAGCTTGCTGTGCCAGCGGCGACAGCGCATCAGCGCGCAGGCGATGATGCGAAAGCCACCGTCCAGCAAAAAGGCGAGCGCGAACAGCCAGGCGACGCAGCTGCCCTTCTCGTGCGGCGCGACCAGCAAAGCGGTGCCGAGCAGCAGCAGCGTCAGCGCTTTGCTCTGCGCCGCCCAGCCGCTGTCGAACCCGGTTCGCGCGCGCCAGGCCTGTATGACGCCTTCGGAGAGGAGGAAAACGCTCAGCAAACAGAGCGGAACGGAGAGCGTGCCGTGGTAAAGGCTCTCCAGCACGATGCCCGCGCTGGCGGCGAGGCAGAGCGTGCCGGCCGCCAGCAGACCTGGCCAGCTGGCGCGCAGCATCGGCCCGCCCATTAATAAAAAAAGCAATCGCAGCAAAGAGGGTGGCTCCCGTCTAAACAATCAACGTCTGGTTTGCCGGACAACATGCGCGACGGCACCGGGCGTTCCTTCTCCCCTGGGCAGGATCCTGACCTGGCGTTAGCAGTGGGTGCAGCCTACGAAATAAAGATTAGTTTTCGCTTAATTTCGCCTCGTCTTTGCGCGATACAAAAAAGGCCTGAGGCGGCATTGCGCGTCAGGCCTGGGTATTAACGTTTTGTCGCTTAGTTGCCGCGATAGGTGGAGTAGCCGTAAGGGCTAAGCAGCAGCGGGATGTGGTAGTGCTGGCTGGTGTTCTCAATGGTGAAAATCACCGGGATCTCCGGGAAAAAGGTCTTTTGCTTCACGCCGGCATAGTAGTCACCGGTTTTGAACACCACTTTATAGGTGCCCTGTTCCGCCTGTTTGCCTGCCGGATAGAGCGCGCTGATGCGACCGTTGGCGTCGGTGACGCCGGTCGCGAGCTTGACCCAGTCGCCGTTGCGGTTTTGATCCAGCTCTACCGTTACGCCAGCGGTAGGAATACCGGTTTGTAAATTCAGCACGTGAACGCTGATTGGGTTTTTCATCGCGGCAGGTTCTGCCGCCGTGGCGGAGAAAGCGAAAGCCGCCAGCGCGGCGGCACCAAACATTGACAGAGATTTCATAAGTCGTCCTTTTTTATGTTGAGGACCACAGGTTAAGCCAGCATGCGGCGCAACCTACCCATTTTCGTTGCATATCTGAAATTTCCGAGAAGCGCAGCGCAGTATATTCTCCTCCTGCTGTGGTTAATAAAAATGATTATTTAGCCTGCTTATTTCCCTGGCCCGCGCTTTTCTGACCGGTTTGATTTCAGACGCCTGCTGTGCCGCTGACGTTTTTATTTTTCCTGTCGCTCGCCGTTATGGTAATTTGGTAGCAAATATTTCCTTAAGTTGAGCGATGACCACATCCCGCATTCCCCCCGCGCCCCCCAGGGAGCGTGGCAGGCCAAGAGCTTTCGATACCGATACCGCCCTGGATAACGCCATGATCGTCTTCCGTCAGAAAGGCTTCCACGCCTCGTCGGTAGCCGATCTCAGCGAAGCCATGAATCTGACGGCGGGCAGTATCTACAAAGCTTTTAAAGACAAGCGCACCCTTTTTCTGCGCGTGTTCGAACGCTATATCAGCGTGCGCGGCGCCGACCTGCGCGCGCGCCTGCAGCACTATCCTACCGGCAGAGCGCGCATCGCCGAGCTGCTGCAGTTTTATCTCGACTCCGCCCGTGAAATTGAGGGGCGCCGCGGCTGCCTGGTGGTCGGCAGCACCGTCGAGCTGCAGAGCCTGGACGAGGAGCTTTCCGAGCTGGTGCGCCAGGCGGTGCTGCGCAACCGTAATTTTTTGATCGCGCTGGTTCGCGAAGGCCAGGAGGACGGCTCGGTCTCTGCCTCGCTGGATGCGGAGACGGCGGCGGGCCTGCTGCTCTGCGTAGCGTTCGGCATGCGCGTGGTGGGTAAAGTTCAGGATGTGACTAATGGCGCAGAAACGATTAATATGCTGCTTGGCATTCTGGATTAATTGATTCGCCCTATTAGGAAATAAGTATTTCCTAAATATATTCCGCACAGCGCGCTTTTTTTCAGGCGACCGTTCTTGCTGTGCTTTTCCCGATTAAACAGTAAAAGAGATAATGCATTCAAAATTACCCGTTCGTCATCGCCTTTCAGGAGACAGAGTGAACCACAATGAAACTGCTGATAATCAGGAAGTTTACGCTCTGCTAGGTCGTGTTGTGGCGCAACTCCTGCAGCCTGGCGAAGCCCTTCCCCTACAGGAAATCATTGGCGCGCTCTACCGTGCCGGCGCACGCGCGGAAGATCCGGAAACAGAGGCCGCCTGCGAGCGCGCCATTCGGCTGCTGGCCAGTAAATTAAACTAACGCATAGCCGTTATCCGCTTGCCTTGGGTTTAGCCTAACTCGTTGTTAATACTGATAGTGTGGTGAAGTTCAAAAATTAAACGCCAGCCTGCACAGGTAATCCTGTACAACCTTGTGCAAATTGTATAACTTTAGGCCTGGCTTAACTGATTATGTTTTAATCACACGGACTTTTAAGGGTTGTTTATGCGTCAGATCGGAGACAGGCCAACCACAGGCAGTGATATCGCCCACTATTTCAAGAAGGCGACGCTGCCGTGCGAGCAGGAAACCTTAGGTCAGATTGTGGTCGAGATCCTGCGCGCGGGTAAACAGCTCAACAGGAAAACGCTCTGCACCAAACTGCTTGCCCGCCTTGAACTGGCAGCCAGCCCGGAAGAAGAGCAGCATTATCAAAAGCTAATTAGTTTGTTATTTAAACGTTAGTTTTAATTTGCAGGCTGACCATTGCGTTCAGCTCCTGCCCGCAGCATGATTCACAGTGGAACGTGTCAGGCAGAGCATCATTGACGGACATACGCCGCAGGCGACCTAACGCAGACGGCTTGCTTCCAGTCACTCTGCCCCATCACCGGGCGAACACTGTCATAAGAGATGCGGGTATGTACAGAAGTAAGATTGAAAAACTCACAGATTATCTGATTGGCGAAGCTGTTGCCGCGCTGCTGGAGCAAAACGCCTCGATCTCCGGTGCCTCGCTGGCGAATCGCCTGAAAGCGATGGCGATGACGGAAAGCGACGGCGATCGCAAGCAGGCGCTGACGCTGGCGCTGGCGGAGATACGCCAGGAGTTTCCCTCGGCGCGCGCCGTCAGCGAACCGCCGCCGCGCAGCTATGGCGAACGCGCCCCGTCAACCGCCAAAAAACACTAACCGCTCAGGCCGATCGCCTACCGGACGATCGGCAGATCCGAAAAACGGGTGGTATAGGCTGGCGACAGCATCTCGCGCTTCATCGCCCAGCTCTTTTCAATGCCCTGCCCGGCGAACCAGAGCGTTCCCCTGCCCGCCTGGTTGATCTTATCTACCACCTGCATTAGCGCCTCGCTGTTGGCTCGCGGCCCACAGGCGTCAAACAGATGCAGCTGCGCCACGCCCTGGCTGAAAAAATCCCCAGCATGACGCCTGCCTTCATATAGCGGTAGCCGTCCAGCCAGATGCGATCCAGCGCCTCTGTAGCGATGCGAACGATATCGCGCGTGTCATTTGAAGGGGTCAGCAGCTGCCCCATCGCCTGGTTGCCGTAATAGGGCTCGTTTTCCGCGTGCGGGCTGGTTTTCAGAAACACCGCGATTTGCCGGCAGTATTGCTTCTCCTGGCGCAGCTTTTCCGCCGCCCGCTCGGCATACTGGCAAACCGCCTGCCGCACCGCGCCGTAATCGGTGAGGCGCGTGCCAAACGAGCGCGAGCAGACGATTTGCTGCTTTGTCGGCACGACCTCCTCCAGGTCCAGGCAGGCTTCGCCGCGCAGTTCGCGCACCGTGCGCTCCAGCACCACGTTAAAGTGCTTGCGTATGACCCAGGTAGAGCTGTCGGCCAGCTGCAGCGCGCTCTCAATGCCCATCTGCTGTAGCTTTTTAGCGATGCGCGCGCCGACGCCCCACACCTCTTCTACCGGCACCAGCGCCATCAGCTTACGCTGCCGCTCTGCGTGTGACAGATCGACCACCCCTTTTGTGCCGTGATACTTTTTCGCGGCGAAGTTGGCCAGCTTCGCCAGCGTCTTGGTGGGCGCAATCCCGACGCCCACCTGCAGATGCAGTTCCTGCTTTACTCGCGCCTGAACCGCGCGGCCAAACGCCTCCAGCGGCTGGCAGAAGCTGACGCCGCTCAGGTTGAGAAAGGCCTCATCAATGCTGTAGATCTCAACCGACGGCGCCATCTCCTCCAGCGTGGTCATCACGCGCAGGCTCATATCGGCATAGAGCGCATAGTTAGAACTGAAAACCTGCACCCGATGCTGGCGCAGCGTCTCTTTCAGCTTAAAAAAAGGCGCGCCCATCTTAATGCCAAGCGCTTTGGCCTCTGCGCTGCGGGCGATAACGCAGCCGTCGTTGTTGGAGAGCACCACGACGGGCACCCCGCGTAAGTCGGGGCGAAAGACGATTTCACAGCTGGCGTAGAAGCTGTTGACGTCGACCAGCGCGTACATATCAGTGCGTCGATTTAATAACGTAGGTCACGACGCCGAAGACCTGGAGTCCTTCGGGGGTATTGATAGGGATTGGGCTGTGTTTGCTGTTGGCCGGCATCAGTAGCACTGAGGGGTGGATGCGAAGCTGCTTAATAGTAAATTCGCCATCAATGGCGGCGACGATAATATCGCCGTGCTTCGCCGTAAGAGAGGAGTCGACGACAATCATATCCCCTTCGCAGATGCCCGCCTCGATCATAGAATCGCCGCTGACGCGGAGAAAGTAAGTTGCACTAGGGTGCTGCACCATCAGGTCATTCAGATCGATGCGTGTTTCAATGTAATCCTGCGCCGGCGACGGAAAACCGCAGGGCACGCGCTCAATGTAAAGCGGCAAAGGCAGCAGGTCGCGGACTTCCGCGGGGCGATATAACTTCATGAGAAAGGCTCCTTCTTCTGGATACTGTATATAAATACAGTAATATCAAACTCCTGATTTAATCAAGGCGCAGCGGTGGTAAAAATGGTAAACCCACTGACGCTGAAGGGATTATTTTTTGTAAGGCTGAGCGGTTAACCTCTCTCATGAGCAAAATATCGACTTAATTCAAACTGATATGGCGATAATATGAGCGCTGAAAAGTAGATGAAACAGGCTCTCGCCCGGCTTGTGTTTTTCACCGTCTCGACGACTTTTCACCTTGTCATTTGCTTTACCTGGCAGTGACGCCGCGAGGCGGTTTCTCCCTCATTTGCCGCATCGCTTTCCATACTCTGCTGGTTAAATTTTTCATCGCCCGGTCAAAACTGATTTGGGCTTTTTTTGCTCTGAAGAGGCTTAGCCGCTCTCTTAGAAGAGATACATCAGTACGTTTCTCTTTTTTAAAAAAGAAAGATTAAAAACGCGATATTAATAGCGGTTAAATAACAGAGAGTGCGTGAAAGATAGAGTTCTAACCGTTAGAGATTAAGGCAATTATTTATTTTTAAATCAGTGGCGGCGCTTATTAACTATGTTATGCTTAAAATGAATTCTGAGCCCAAGCCTCCACCAGAGATATTGCTCTACGAGTCCGTTTTATACTCAATATGACTCTCCCCTGCATTGCGGGGGCATTTTTTATTTCGCTTTGTTAAGTATCAATGTCACTCTTCCCTGCCTTTCTCCCCGGCCACGCGCGGCATGACCGCTACAGGCCAGTTCAACAGGAAATAATGGCCCATCCAGAATAGCTTAGTTAGCGCACCTGTCAGATATGAGTTGCAGACCATTCTTAGTAATCGTTTTCAGAAATAAAAAACCGCTATAATTCAATCATTCCGTTTCCTCAGGAATCTAATAATTAGAGCTCTAAATTTATAATATTGTCCTTCAGACAGGCAATAATCGCTGGCGTTAGCTATATTTAAGCGGCTCGGTAATGAAATCCACAATGCTTACTGAGCGGCTGTTACTCCAACCCCTTGCCCCCTTTTGGGGGCTTTTTTTTGCCGAAGCCAGACCATGACGCGATCGGGCATACCGCTGGTTCCGGCAATAAAAAAGGCATCCCGAAGGATGCCTTAATAAGCTGATGCACGGCTTGTCACCCTGCCTGCAGGACCTGCACGACAGCGGCGAAACGGTTAACGATCGAACACGCCTGCAAGAATCATCGCGCTTTTGCAAAAAATGCATTTTGCGCCATGGGGATTGCTTTTACACTGATCGAACGCAGAGACACGATACTGTGAACTCTGGCAGCACGGGCATCGGAAGCGTCTGGCTGAAAGGCTAATATTAAAGCCCTACAACGTTTACTGCTGACGGACCTTTCGGACCCTGCTCAACAGAAAACTCAACGCGCTGACCTTCGTCAAGCGAGCGGTAATCAGTGCCCTGGATAGCAGAGAAGTGGACGAAAACGTCCTTGCTGCCATTCTCCGGAGAGATAAAACCAAAGCCTTTTTCTGAGTTAAACCACTTCACGGTTCCAAGAATTTTATTCGACATAATATATGACCTTTTTAGTTCGCCTTTCGGCATAAGAGGCTGAATTGCAGAAATAAATCAGAACCTGAGGTAGACTCAAAAAGAAAGGCTTGATGCGGCACTAACTGAGATGAGAAATACAATATGAACTAACTCTGAAACTGTCTGCTAATCAGACCGACAGGCTATTAACGCATGTCCGCCATACTTAAGCAAGTTAAAAGTAAATCAGTCTGGCAAGAACGCTTTGGCGTGCCGGCTGCTGCGCCAGCATAGGGTCAAGGGACGCAGCCAAATGACAGCTGGCTACGCGGAGAGACGGCATCGGCGCCTGGTTAACGCGCCTTCAGGCGTAGCGACGCAGGCGCCGCTACTCCTGCTGTAGTAACGCTCCCCTCATCGCCTGTTCGTTGCTGAGACGTTTGCGCGCAAGGCTGTTGAACTTCGCCAGCCATACGGAATACTGGTCAACCTTCTTTTGCGCGTCCGCTTCATTTTCGGCATAGCAGAGAAAAATGCGGCTTTTAGTATTGCTGTGTTCATCAATGGCATACACTTCAAAATCCACGCCATATTTGCTGTATATAATGGCGGTAAAAGAGATTTTCTCCCAGGATTCAAGTTTGTTTTCAAACTGCTTATAGTTCACTTTATTCACCTGATAATAATTAATGCACACACCCGGCTATTAGCTGGGCTTGATTATTATAATGCCAGTAGATAAATTATGAGTGTTAAAAAAAGTCATTCCGCATTTAACCTTTCATCTGGCATACGTGACTTTGCTTTAAATCAAATAAAGCAGCTTTATTAAAGACAGTTACATTTTCTTCGCGGCGGCGCGACAGACGCAGCGGCCTGTTTGCCGCTTCGTTTTTTACCGTTTCGCTTTAGAGCGATCACGACCTGTTATTTGTCATATCAGAAGAGGATGGCGGCAATAAGCGGTCGCCGATTATTTCAAAGTCCATTTGGCGAAAATAAGTCGCCGTTATCGGGATAGCGCTTTGCGGTCGGTACCAGCCGAACTGAGATAAGTAGTACCAGACCTGCAGCGGCTCGTTACCCGATCTAACCCAGTAGAAACCTTCTTTCATCAGTGGCTCGATCAGCTAATGCTGTTTTAAAGACACTCATGCATGTCTAATCGTGAGCGGCGCCTGGATATAGCGTCGCAGCGGGTTTTCCTGCGTTCATGACAACGTACCCAGAAAGTAAAGAGTAGCAGTCTTTAGGCTTATTCACCGATAAACAGGTCGAAAATACTATTTGCGCCGCGCGCCTGCCGCTTATTCTGTTATTGAGTGGCGCTTAATTACCGCATTTAGCTGATTTTTTTTTGCAGAAATAATTAATGCCCTTTCCTGCTACATTTACCTGATAAAAAACCTCGCCGGATAGCGAGGTTTTTTACAGATCGTCAGGCAGAGTGATAATTAATCTTTACTCTGCAGCAGGAAACGGTAAATAAGCCCGCCGATACAGCCGCCGACAATCGGCGCCAGCCAGAAGAGCCAAAGCTGCTGCAGCGCCCAGGTTCCCTGAAACAGCGCAACCGCCGTACTGCGCGCCGGGTTGACCGACGTATTGGTCACCGGGATGCTGATCAGGTGAATCAGCGTCAGCGCCAGACCGATCGCGACAGGCGCAAAGCCCGCCGGCGCTTTTTTATCGGTCGCGCCGTGGATAACGATCAGGAAGAACGCGGTCAGCACCAGTTCGATAATAACGGCTGACTGCAGAGAATAGCCGCCCGGCGAATGCTCGCCGAAGCCATTTGAGGCGAAGCCGCTGGCGGTTGCGTCGAAGCCCGCTTTGCCGCTGGCAATAAGATAAAGAACGCCGGCCGCCGCAATCCCGCCGATAACCTGCGCGATAATATAAGGCACAACGCCTTTCGCGCTAAAGCGACCACCCGCCCACAGCCCCAGCGTGACCGCAGGATTGAAATGGCCGCCGGAGATATGTCCGACTGCATAGGCCATGGTCAATACCGTCAGACCAAATGCGAGCGCCACGCCGGCGAATCCGATGCCTAATTGCGGATAGGCAGCGGCAAGCACCGCGCTTCCGCAGCCGCCGAATACCAGCCAGAACGTGCCGAAAAATTCAGCCGCAGTTTTTTTTAACATCATTTACCCCTGGTTTCTTGCAACGTTAATGGCGGGCGTAAATTGCCAGCCCGCCAGCATGAATAAAAGATTAATGCTGACTAATCTTTGCGATTAAATAGCACCTGCCGATCTTCGCTTTCCGCTGTTTCCTCGCAGAGCTGAAAATCGACAAAAAAATACCCTGAATAAACAGGGTAAGTTTTCAAAAGCCAAAAATACAAAGATTACATTTTGATGAGGTTGTTTGAGCCGGGTCACTTAACAACACACGCCGCTAATAATAGTCCTCCCGGGTTTTTATTTTATGATCTTAATCAACTTTAGCGGGTGCTGCTTTTCTCCATTCTTCTCAAATGGGAAGATTAGTTGCAGGCGCGTAATTAGTTATTCCTTGCGTGGTAAAAAAGGCTTATAAAGCGGGAAAGAAAGTGCGTTATTCCACAATTAACCGTCCATGCAAAGGCTGTAGCGGCCGGTTGTTACTCGTCTTCAGCGCCTGGCGGAAAGCGTCCAGCTGCGCCTCGGACAGCGTGACGGGCTGTTTGATTACCAGCCAGCGCAGCCCTTCGCTGCATGGCGGCGTAGTAAGCGAGCCGCTGAAGCGATAATAGTGCAGGTCGGTGGGAATGAGCGGACGCAGGTTCACCTGTTTGTCGACCGCCACGGCGTGATTTAACTGCGGCGGGATCGCGGCCAGAATCGGATTAAGCGCCGGATTCTCTTTACCAATATCAAACATGACTGCCACTACCGCCAGCTCCCCTGCCGCATTGCTGTGAACAAAGTGCGCCTCAAGCGGAAAGCTGCGGCCTGCTATCTGGTTCTCGCTGGGGGTATGGAAGTGATACTGCTTCAGCTGAAAGACCTCGCCATCGAGCATGAAATCATCTTCGTCATCAACGCTGACCTGTATGGTGTGGCCATTGTTCACCAGCGTTTCGGCAGAGGTGTGAAACTCCAGTCCCAGCGGCGGCAGCTTGCCGTCGATGGCATTTTTAATATCGATCGGCGACTGAAACTTGCCGTTGTGGCAGGTCTGATAATCTGCCGCCAGCTCGCCCCAGTGCGCCGGCCCCGCTTTCCCCTCGTAGCTCCAGTGCGGCGCCGAGGCGCAGGCGGTGCCGATAGCGCTGAGCGCCATTAATAGCGCGGCCAGTCTCTCTCTTTTCATTATGTTCTCCCTTCATCGTTAAACAGCATTGTCGCCGGGCGATGTTATTCCCGACCGGTTTGCCGCAACAAGGCGCTTATGTGCGCTGCCGCGTTAAAGAGAGTCCAGAATGACGACAGCGCGGCGCAAGGTTAATCCGCATAAAAAAGGCCCACATCAGTGAGCCTGCTTCAGCCGCTATCAGGCTGGACGATTAATTAAGCCGCGCGGCGTCAGCCTGAGCCTGGGCTAATTCACTCTTTGCCGATTCCACCTTTAATTTTTTCTCTTCTACCTTGTGCGTTTTTTTGGAAATTTTATCCAGTCGTCCGTCTGCTTTCGCCTCTTCCAGCTCCTGCTGCGCTTCCTGCAGCTCAAGCTCCGCCTTTTTCACCTTTCGCTGCTGTTTGCTGACATCCTGATTCGCTCGCTGCGCCTGACGATCCTCGGTGCAATAAGTTTTCACCTTGTCCCGCGCGATATTAAGCCGGGAGAGTTCTGCGCTGTTGTTATATTTTTTAGCCTGCTCGATTTTAGTATTCAGAGCGGAAAGCTGCTCGCTGCAGGAATCGGTAGCCGCAAAAGCGAACAGCGGCGCGGCCGCAAAAAACAATACAGCCATTTTCTTTTTCATATATAAGTTAACTCCTTGTTAAAAACGCATATATGGGTTTATCCGTGGTCACTATAACCTGGTTCTGAGGATAAAAAGCAAAGTCTGCCGTGAATAAAAAAGAGAGGAGAAACTAACAAACAGATTAATTCCTGGCTGAGGCTATTTATTCCACGGCGCGCCGGAAATCACGCATGGCTTTTACAGAGCGGCAGACGCAAGAAAAAGACACGTTTAGTTAAAAAGAAGGAAAGAGATCAGGGAAAAGCGCAGCGAGGAAAAACTCCGATCGCCGCAGAGGCGATCGGAGAGAGGTATATTACATATTTTCGATGATAGCGTCGCCGAACTCTGAACATTTCAGCAGTTTAGCGCCTTCCATCAGACGTTCGAAGTCATAGGTCACGGTTTTGTTGGCAATTGCGCCTTCCACACCTTTAACGATCAGGTCGGCTGCTTCGAACCACTGCAGGTGACGCAGCATCATCTCTGCGGAAAGAATAACGGAACCTGGGTTCACTTTATCCTGACCAGCATATTTCGGCGCGGTGCCGTGGGTCGCTTCGAACAGCGCGCATTCGTCGCCGATGTTCGCGCCCGGTGCGATACCGATGCCGCCGACCTGCGCCGCCAGGGCGTCGGAGATGTAGTCGCCGTTCAGGTTCATACAGGCGATAACGTCATACTCCGCCGGACGCAGCAGGATCTGCTGCAGGAACGCATCGGCAATCACATCTTTCACGATGATATCTTTGCCGGTGTTCGGGTTCTTAATCTTCATCCACGGACCGCCGTCCACCAGCTCAGCGCCGAACTCTTCTTTCGCCAGCTGGTAGCCCCAGTCTTTGAACGCGCCTTCGGTGAACTTCATGATGTTGCCTTTGTGCACCAGCGTCAGCGAGTCGCGGTCGTTAGTGATCGCATACTCAATCGCTGCGCGCACCAGACGTTTGGTGCCCTCTTCCGAACACGGCTTCACGCCGATGCCGCAATCCTGCGGGAAGCGGATTTTCTTAACGCCCATTTCTTCGCGCAGGAACTTGATCACTTTGTCCGCTTCGGCAGAACCGGCTTTCCACTCGATACCGGCGTAGATATCTTCTGAGTTCTCACGGAAGATCACCATGTCGGTATCTTCAGGACGTTTTACCGGGCTCGGCGTGCCTTTGTAGTAGCGAACCGGACGCAGGCAAACGTAGAGGTCGAGCTCCTGACGCAGCGCCACGTTCAGAGAACGGATGCCGCCGCCAACCGGCGTCGTCAGCGGGCCTTTAATGGCGACGCGATACTCTTTGATCAGGTCGAGAGTTTCCTGCGGCAGCCAGACATCCTGGCCGTAGAGCTCTACCGATTTCTCGCCGGTGTAGATCTCCATCCAGGAGATTTTGCGCTCGCCGTTGTAGGCTTTTTTCACCGCAGCGTCGACGACTTTCAGCATCACCGGAGAAACGTCAACGCCGATGCCGTCGCCTTCAATGTAAGGAATGATCGGGTTATTCGGCACATTGAGCTTGCCCTGATCCAGGGTGATTTTCTGACCTTCCGCCGGAACAACTACTTTGCTTTCCATTAACCTCTCCTGGGCGTTTTGTTAATAAATTGTAAGATGTGGAGCCATGATACTTGAATATTTACGCCGCGCCAATCGTCACTGTTTCGCGTTATAATGCGCCGATTGTCACCGACTGCAAAGCTCATGCGAAAAAGTTCTCAGCAAATTCACCAGCATAAACGCCCTGACCGCGCGCCACGCGGCGCTCAGCGCAAATCGCCGCGCGCGCGCGGACCGCGACGCGTCATATTATTTAACAAACCATTCGATGTTCTGCCACAGTTTAGCGACGAAGCTGGCCGTCAGACGCTGAAGGATTTTATCCCGATCGCCGACGTCTATGCCGCCGGTCGTCTGGACCGCGATAGCGAAGGCCTGATGGTGCTGACCAACGATGGCGCGCTGCAGGCGGCGCTGACCCAACCCGGCAAGCGCACCGGCAAAATTTACTACGTTCAGGTCGAAGGTGAGCCGCAGGAAGCGGATCTTGCGGCGCTGCGCGGTGGCGTTAATCTGAAAGATGGCCCTACGCTGCCTGCAGGCGTCGAAAAGGTGGCCGCGCCCGCCTGGCTGTGGCCGCGCCAGCCGCCGATCCGCGAACGTAAAGCGATCCCCACCAGCTGGCTGAAGGTGACGCTCTACGAGGGCCGCAACCGTCAGGTGCGCCGTATGACGGCGCATATCGGCTTTCCTACGCTACGCCTGATCCGCTATGCGATGGGCGACTATAGGCTCGACGACTTAACGCCGGGCGAGTGGCGTGAAGTAACCGTTTCGGCGTAAACATCGTCGCGCTTTTCGATAACGTCAGGTTAACAATCCCGGAGGATCGATGTTTAAACCTCATGTCACCGTCGCCTGCATTGTGCAGGCCGAAGGCGAACTGTTAGTAGTGGAAGAGCGGGTAAAGGGCCGCGCCACCTGGAATCAGCCCGCCGGTCATCTTGAAGCGGACGAAACGCTGCTGGAGGCGGCGCGGCGCGAGCTGCGCGAAGAGACCGGCCTTGAGTGCGCGCTCGACTATTTTCTCGGCGTCCAGCAGTGGATCGCGCCGGACAATACGCCTTTCGTGCGTTTTCTGTTTGGCGTCGACCTGCCGGAAAAGCGCGCGACCGCGCCGCAGGACAGCGATATCGACCGCTGCTGGTGGCTTACGCCTGAGCAGATTATCGCCGCAGATAACCTGCGTTCGCCGCTGGTCGCCGAAAGCGTCAGGCTGTGGCAACAGGGCGCGCGCTATCCGCTGCATCTGATCGCGCCGTTCCAGTGGCCGTTTCGCGAGGGTGCGCGCCACGCCGACGCGTGATAGAATATGCCGCCTGTTTTTTTATCGTAATCAAGAGTGCGTCATGTCTGACAACAGCCAGAAAAAAGTGATCGTCGGTATGTCCGGCGGCGTCGATTCTTCCGTTTCCGCCTGGCTCCTGCAGCAGCAGGGCTATCAGGTAGAAGGCCTGTTCATGAAGAACTGGGAGGAAGACGACGGCGAGGAGTATTGCACTGCCGCGGACGATCTGGCGGACGCGCAGGCGGTGTGCGACAAACTCGGCATCAAGCTGCATAAAATCAACTTTGCCGCAGAGTACTGGGACAATGTCTTTGAGCACTTCCTTGAAGAGTACAAAGCGGGCCGCACGCCCAACCCCGATATTCTCTGCAACAAAGAGATCAAATTCAAAGCCTTCCTGGAGTTCGCGGCGGACGATCTCGGCGCGGACTACATCGCCACCGGCCACTACGTGCGCCGCGCGGACGTCGACGGCAAAAGCCAGCTGCTGCGCGGCCTCGACGGCAACAAAGATCAGAGCTACTTCCTCTATACGCTGAGCCACCAGCAGATCGCCCAGAGCCTGTTCCCGGTCGGCGAGCTGGAAAAGCCGGAGGTGCGCCGCATCGCCGAGGAGCTCGATCTCGTCACCGCGAAGAAAAAAGACTCCACCGGCATCTGCTTTATCGGCGAACGCAAATTCCGCGACTTCCTCGGCCGCTATCTGCCGGCGCAGCCGGGCGCGATTGAAACCGTGGACGGCCAGGTGGTCGGCGAGCATCAGGGGCTGATGTATCACACGCTGGGCCAGCGTAAAGGGCTGGGCATTGGCGGGCTGAAAGAGAGCAACGACGATCCCTGGTACGTGGTGGATAAAGACGTGGCGCGCAACCGCCTGATCGTGGCGCAGGGCGCCGATCATCCGCGCCTGATGTCGGTGGGCCTGATTGCCCAGCAGCTGCACTGGGTCGATCGCCAGCCGATCGCCGCCCCGCTGCGCTGTACGGTGAAAACGCGCTACCGCCAGACGGATATTCCCTGCGAAATCGTACCGCGCGGCGACGATCGCATCGAAGTGCGCTTCGACGCGCCGGTCGCGGCGGTGACCCCTGGCCAGTCCGCCGTGTTCTATCTCGGCGACGTCTGCCTTGGCGGCGGCATTATCGAAGAGCGCCTGCCGCTGAGCGCAGACTAAGTCGGCATGGCTGACGCGTAGACAGGAGTAACCGTGGCTAAAAATTATTACGATATTACGCTGGCGCTGGCGGGCATCTGCCAGTCGGCGCATCTGGTTCAGCAGCTGGCGCATCAGGGCCAGTGCCAGCCAGACGCGCTTAACGTCTCGCTGCGCAGCGTAATTGATCTCAACCCCGGCTCGACGCTGGCGGTGTTCGGCAATGACGAAGCTAACCTGCGCCTCGGGCTGGAAACGCTGATGGCGGTGCTCAATAGCAGCAGCCGTCAGGGCATGGGCGCGGAGCTGACGCGCTATACGCTAAGCATGATGGTGCTGGAGCGTAAGCTGAGCGGCAACAAAAGCGCGCTCGACACCCTGGCGCAGCGCATCGGCCAGCTCGATCGCCAGCTGGCGCACTACGAACTCGGCTCGGAAACGATTACCAGCGCCATGGCGGCGATCTATGTCGACGTCGTCAGCCCGCTCGGCCCGCGCATTCAGGTCACCGGCTCGCCCGCCGTGCTGCAGAATCCGCTGCTGCAGAGCAAAGTGCGCGCCACGCTGCTGGCGGGCATCCGCGCCGCCGTGCTGTGGCAGCAGGTCGGCGGCGGCCGCTTTCAGCTGATGCTGTCGCGCCAGCGTTTGCTGCGCGAGGCGAAAACCATTTTATCCCGGCTCTCTCCGGCTTATTAAGCCGGCGAAGTCCATACTGTTAACGATTCAGGAGTTGCACTGATGGAATTATCCTCTCTGACCGCCGTCTCACCCGTCGATGGTCGTTACGGCGATAAAGTCAGCCCGCTGCGCGCTATTTTCAGCGAATATGGTTTGCTGAAGTTCCGCGTCGAGGTTGAAGTACGCTGGTTACAAAAACTGGCGTCCACCGCAGAGATCAAGGAAGTTCCTGCATTTGACGCTGACGCAAACGCTTTCCTCAATGCAATCGTCGCTAATTTCAGCGAAGAGGATGCGGCGCGCATCAAGACCATTGAGCGCACCACCAATCACGACGTAAAAGCGGTCGAATATTTTCTCAAAGAGAAAGTCGAAAGCGTGCCGGCGCTGCATGCGGTGTCGGAATTCATCCACTTCGCCTGCACCTCCGAAGATATCAACAACCTGTCGCACGCGCTGATGCTGGAAAGCGCGCGCCGCGACGTGATCCTGCCCTACTGGCAGCAGATCATCGACGCGGTTAAGCGCCTGGCGCACGAATACCGCGATATTCCCCTGCTGTCGCGCACGCACGGTCAGCCCGCCACGCCCTCTACCATGGGCAAAGAGATGGCGAACGTCGCCTACCGCATGGAGCGTCAGCAGCGCCAGCTGAGCAAAATCGAGATTCTGGGCAAGATCAACGGCGCGGTGGGCAACTACAACGCCCATATCGCCGCCTATCCGGAAGTGGACTGGCACCAGCTGAGCGAGCAGTTCGTCACCTCGCTGGGCATTACCTGGAACCCCTACACCACCCAGATCGAGCCGCACGACTATATCGCCGAGCTGTTTGACTGCATGGCGCGCTTCAACACCATCCTGATCGACTTCGATCGCGATATCTGGGGCTACGTCGCGCTCAACCACTTCAAACAAAAAACCATCGCGGGCGAAATCGGCTCCTCTACCATGCCGCACAAGGTCAACCCGATCGATTTCGAAAACTCCGAAGGCAATCTGGGCCTGGCGAACGCGGTGATGCAGCATCTGGCGAGCAAGCTGCCGGTTTCGCGCTGGCAGCGCGACCTCACCGACTCAACGGTACTGCGTAACCTCGGCGTCGGCGTCGGCTACGCGCTGATCGCCTATCAGGCGACGCTGAAAGGCATTTCCAAGCTGGAAGTGAACCGCGAGCGTCTGCTGGACGAGCTGGATCATAACTGGGAAGTGCTGGCGGAGCCGATCCAGACCGTGATGCGCCGCTACGGCATCGAGAAGCCGTACGAGAAGCTGAAAGAGCTGACGCGCGGCAAACGCGTCGATGCGGCGGGCATGCAGACCTTTATCGACAGCCTCGCGCTGCCGGAAGAGGAAAAAGCGCGCCTGAAGCAGATGACGCCGGCTAACTATCTCGGCCGCGCCGTGCAGATGGTCGACGATCTGAAATAAGCGCAGACGCAGGCGGGCCGACCCGCCTGCGTTAAGCTGTTGTTTAAATGTTTTTGCGTATACTTTATCTTTACTTAAATGCTCTGAGAGTAAGGAAAAGCCATGCGTGTTTTGGTTGTGGAAGATAATGCTCTGCTGCGCCATCATCTTGCAGTTCAACTGCGCGAAATGGGCCATCAGGTAGACGCCGCAGAGGACGCAAAGGAAGCCGACTATTTTTTACAGGAGCATCTGCCCGATATCGCGCTGGTCGATCTGGGCCTGCCGGATGAAGACGGCATGTCGCTGATCCGCCGCTGGCGCGGTCAGTCGGTGCGGCAGCCGATTCTGGTACTCACCGCGCGTGAAGGCTGGCAGGCCAAAGTCGAAGCGCTGGAAGCGGGCGCCGACGACTACGTCACCAAACCTTTCCATATTGAAGAAGTGGCCGCGCGCCTGCAGGCGCTGATGCGCCGCAACAGCGGACACGCCTCGCAAATCATCGACATGGCGCCGTTTCAGGTCGATCTCTCGCGTCGCGAGCTGACTATCCACGACCAGCCGGTGAAGCTGACCGCCTTTGAATACACCATCGTCGAAACGCTGATCCGCAACGCGGGCAAAGTGGTGAGCAAAGACTCCCTGATGCTGCAGCTCTATCCCGACGCCGAACTGCGCGAAAGCCACACCATCGACGTGCTGATGGGCCGACTGCGTAAAAAAATCCAGGCGCTGCATGCAGATGAAGTGATCACCACCGTACGCGGTCAGGGATACCGCTTCGATCTCTGATGAGCTGGTTTCAACGCTACCGTCCTCTGTCGCTACGCGCCCGCTTTTTGCTGGCCTGTTCCGCTATCGTGCTGTTTCTCTCGCTCTCCTACGGCATGGTAGCGGTGATCGGCTACGTGGTCAGCTTCGATAAGAACACCTATCGCGTGATGCGCGGCGAAAGCAATCTCTTCTTTACGCTGGCGCAGTGGCAAAATAACCGCCTGACCATCGCGCAACCAGAGCGCATGACGCTTAACTTCCCGACGCTGGTATTCATCTACGACGAACAGGGTAAGCTGCTGTGGCAGCAGCGCGACGTGCCGGAGATCCGCGCCAAAATTCAGCATGAGTGGCTACTGAAGCCCGACTTCTACGAAATCGACACCAGCAACCGCACCAGCGCCATGGCAATTGGCAACGATCTGTCGGCGCAGAAGCGGCTGCACGCCATCGATAACGACAGTAACGACACCTTTACCCACTCCGTCGCAGTCAACCGCTATGACGCCACCACCAACCTGCCTGCGCTGACCATCGTGGTGGTGGACTCGATACCGCAGGAGCTGCAGCATTCGGACGTGGTCTGGTCCTGGTTCAGCTACGTGCTGGCCGCCAACCTGATTCTGGTCATCCCGCTGCTGTGGCTGGCGGCGCACTGGAGCCTGCGCCCGATCGGCCATCTCGCCACGCAGATACGCGAACTGGAAACCAGCCAGCGTGAGAATCTCGACGATGCGCCGCCGCAGGAGCTGCGCAGTCTGGTGCGCAACCTCAATCTGCTGCTGAGCAACGAACGTCAGCGCTATACGCGCTACCGCACCACCCTTTCCGATCTGACGCACAGCCTGAAAACGCCGCTGGCGGTGCTGCAAAGCACGCTGCGCTCGCTGCGTAACGGCAAGGATCTCACCATTGAGCAGGCCGAGCCGGTGATGCTGGAGCAGATCAGCCGTATTTCGCAGCAGATTGGCTACTACCTCCATCGCGCCAGCATGCAGGCGGATCACAATCCGCTGCTGCGCGACCTGCATCCGGTGTCGGCGCTGCTCGACAGCCTCTGTTCGGCGCTCAATAAAGTTTATCAGCACAAAGGCGTGGAGATTACGCTCGACGTTTCGCCGGAGGTGACCTTTATCGGCGATAAAAACGACTTTATGGAAGTGCTGGGCAACGTGCTGGACAACGCCTGCAAATATTGCCTGGAGTTTATCGAGGTGAGCGCGCGGCAGACCGATCAGGCGCTGCATCTGTTTATCGACGATGACGGCCCCGGCATTCCTGAAAGCAAGCGCGATCTCGTCTTCGTGCGCGGCCAGCGCGCCGATACGCTGCGGCCCGGTCAGGGGTTGGGCCTGGCGGTAGCGCTCGATATTCTGGAGCAGTATGAGGGCCAGATTATCGCCACATCCAGCCCGCTGGGCGGCGCGCGTATGGAAGTGATCTTCCGCCGACAGGAAGTCGAACATCGCCGCGAGTAGAAAGGCGCGCGGGCTGTTATACTTGGCTGCATTTACAGCCCTGCATGGAACGACCCTATGGACTATCAGCTCGATCTTAACTGGCCCGACTTTATTCAGCGCTACTGGCAAAAACGCCCGGTGCTGCTTAAGCGCGGTTTTAAAAACTTTGTCGATCCCATCTCTCCTGACGAGCTGGCCGGACTGGCGATGGAAAATGAGGTGGACAGCCGTCTGGTCAGCCATAACGACGGCAAGTGGCAGGTGAGCCACGGTCCTTTCGAGAGCTACGATCATCTGGGCGAGAACAACTGGTCGCTGCTGGTGCAGGCGGTGAACCACTGGCATGAGCCCTCTGCGGCGCTGATGCGTCCGTTCCGCTTTTTGCCTGACTGGCGCATTGACGATCTGATGATTTCGTTCGCCGTGCCGGGCGGCGGCGTCGGTCCGCACTTCGATCAGTACGACGTGTTTATTATTCAGGGTACCGGCCGTCGTCGCTGGCGCGTCGGCGAGAAAGTGCCAATGAAGCAGCACTGCCCGCATCCCGATTTGCTACAGGTGGAGCCGTTCGACGCCATTATCGATGAAGAGATGGAGCCGGGCGATATTCTCTATATTCCGCCGGGATTCCCGCACGAAGGCTATTCGCTGGAGAACGCCATCAACTACTCTGTCGGCTTCCGCGCGCCAAATGGCCGCGAGCTGATCAGCGGCTTCGCCGACTACGTGCTGGCGCGCGAGCTGGGCAGCTATCGCTACAGCGATCCTGACGTGCCCGCGCGCGACTGCCCGTCGCAGATCCTGCCGCAGGAGATTGAAGGCATTCGCAAGGTGATGCTCGACGTGATCGACCAGCCGGAGCATTTCGCCAGCTGGTTCGGGGAGTTCATCTCCCAGTCGCGTCATGAGCTGGACGTCGCGCCGCCGGAGCCGCCCTATCAGCCCGATGAGATTTATGATGCGCTGCAGCAGGGTGATACGCTGTCGCGTCTTGGCGGACTGCGCGTGCTGACCATTGGCGATGCGGTGTTTGTCAACGGCGAGCGCGTCGAGTGTTCGCAGCCGGAGGTGCTGAAGGCGCTGGCGCGTCGTCAGACGCTGAGTCTGGAGGATTTCGGCGAAGCGCTGGACGACCCGTCGCTGCTGGCGCAGCTTGCCGCGCTGGTGAACGCCGGGTACTGGTACTTCGGCGACGCTGAGTAGAGCCACCAGACGACTCAAAAGCTAAAGCGCGGGTGGCGTGGAGCGAAGAGCAAAGCGTCCCGCGCCAGGGATAAAAACGCCGGGAGCGTTTTTAAACAACGCAGCGCGTTGGCCCGGTAACGGGCGCACCTCAGGGATGAGGTGCGTAGCTACGCGGGCCGAGCGAGCAGGGATGCGTTTAGCGACTTTGCGATCGCTCCACGCCACCCGCGTAAGCGCTGCGCCTACTGACGGAGACGTTTTTTACCCCTTTTTCTGCGCCGCCAGCTCCGCCAGCCGTACAATCACATCCACCGACTGCGCCATAATATTGAGCGAGGCGAACTCGTGCTTGCCGTGATAGTTATAGCCGCCGGTAAAGATATTCGGGCACGGCAGTCCTTTCCATGACAGCGCGGAACCGTCGGTGCCGCCGCGAATCGGCTTCACTTTCGGCTCGATGCCGCAGTCGCGCATCGCCTGCAGCGCCAGCTCGATAATATGCGGGTGCGGTTCCACCTTCTCGCGCATATTGCGATAGCTGTTGCTGATCTCCACGGTAACGGAGCAGTCTTTATGCAGCCCGGCGTTAATGCGCTCGGCAATCGCCGTCAGCACCTGCTTGCGCTGTTCAAACGCGTCTGTATCGAAATCGCGAATAATGTACTGCAGCTCGGCGTGCTCTACCGTGCCCTTGATCTGATGCAGATGGTAAAAGCCCTCGTAGCCGTCGGTAAACTGCGGACGCTCTTTCGCCGGCACGTCGGCATGAAACGCCATCGCCACGTCCAGCGCGTTCACCATCACCCCTTTCGCCGAGCCGGGGTGCACGTTATTGCCGACGATCTTCACTACCGCTGAGGCCGCGTTAAAGTTCTCATATTCGAACTCGCCGAGATCGCTACCGTCGATGGTGTAGGCCCAGTCGGCGGCGAAACCCTCGACGTCGAAGTGCGAGGTGCCGCGGCCAATCTCTTCGTCCGGGGTAAAGGCGACGCGAATGGCGCCGTGCGGAATATCGCTTTTGGCGAGGCGCGCCATCGCCGTCATGATCTCGGCGATGCCCGCCTTATCGTCGGCGCCGAGTAGCGTCTTACCGTCGGTGGTGATCAGCGTATGGCCGATCAGCTTATGCAGGATCGGGAACATCACCGGCGACAGCACCTCTTCGCCGGTGCCGAGCGCGATATCGCCGCCGCGATAGTTCTCAATAATCTGCGGGTTCACATTCTTCGCGGTAAAATCGGGCGACGTATCCATATGCGAGATAAACCCGATTACCGGCGTCGGCCAGTCGACGTTGGCGGGCAGCGTGCCCATCACGCAGCAGTGATCGCTGAGCGAGACATCGATAAAACCAAGCGCAATCAGCTCTTCCTGCAGCTTGCGCGCCAGCGTCCACTGCCCTTCGCTGCTGGGCACCTGACGCGCCTGCGGTTTTGCCTGCGTCTCTACCGCCACGTAACTTAAAAAACGTTCAAGTAACTGATCCATATGCCATCCTTCAAAAGAAGCCGACCATCATTATCAACAGTCGCGTCCGACGCATGTTGCGTCACATCATTATCTGACAGGTTAACCTGCGCGGCGCGTTTGCAGAAGGAACTTTTAACACAGTTGTTAACATCTGTGGTCAGGGTAGCGGATAACGGCCTAATCGCCTCTTTTCACCGCCAAAACATGGCATTGCGCTGTTTTTCAGGTATCATCGCGCCCTCTCGCTGGCTGGCCGACGTAAACGGCTATGCTGTAATCTGTTCGACCCTATTACCGACTGAGTGACTAAAATGACGCAAACACGCGCGCAGCAGGCGCTGGTTACGCTTTCTGGCATCAGTAAAGCTTTCGACGGCAAGTCGATTATCAGCGACTTCAACCTGACCATCGACCACGGCGAATTTATTACCCTGCTCGGTCCGTCGGGCTGCGGCAAAACCACCATACTGCGGCTGATTGCCGGGCTGGAAGAGGTCGACAGCGGCCGCGTGATGCTGGATGACAGCGATATCACCGATACGCCCGCCGAGCATCGCCACGTCAACACCGTCTTTCAGAGCTACGCGCTCTTCCCGCACATGTCGGTCTTTGAAAACGTCGCCTTCGGCCTGCGCATGCAGAAAACCCCGAATGCGGAGATCGCCGCGCGCGTCAGCGAGGCGCTGGCGATGGTGCAGCTGGAGAGCTTCGCCGATCGCCGCCCGCATCAGCTTTCCGGCGGTCAGCAGCAGCGCGTCGCCATCGCGCGCGCGGTGGTGAACCGCCCCAAAGTGCTGCTGCTCGATGAATCGCTTTCGGCGCTCGACTACAAGCTGCGCAAGCAGATGCAGAACGAGCTGAAGGCGCTGCAGCGCAAGCTCGGCATCACCTTTGTGTTCGTGACCCACGACCAGGAAGAGGCGCTTACCATGTCGGACCGCATCGTGGTAATGCGCGACGGCAAGATCGAGCAGGACGGCACGCCGCGCGAAATTTACGAAGAGCCGAAGAACCTCTTCGTGGCGCGCTTTATCGGCGAGATAAACGTATTTGACGCCGACGTCCTCGACGCCAGCGCCGCGCCGCGCGTGCGCGCCCGCGTAGAGGGCCGCGAATGCGATATTCACTGTGCCTTCCCGGTCAGCGTCGGCGATCGCCTGCATGTGCTGCTGCGTCCGGAAGATCTGCGCGTCGACGAGGTGCACAGCGACCAGGCGGTGGAAGGCCTGATCGGCTACGTACGCGAGCGCAACTACAAAGGCATGACGCTGGAATCAACTGTCGAGCTGGAAAACGGCAAGCTGGTGACGGTCAGCGAATTCTTTAACGAGGACGATCCCGACTTCGATCACTCCCTTAATCAAAAGATGGCGGTGAACTGGGTTCCCAGCTGGGAGGTGGTGCTGCCCTATGAAGCTGATGCGTAACCGTTTCCAGAAAAGCGTCACGGCGCTGATCGTCGGCTGGCTGGCGCTCTTCGTGCTGCTGCCGAACCTGATGATCTTCGTCACCAGCTTTCTGACGCGCGACGACGCCCACTTCGTTCGCATGGCGTTCACCCTCAGCAACTATACGCGGCTGCTCGATCCGCTTTATGGCGAAGTGCTGCTGCACTCGCTCAATATGGCGGTTATCGCCACGCTCTGCTGCCTGCTGCTGGGTTATCCCTTCGCCTGGTGCCTGACGAAGCTGCCGGCGCGCCTGCGGCCGCTGATGCTGTTTCTGCTAATCGTGCCCTTCTGGACCAATTCCCTGATCCGCATTTACGGGCTGAAAATCTTTCTCAGCACGCGCGGCTGGCTGAACGACTTTTTGCTGTGGCTCGGCGTTATCGAGACGCCGTTTCGCATCATGTATACGCCGCAGGCGGTGGTCCTCGGACTGATCTATATTCTGCTGCCCTTTATGGTGCTGCCGCTCTACTCCAGCCTGGAAAAGCTGGATCGCGCCTGCCTTGAAGCGGCGCGCGACCTTGGCGCCAGCAAAACGCAGACCTTTTTCCGCATTATTCTGCCGCTGACCATGCCGGGCATCGTCGCAGGCTGTTTGCTGGTGCTGATCCCGGCGATGGGGCTGTTCTACGTGGCGGACCTGATGGGCGGCGCGAAAAATCTGCTGATCGGCAACGTCATCAAGAGCCAGTTCCTCAACATCCGCGACTGGCCGTTCGGCGCGGCGACCAGCATCGTGATGACGCTGCTGATGGGGCTGATGCTGCTGTTTTACTGGCGCGCCGCGCGCCTGCTGAATAAAAAGGTGGAGCTGGAATGATCGCGCGCCTGCTACGCGGCGGCTTTATGGCCGCGATTTACGCCTGGTTTTATATCCCTATAGCCATTCTGATCGTTAACTCGTTCAACGCCTCGCGCTTCGGCATCAACTGGCAGGGCTTCAGCACTCAGTGGTACAGCCTGCTGGTGAATAACGACAGCCTGATTCAGGCGGCGCAGCATTCGCTGATGATGGGCGTGCTCTCCGCCAGCTGCGCGACGCTGATCGGCTCGCTCACCGCCGTGGCGCTCTACCGCTACCGCTTTCGCGGCAAGCCCTTCGTCAGCGGCATGCTGTTCGTGGTGATGATGTCGCCCGATATCGTGATGGCGATCTCCCTGCTGGTGCTGTTTATGCTGCTCGGCATTTCGCTCGGCTTCTGGTCGCTGCTCTTTTCGCACATCACCTTCTGTCTCCCTTTTGTGGTAATTACCGTCTACTCGCGGCTGAAGGGTTTTGACGTGCGCATGCTGGAGGCGGCGAAGGATCTGGGCGCCAGCGAAACCACCATTCTGCGCAAAATTATTCTGCCGCTGGCGATGCCGGCGGTGGCGGCGGGCTGGCTGCTGAGTTTTACCCTGTCGATGGACGATGTAGTGGTCTCCTCGTTCGTGACCGGGCCCACCTTTGAGATCCTGCCGCTGAAGATCTATTCGATGGTGAAGGTTGGCGTCTCGCCAGAGGTGAACGCGCTGGCGACGATTTTGCTGCTGCTGTCGCTGCTGCTGGTCGGCATCAGCCAGCTGTTGCTCCGTGATAAAACCAAATAGAGGATTGATGATGAAGAGATGGTCTCACTGGCTGGCGGCTGGGGCGCTGGCGCTGGGCATGCAGGGCGCGCAGGCTGACGACGCCAACACACTCTACTTCTATAACTGGACCGAATATGTGCCGCCGGGGCTGCTGGAGCAGTTCACCAAAGAGACCGGCATCAAGGTGATTTACTCGACCTACGAGTCCAACGAGAGCATGTACGCCAAGCTGAAGACCTGGAAAGACGGCGCCTACGATCTGGTGGTGCCCTCGACCTACTTCGTGGCGAAGATGCGCAATGAAGGCATGCTGCAGAAGATCGACAAGGCGCAGCTCAGCAATTTTAAAAACCTCGATCCCAATCTGCTGAACAAGCCGTTCGATCCCAATAATGACTACTCGATACCCTATATCTGGGGCGCGACGGCGATCGGCGTCAATACCGACGTGGTGGAGGCGAAGTCGGTGCAGAGCTGGGCCGATCTGTGGAAGCCGGAGTATAAGCAGAGCCTGCTGCTGACCGACGACGCCCGCGAGGTATTCCAGATGGCGCTGCGCAAGCTGGGTCTCTCCGGCAATACCCGCGATCCGAAAGAGATCGATGCCGCCTATGAAGAGCTGAAGAAGCTGATGCCGAACGTGCTCGCCTTTAACTCCGACAATCCCGGCAACCCCTATATGGAAGGGGAAGTGAATCTCGGCATGATCTGGAACGGCTCCGCCTATGTGGCGCGCCAGGCGGGCACGCCGCTGGAGGTGGTCTGGCCGAAAGAGGGCGGGATTTTCTGGATGGATAACCTGGCGATCCCGGCCAACGCGAAAAACAAGGCGGGCGCGCTGAAGCTGATTAACTTCCTGCTGCGCCCGGACGTGGCGGCGAAAGTGGCGGAAACTATCGGCTATCCGACGCCGAATCTGGCCGCGAAGGCGCTGCTGCCGAAGGCGGTGGCGAGCGATCCCTCGCTCTACCCTTCCGCCGAGGTGATTAAGAATGGCGAATGGCAGAATGATGTCGGCGACGCCAGCGTGCAGTATGAGACGCTGTTCCAGAAGCTAAAGGCGGGTCGATAACAAAAAGGCAGGGAGCAGGGATTGTCGCCTGACAGCCACGCCAGAGTTTAACAGCGGGTGACTGGGACCGAAGAGCAAAGCGTCCCGCGACAAGGATGTCGCGGGCCGAGCCGGCAGGGATGCCGCTTTTGCGTCTTTGCGATCGGGCCCAGTCACCCGCGGTGAGCACCTGTCCCACAGCAGCTTTTCACTGCACTTACTTATACAAACTCCGCAAAAACCCATCCACAAACTGCGGCACTTCCTGGCTCGCCAGCCCGTAGTGACGTTCGGCGAACTCATTGCCTACCTGGCTCGGCTCCAGATTCAGCTCCACAGTATGCGCGCCCTGCAGTTTGGCTTCATGTACGAATCCCGCCGCCGGATAAACATGCCCGGAGGTGCCGATAGCGATAAAGAGATCCGCCTGCTCCAGCGCATGGTAAATCTCCTCCATGCCGATGGGCATCTCGCCAAACCACACCACGTGCGGGCGCAGCGGCGCAGGAAACTGACAGCAGGTGCAGCGATCGTCGGTGGTAAGATCGCCGCTCCACTCAATCACCTGTCCGCTGTCGGTGCAGCGCGCCTTCAGCAGCTCGCCGTGCATATGCAGCACGCGACTGTTGCCCGCGCGCTCGTGCAGGTTGTCGATATTCTGCGTCACCAGCAAAAAGTTATCGCCCAGCACCTGCTCCAGCTCGGCCAGCGCCTTGTGCGCAGCGTTAGGCTGGATCTCGCTGGACTGCAGCGCGCGACGGCGCGCGTTATAAAAACGCTGCACCAGCTCGGGATCGCGGCGATAGCCCTCCGGCGTTGCCACATCCTCTACGCGATGCTCTTCCCACAGGCCGTCGGCGGCGCGAAACGTCTGGATGCCCGACTCGGCCGAAATGCCCGCGCCGGTCAAAACGACCACGAACGGCTGCGGATGGGACGCCAGCTCCGCCTGGCGATCGCGCTCGAAAATGCGCTGGCGAAAACGCTGGTGCACCTTGCGGCGGGTCTTCTTATAGCGGGCGAGGCGCAAGCGTCGACGCGGTGTGCGCATAAAAACTCCTTATGGGCGACGTCGGGTCGCCGCCAGAACTCTCAAGTGTAGCGGCCGCGTATGACAGCGCGATGCCGCCGTTTTCGCCGGGTTATTGCCCGCTCAGCACGCGTGCCGGATCGATGCGGCTGGCGCGCCGCGCCGGATACCAGCTCGCCAGCAGGCTCAGCACAATGGCCGTCAGCAGCACGGAGCCGACGTCGAGCCAGTGCAGCTCCGAGGGCAGAAAATCGATAAAGTAGATATCGCCCGCGAGCAAATGATGGCCGGTCAGCGATTCCAGTCCGCGCACCAGGGGGGTGAGATTGAGCGCCACCAGCACGCCGATGATCACGCCGCTGACGCTGCCGAGCAGCCCGGCCAGCAGGCCGTACCAGATAAAAATGGCGCGGATCAGCCCATCTTTCGCGCCTAGCGTGCGCAGCACCGCAATGTCGCTGCTCTTGTCCTTCACCGCCATGACCAGCGTCGAAACGATATTAAAACAGGCTACGCCAATCACCAGCACCATCGCCAGATACATGATGGCGCGGATCATCTGAATATCGCGGTACATATAGCCGAAGGTGCCAATCCAGCTGCGAATATAGACGTAGCCGTGGGTCGCCTCGCCCGCGTCGCGCACCAGCTTCACCGCCTGAAAGGGATCCTGCATCTTCAGGGCGATACCCGTGACACTGTCACCCATATCGAGATAGTTTTGCGCGTCCGCCAGCGGTACCAGCGCCAGACTGTGGTCCAGCATGCCGCTCAACTGCAGAATGCCGCTCACCTGCAGGCGAATGCGTTTCGGCTGCAGCAGCTTCGTGCCGCCGTCGTTGTTGGGGATCAGGATAGTAATCCAGCTACCCTGCCTGACGTTCAGCGTGCGGGCGATGCCGCCGCCTAAAATAATCTGCTGCTTGCCGGCGGCGAAGGTTTTCCAGCCGTCGCCTTCAACGAACTGCGGCAGCGCGCTCAGGCGCGGCTCCTGCGCCGGATCGACGCCTTTCACCTGCAGCGCCTGCAGCTTTGCGCCGCTCTCGATCAGCCCGGTGAAGTTCACGTAGGGCGCAGCGGCGGCGATGCCGGGCACCTGCTCTACGGGCGCAATCAGCGACTGCCAGTTGCGGAACGGCTGATTCACCGCTTCGATCTCGCCGTGCGGCACCACCGCCAGAATGCGGTTGTTCAGCTCGCGCTCGAAGCCGTTCATGGCGCTCAGGCCGATGATCAGCACCGCCACGCCCAGCGCGATGCCGAGAGTCGAAATAATCGAAATCAGCGACACCATGCCGCCGCCGCGGCGGCCGCGGCTGAAGCGCAGCCCTAACAACAGGGATAACGACGAACCCATCACAGCGCTCCTGCTAAGGTCACCTGCTCGCTTAACTGACCATCGCGCATCTCCATCTGACGCGACAGGCGCTTCGCCAGATGCAGATCGTGCGTCACCACCAGAAAGGCGGTGCCCTGACGGACATTCAGCTCGCCCAGCAGCTCAAAAATGGCGTCGGCGTTGCGCGCGTCGAGGTTGCCGGTGGGCTCATCCGCCATCACCAGGCGCGGGCGGTTCACCAGCGCGCGAGCGATAGAGACGCGCTGACGCTCGCCCCCCGATAGCTCTGACGGACGATGATGCGCGCGCTTCTCCAGCCCCACCGCCGCCAGCATTTCGCGGGCGCGCTGCTGCGCCTCCGCCTTGCCGACTTTGCCGATCAGCAGCGGCATCGCCACATTTTCCAGCGCGTTGAAGTCGGGCAGCAGATGATGGAACTGGTAGATAAAGCCCAGCTCTCGGTTGCGCAGCGACGCTTTAGCAGAGGAGGACATGGCGTTCAGCGACTGACCGTCAAACACCACGTCGCCGGAAGTCGGCGCGTCCAGGCCGCCCAGCAGATGCAGCAGCGTACTTTTGCCGGAGCCGGAGCTGCCGACAATCGCCACCAGCTCGCCGGGCTGCAGGCTAAAGGTGACGTTGCGCAGCACGTCAGTCTGCACGCTGCCTTCCTGATAGCGTTTGCACAGCTCGCGGCACTGCAACAAAGGGGTGTTACTCATAACGTAAAGCCTCAGCGGGTTGAACGGCGGCGGCGCGCCAGGAGGGATAGAGCGTCGACAGCAGCGCGACGGCCATCGCCGTGACGGCGATGGTCACCACCTGCCAGAAATTGATGTCGATCGGCAGCGCCGCGCCATCTAAAAACAGGCCGATAACCGGCATCAGATTATTGAGCTGGCTGGCCAGCAGCACGCCCAGCAGGGTGCCGAGCAGCGCGCCGATAATCCCGGCGCTGGCGCCCTGCACCATAAAGACCGCGATAATCTGCCGGCGCGTCAGCCCCTGGGTTTGCAGGATCGCCACCTCGCCCTGCTTCTCCATGATCAGCAGGCCGAGCGAGGTAATGATATTAAAGGCGGCGACGGCGACGATCAGGCTCAGCAGCAGCCCCATCATATTCTTCTCCATACGTACCGCCTGGAAAAGGTCGCCTTTGCGCTCGCGCCAGTCTTTCCACACCAGTCCGGCGGGCAGCGCCTGCTGGCTCAGCGCATCTACCGCCAGCGGTTTATCCAGCCACAGACGCCAGCCGGTGACGTTGCCCGCCGGATAGCGCATCAGGCGCGAGGCGTCCTGCTGGTTGACCAGAATCTGGTAGCCGTCCACTTCGCTGTTGGCGGCGTAAGTGCCCGCCACGGTGAAGAGACGCTGGCTCGGCACGCGGCCCATCGGGGTAAACTGGCTGACCGACGGCACCATCAGACGCAGCTCGTCGCCGCGCTTGACGCCGAGCTGCGTCGCCAGCTGTTCGCCGAGGATGACGTTGTACTGGCCCGACTGCAGCACGCTTTGCGGCGTATTGACCAGATAAGGCGTGAGCGGATCTTTTTCGTCGGGCTGAATGCCGAGCATCACGCCGACCGACACGTTATGCGCGCTCTGCAATACCACGTCGGCGGTGGTGAGCGGCGCCATGCGGCTGACGCCCGCCAGCTTAAGGCTCTCAGCGGGCTGCTGCTGCGGGTTGATGCTGCCCTTCTCGCTGGTGACCAGCGCCTGCGGCATCAGGCCGAGAATATTGCCCTCCAGCTCGCGTTCAAAGCCGTTCATCACCGACAGCACGGTGACCAGGGCCAGCACGCCGAGCGTGATGCCGATAGTGGAGAGCCAGGAAACGAAGCGACCAAAGCGATCCGATGCTCGCCCGCGCATATAGCGCAGGCCGATAAATAGCGCGACAGGTTGATACATGTATTCCGTCTTGGCAGTTGCCTGAAAGTAGACCAGTGATGATAAAGGAGGCGTTCGGTTTATGAAACCTCTAACCCTCTGAGTACGCGGCAAAGTGTGGCCGATTTTTGCCAAAAAGAAATCCCGGCGCTCCCGTCTGTACGTTTAATCGCCTGCCGTCTGGTTAGGCTACACTATAAGGTGGAGTCAGCAACGTGCTCCTGAGGCGCTGGAGGAAACACCATGTTCAAATATCCCAAAGGCAGCATTGTGAAACACAAATCGGGAGAGATAAAAGGCGAGATTGTTAACGTTTTTGAACAGGGAGACGCGCCCACCGGCTACTACGTCAAGTGGGACGACGGCAACCACAGCTACCATCTGGAAATGGAGTTGAGCTGGGCGAACGTCGATCGTCCGCGCATGCACTACACTCAGCCATCCGCTAAATAACTCGGCCACCGCGCAAAGGAAAAACCGTCGCAGCAGGTGATCGCCAGGGCGTAATGTGGAATCATGACGCCCTGGAAAAAATGGAGAGAACCACAAGATCCCATGTCCGAACAGACCTGCTATGCCCTGCCCGTAAAATCCGGCGATCGTCGCCAGCTCGGTCAGCTGATCGGCGCCGCGCACGCGGTGGAGTGCGCCAGCATTACCGAGCGCCACGCCGGTCCGGTGCTGATGATCACCCCCGATATGCAAACCGCGCTGCGCCTGCTGGATGAAATCCGCCAGTTCACCGATCTGCCCGTCAGCCATCTCGCCGACTGGGAAACGCTGCCCTACGACAGCTTCTCGCCGCATCAGGACATTATTTCGGCGCGTCTGTCGACGCTTTACCAGCTGCCGACCATGACGCGCGGCATGCTGATTATGCCGGTGAACACGCTGATGCAGCGCGTCTGTCCGCATCCTTTTTTGCACGGCCACGCGCTGGTGATGAAGCAGGGACAGAAGCTGTCGCGCGATCGCCTGCGCGATCAGCTGGAACAGGCGGGCTATCGTCACGTCGATCAGGTAATGGAGCATGGCGAATACGCTACGCGCGGCGCGCTGCTCGATCTCTTTCCGATGGGCAGCGAGCAGCCCTACCGCATCGACTTTTTCGACGACGAGATCGACAGCCTGCGGCTGTTCGACGTCGACAGCCAGCGCACGCTGGAAGCGGTACCGGCGATTAATCTGCTGCCGGCCCATGAGTTCCCCACCGACAAAGCGGCGATCGAGCTGTTCCGCACCCGCTGGCGCGAGCTGTTCGACGTGCGCCGCGAGCCGGAGCATATCTATCAGCAGGTGAGTAAAGGCACCCTGCCCGCCGGCATCGAATACTGGCAGCCGCTCTTCTTCGAGCAGGAGCTGCCGACGCTGTTCAGCTATCTGCCCGACAATACGCTGGTTGTGAACTGCGGCGATCTTAACGGCAGCGCGGAGCGCTTCTGGCAGGACGTAGAGGCGCGCTATGAAAACCGCCGCGTCGACCCGATGCGCCCGCTGCTGACGCCGACCACGCTCTGGCTGCGGCCGGATGCGCTGCTGGGCGAGCTGAATCGCTGGCCGCGCATGCAGATGACCACCGAGGCGTTGCCGGAGAAAGCGGGCAACACCAATCTCGGCTACCAGCCGCTGCCCGATATCGCCGTGCAGGCGCAGGCCAAAGCGCCGCTCGATCCGCTGCGCCAGTTCCTCGACGGCTTCAGCGGCCAGGTCACCTTCTCGGTTGAGAGCGAAGGCCGCCGCGAAAGCCTGCAGGAGCTGCTGGCGCGCATTAAGCTGCGTCCGCAGACGGTGCGGCGCTTCGATGAGGCGAACAGCGAGCGCTATACCCTGATGATCGGCGCCAGCGAACGCGGCTTTGTCGATACGCAGCGCGACCGCGCCCTGATCTGCGAAAGCGATCTGCTGGGCGAACGCGTTAGCCGTCGCCGTCAGGATACGCGCCGCACCATCAACCCCGATATTCTGATCCGCAACCTGGCCGAGCTGACGCCCGGCCAGCCGGTGGTGCATCTGGAGCACGGCGTCGGGCGCTATATCGGCCTGACCACGCTGGAAGCGGGCGGCATCATGGCGGAGTATCTGATGCTCTCCTACGCCAACGACGCCAAACTCTATGTGCCGGTGTCGTCGCTGCATCTGATTAGCCGCTACGCAGGCGGCGCGGATGAAAACGCGCCGCTGCACAAGCTGGGCAGCGACGCCTGGACGCGCGCGCGGCAGAAAGCGGCGGAGAAAGTGCGCGACGTCGCCGCCGAGCTGCTGGATATCTACGCCCAGCGCGCGGCGAAAGCGGGCTACGCCTTTAAGCACGATCGCGAGCAGTATCAGCTCTTTTGCGAGAGCTTCCCGTTTGAAACCACGCCGGATCAGGCGCAGGCGATCAACGCGGTGCTGAGCGACATGTGCCAGCCGCTGGCGATGGATCGTCTGGTGTGCGGCGACGTGGGCTTCGGCAAAACCGAAGTGGCAATGCGCGCCGCTTTCCTCGCGGTAGAGAACCATAAACAGGTGGCGGTGCTGGTGCCGACCACGCTGCTGGCGCAGCAGCACTACGACAACTTCCGCGACCGCTTCGCCAACTGGCCGGTGCGCATCGAGATGTTGTCGCGCTTCCGCAGCGCCAAAGAGCAGACGCAGGTACTGCAGGCGGCGAGCGAGGGCAAGATCGATATCCTGATCGGCACCCACAAGCTGCTGATGAGCGACCTGAAGTGGCACGACTTAGGGCTGCTGATTGTCGATGAAGAGCACCGCTTCGGCGTGCGCCACAAAGAGCGTATCAAGGCGATGCGCGCCGACGTCGATATTCTGACGCTCACCGCGACGCCGATCCCGCGCACCCTGAATATGGCGATGAGCGGCATGCGCGACCTGTCGATTATCGCCACGCCGCCGGCGCGCCGCCTGGCGGTGAAGACGTTCGTACGCGAATACGACGCGCTGGTGGTGCGCGAGGCGATCCTGCGCGAAGTGCTGCGCGGCGGTCAGGTTTACTACCTCTACAACGACGTTGAGAATATTGAAAAGGCGGCGCAGCGGCTAACGGAGCTGGTGCCGGAGGCGCGTATCGCCATCGGCCACGGCCAGATGCGCGAGCGCGACCTTGAGCGGGTGATGAACGACTTCCATCATCAGCGTTTCAACGTGCTGGTCTGCACCACCATCATTGAGACCGGCATCGATATTCCGACCGCTAACACCATTATCATCGAGCGCGCCGATCACTTCGGCCTGGCGCAGCTGCATCAGCTGCGCGGCCGCGTCGGACGTTCGCACCATCAGGCTTACGCCTGGCTGCTGACGCCGCATCCCAAGGCGATGACCGGCGACGCGCAGAAGCGTCTTGAGGCGATCGCCTCGCTGGAGGATCTGGGCGCGGGCTTTGCGCTGGCGACGCACGACCTGGAGATCCGCGGCGCGGGCGAGCTGCTGGGCGAAGAGCAGAGCGGCCAGATGGAAACGCTGGGCTTCTCGCTCTATATGGAGCTGCTGGAGAACGCGGTTGAGGCGCTGAAGGCGGGGCGCGAGCCGTCGCTGGAGGATCTCACCAGCAATCAGACCGAAATCGAGCTGCGCATGCCCGCTCTGCTGCCGGAGGAGTTTATCCCCGACGTCAATACCCGCCTGTCGCTCTACAAGCGCATCGCCAGCGCCGACAGCGAAGAGGAGCTGCAGGAGCTGAAGGTGGAGATGATCGACCGCTTCGGCGTGCTGCCGGACGCGGCGCGCAACCTGCTGGATATCGCCACGCTGCGGCTGGTGGCGCGCAGTCTCGGCATTCGCAAGATCGAGGTCAGCGATAAAGGCGGCTTCTTCGATTTTGCGCCGCAGAACAGCGTCGACCCTGGCTGGTTGATTAGCCTGCTGCAGAAAGATCCGCAGCAGTGGAAGCTGGATGGGCCGACCCGACTGCGCTTTACGCGCGATCTGGCCGAGCGCAAGCTGCGCATGGAGTGGGTGCAGAGCTTTATGGCGCAGCTGCGAGAAAACCGCATTTAGCGAGTGATAACGTCTCCCGGCAGCGGGAGACGTCAGACTGCTGAAGCGCTTATAGCGTGGGTGGCAGGACCCGGAGAGCAAAGCGTCCGCGTTACTTCAGTCCCATCGCACTGCGCAGCGTAAAGAAGAGATCGGTCTGATCGGTCAGTCCCACCACGTTAGCCGCCCAGGGACCATAGGCCGCGACGCGCAGCTGAGTGCCGGTGTGACCCTGCGAATCGGTATCGGAGTTGCCGTAGCTGATGGTCATCACCGCGCCGTCCTTAGTGTTCAGCGCCTGCGTCAGGCCGGGCGCCTTCGTCCCGTTAGCAATGATCTGGCTGCTGTGCGCATGGTCCGCCGTCACCACCACCAGCGTATTGCCCTCCGCGCGCGCAAAAGCGAGCGCCTGCTGCACCGCTTCGTCAAGATCCATGGTTTCGCCGATCTGGCCGCACGGGTTCGCCGCATGATCCTCTTTATCGATCGACGCGCCTTCGATCTGCAGGAAGAAGCCGTTCGGATTGGTTTTCAGCAGATCGATCGCTTTGGCGGTCATCTGCGCCAGCGTCGGAGTCGCGGCCGGGCGCTCTTTATTTACTTCGCAGGTCACCGGCGCTTGATCGATGTTGCCATAGTGGCTCGCCTTCGGCCCTTTCCAGCGCACCGGCATATTGCCGTCGGCAAACAGGCCGAGCAGCGGTTTGTCCTTGTCGGCTGCGGTAACGGCGTTGAGTCCCTGCCAGTCGCTCACCAGCTGGTATCCCAGCGCCTGCGCCTGTTCGCGCAGGGTTTTGCCCTGATAGTCGCCCGCTTTCGCCATCTCGTTAAAGGATTTCGCGCCGCCGCCCAGTACTACGTCGGCGCGGGTTTTCAGTATCTGCTCGCTGATCGAGCCTTTACCGCCCTGCTCCAGCGCGTTGCTGGCGCACAGCTCGCTGGTTTTCTCGGGGCCGTAGCATTTGCGGCTGGTGACGTGCGCCATCAGCGCGGCGGGCGTAGCGTCCTGCAGCTCTGCGGTAGAGACGTTGCCGGTCGCTTTGCCTGCCGCTTTGGCGATCTCCAGCAGGGTTTGCTGATCCTTGCCGTTGACGTCGACGCCGATAGCGCCGTTATAGCTTTTGGTGCCGGTGGCCCACGCGGTGGCGGATGCGGCGGAATCGGTCACGTAATCCGGCTTATGGGTTTTCTTGTCCAGCGAGTAATGGGTGTACTGGCCGGTAAGCGGCAGCGCATCAATGCCTTTAAAGAAGCCGCCTGCGCCCTCCGCCAGGTTGCGCGCCGCGGTAATTTCCGAGTCGCCCATGCCGTCGCCAATCAGCAGAATGACGTTTTTCGCCGTGGTATTGCGCAGCGACGCTTTCAGCGCCTCGGTCTGATCGCCAGTCAGGCGGCGCGCGCCGCCGTGCTGGGTGATATCGCCGGTCGCGGCGCGGATATAGGCTGCATCCGCCGGCGCGCTGGCGGTTTCGGCATGCGCGGAGAGGCTGACCAGCGAAGCGAGCAGCGAAAAGGTGAAAAGGCGCATCTGTTTCATCTTGTGTTCCCTTATAAGCAAAATTTACCAGAGGTTTCAGGCGTTAAGTCTGTGATGCTTGGGTGACATTTTTGTGGCTGCGGGATTTCTTTTTGATGACAATCTGGCCGGAATGCGCAGGGATAAATCGATTCGAACAGAGCTTAAGCGGATAGAAAAAAAGAGAAAAATAGTGCTTGACCCTTTTGGGCCGACTCCCTATAGTAGCGCCCCGTTGACCCAGCAAGGTCAGCGGAAAAATGTGGTGAGGTGTCCGAGTGGCTGAAGGAGCACGCCTGGAAAGTGTGTATACGGCAACGTATCGGGGGTTCGAATCCCCCTCTCACCGCCATAATTAGTAGGACGTTGAGCGGACAAAGCCGCGTGTAGACTGAATCCAAGGACTACATAAAGACAACAGAACTACAAAAGCAGTACAAAAAAGTGCACGTGAAATGCACGCGCATCTCAGATGCAAAGAAAAAGCCTTTGGTTAACGCCAGAGGCTTTTCTGTTTGTGTCTAATTGAAACTGAATGTTTCACCTCTTCAGTATCACCTTCCCGCATCGGCTACGTTTACTATTCCCACCCCGTAGCCTGCTCAGATCGGCGCGGAACGCCACTGCCCCGTCGCCGGGGCTTTTTTTGATTTATGGATATCACTGCTGATACTATCAATGAAAGAAAAAGCTAAACTTCAGCTCTCAGGAAATCGATTGAGATGGAATCATTCAAGAATAAGAACGACGATATTCAAGTCCTTCGCTGCATCGCAATAATATTCGTTATGTTGGTTCATTCAATTATTATTATTCCGCAAGATTACTCCCACTTCTATTTTTCCATTAAGAAAGTATTCAACACTGGTTCTGGTGTTGATTTGTTTTTTGTTATGGCTGGCTTTTTCCTTTCACTATCACTGCGTAAATTAAAGGATGGGCCAAAACAAAACACCTACTTTTCCTTCATGGGCAAGAAATTTAAAAGACTATCACCTGCTGCTTACCTTTGGTCAGTCATCCCTCTTTTCATGTCACTTGTGATGCCTGACACATACTGGCTAAGCGTCCATGACATGGCCATAAAATTCCTGTCTTCCGTATTCTATGTTAGAAATTTTGAAGAAATCAGACTGACCAGCGTTTTCGGATATCTTTGGGCGTTAGGGCTTGAAGTACAGGTCTTTGCAATTTTTGCTCTCTTATACACTTTTTTCGGGCGGAAGGTGTATTACACTAGCGCATTCATCATCTGTTTTATCATGCTATTTTATCGCCCAGGCGGCTCTTATTCATGGATGTTCAGGTATGATTCGATGCTTTATGGCATCATTCTTTATTATATGATCGTTGAAAAAGAATGGCTCAGGGATGGATTAAGACTTATCTCTCGCAAGTCTTCATTGAAGCCTTTTTTGTCAGTTATCCTGCTATTGCTGCTTGCGGCATCATTTAATATTCCCTCTGACAAATTCAATATAACAGTATTGTCTTCAATAATTAGTTGCGTGCTAATCTCATTCGCTTTGTACGGCGGAGGGTTGTTTGGCTGGGTACCATCACCTGTTTATAGCTTGATGAGATTAATTGGCAACAGGAGTTACTCTCTTTTTTGTTGTCACATACCCTCTTGGCTTCTAACGTTGCAGTTATTGCAGGGCCACGTAAGCAGCCCTGCAACCATGGTAATTGCACAGTTACTATCGATGCTGATATTTACAGAGATCACATACAGGTTTATTGAGAAGAGTCTGATGAAAAAAAATAAGCCACTGGCTTAATTTTTTGGATAAAAACCCTTTTTCTTGGAGTAAGCATAGCCAATATCTACAAACACCCCATCTTCGATGATTTGCGTGGTCGTTCCTTCAGGCAGAATCAGTTCTGCCTCACCATCCCATACAATAATGTTAACGACAGTTGCCTCTGAAATTACTGCATAATTGCTATTCATGCATACTCCTCAATGATCAAATATCCGCTTGCACCAGCACCGCCTGTTACTGCGACTGCTACGCCGTTTGCCCCACCGCCAGCGCTACCAGGAAAACCACCCGCTCCTGAACCAGATGAGTAATGACCCTCGCCGCCTTGAGTAGAGAATGCACTCCCTCCCGATCCGCCGAGCGAGTTGTTGGGAGCCCTGCCACTTGATCCATTGAGGTTAAGGACATTTCCGCCCGTTGCTGTACCCGCGGATGAAGTTGTTGCCCCCGCCTGATTATTCGTTGTCCCGCCGCCACCAAACCCTCCAGTAGCAGAAAACAGGCTTCCTAAACTAGTAGAGCCTGCTGCACCTCCATTGCCGCCGGTAGAAGTACCGGCAGCGCCACCAGCACCAATCGAGACAGCCAAAGGACCGGTTACACTGAATATGCCCTCAACGTAAGCTCCACTTGATCCGCCGGCTGCGCCTGCAGTTGCTGCCGCGCTAACACCGCCGCCTCCGCCGCCGCCGCCCCAGGCTCGAACTCTTATTTTCTTTGCTCCTGCAGTCGGGGTATACGTACCACTAGATGTAAAAGTTTTCACCCCTAGAAATCTGCCGGGTGTATATGCCGTAAGCGCACTTTTCAGTTGGGCCTGGAGTGCGTTCATATCGCCATTATCAAGCACATCAGCAGCGTTCTGGTCTGAAATAAACTGAGCAACGATTGCAGCGATGGTAGTCGCCTGGCGCAGAGCTTTATTCACCTGGGCGGATGAAGCTTTCCCTGATGTAAAGCCTGTAGCCAGCGCAGTTAAGGATTCCCAGTCAGCCTGTGACAACACGTTTGCACCGGCACCCGTAGCGAAAGGTTTAAAGTTATTAGCGGCCATTAAAGTATTTTCTCCCAAGCGCCATCATCAAATCCGGCGATATATGCGTTATCCGTGTCGAAACCAAAAAAGCGGTTTCCAACGGATGGGGTTTCAATTGAAGGGGTTTGAATATCGCCAGCCCAGACGCCGGCAGCTTTTACGGTTAGATATCCCTGCCGAATGGCTGCGATGAGTTCCAGCGACACCTGGCTGATGTCGACTTCAGGGAACACCCATACAGAAATTGTCATGTCCTGATTATCAACAATCTGCATCCTTAAACCGGAGCCATTGAGAGCCGTTTCCAGGATTTCCGGCAACGAATCGTTTTGCCCGTCCCAGCTGTTGATGGCTATCTTCGCCTTCAGGACGATGCGATAGGTGTCATCACTCAGGCTGGTGAAGCCAGCATCCGGGTCATACGGCCCTTGCCATACACCCTGATCCCAGCCAACCCCATCGGTATCAAACGAAAAGTAGACGCCACTGATTGACTGGCTGACTATTCGCGTTCGCCCAATCCACTCTCCCAGCACATCCAGCTGCACACCCACCGCACTGTCGATATCGAAGGCAGTGAGCAGATTCTGCAGGGCTGTGGAAGTATCAGTAAGCGGACGCGTTGACAGGTCGACGTGATCGACAAACAGAGGTTTTCCTCTGTGGTAGTTGGTAATCAGGTCGGTATATTTGCTCATGACGTCACCGTGAGAGCGATATTTGCTGTACTGCAGGAAGCCGATTCGTTGAAGGCTATGACGATATTCGCCGCCGCCTGTGAGCCTGCCGACTTGCCGATTGTCAGGGCGTTGATGTCGTAGTATTTCGCATTTCCACCGCTCACTACGCCGAGGTTAGCCGGTGAATAGATGCGGCTTAACAGGACGTCATCGCCAATTGTCAGGCTGTTGATGTAATCGGCAATCGCCTGTTTAATCTGCTCGCCGATCTGAGTGGTGTAACCGGTGAAGACCTTCAGAGTTATGGCGACATAAATCGGAACATCTGTTGATCGTGAAAAGCTGATTGCGTGAGGATTATCGTATTTATCCGGCACTGTGACGGTCGTCGAGCCGAAAGTGGCAACACCCTGGCCTTTTTTGCCACGGATAGTCTGTGCGATATCCGTAACGTCCCCACCGTCCACTATTGCCGCGATTGAGTGTGCTGGTATGCCATCACCGTTCACAGCTCCGGTATCATTTTCATAAAGCTTGTGACGAGTTACGCCTGTTACGTTTGCGATCGCACCGTCGACAGCATCAAACGGCGTCAGGGCCGGAATTGCCACACTCTGATTTTGACGCACACGAAGCTGAGCATCAGTTTCCGCTGCTGATCCTACAGTCGCCGCGCTGGCATTCGATACCGCAGTCCACCCACGCGTCGGCGTATTGATTTTGGTGATGCTGCCGGCAACAGCTGCAACAGCGCCAGAATTAGCGCATGTAGCCGTTACCGTCACCGATCCGCTGACGTTAATAGTCACGCTGCCCGGCAGGTTCCAGATAATGCCATTGGCATCCTTCACAGAGCCATTGGTGATTGTCGTTCCGGCCGTGCCAGTCAGCGTAACGTCAACCGTGGAGTTGGTGGCTGCTTTACGCGCAATGCCATTAATTTTGACGTTGCGTGTTAAAGCATCGGTCATGCCTGATGATGGCGAGAACGAGTTGTAAACCTGAATAGCCGTGTTGTTGGCATCATGTACTGCCAGCGCCACAAGCGCGACCATCTGCCCGTCTTTACTGTCAGGCTCGAGATAAGCGTCGGTACCGTAAATCTGCTGAAAATAATCGGTGATAGTGCTCAGGATTGTCTGGTAATCAGGCGCACTTATCCCTGAGGCGGTCACCGTAGCGGAGAGCCCCAGCGTGTCTAAATTGAGAGCCATTACGCCTCGCTTGTGACTGTCGTCGTTCCGTAGATGGTGTCGATCGTCGCGGTAAACACTACGCGGCGGGATGAGGTGTTCAGCGTCGTATCGAACGACCTGATAGAGTTAACGCCTCGCGTCTCAAGGATGCGCTGGCGAATGGCGAGGTTGTACGTTTCCGGCTTCTGTTTGCCCAGCACTGACTGAATCCACGGCGTGCCCTCTGTCGTGTCGAGGAACCACTGCCCGTACCAAAGCAGGAAGCGAGTTTTCACCGCCTGCGCCACCGTTTCCGGTGAGTTGATCAGCCAGGTATCGTTGCCCTGTCCGAAGGTGTAATCACCATCGTCATCTTCGCGTCTGTACCTCATTGCGGGCCTCCCGTATTACTGCCACCTGACTGCACTCCTCCGTGAACATGTCCAGTTTGACTGATGCCCGCTGCAATCTGGTCTCCGGTGGAAGTGATAGCGCCATTCACTTTAACGTCGCCGTTTATCGTCACTTGCCTTGATGTAATCGTTACGTTTCCGCCCTGCCGCAATTCAATGAAGCTGGCGCCGTCATCGGTACGTATTTGCAGGGAATCGGTGCTGATATTGCCTATCACTTCAGCCTGCGACTGCGGGCCGATAAACGCAAAGGCGTCTGAAAGGTCATGCTGACGAGGATCAACCGGCTCCTGCACGCCGCCGTTCTGCCACCAGAAGTCGATGCAGCGATCCGAAAACACCACCAGACACTCGTCACCATTTTTAACGGGAAAGGTGATGGTGCAGCCGCCACCGCGCGGGAAGACCACAGGAACGTCGACGAGCAGCGGTAACGGCGCAGATTTAAACTCGCCTGCCTCATCTGCCACCTGACCTGATATGGCCGGCTGAACAGTGCAGGTGCATGCTATCGGATCAAACGACTGGATGATGCCTGGCATGGAGACGCGAAGCATGGAGAAGATGGTGTCAGACAGCACCTTCATTGCCTGCTGCTCGCCGCCAGCCAGCGACTGGGGTGTTACTGTCATGTTTACTCCGGGCATTAAAAAACCCGCCGTAGCGGGTTAGTCGGAAGCAGTAATTTAAAGATTCATGCTTAAAACTATTTTGCAATCATCTAATGTCAAACCTAAAACAGAAGCCGCTTCAGAATATTGACATGAGTTTTTGACCCTTCTGAACCCTAATACACCAAACTGATCACCTTTTTCTTTCATCAGTTCGTCTTCATCCCCTCCTTCACGGCGCGCATATCCAGCCGCCTCAAAGCGGGAAGCTTTAGATATAGCAGTATGAATTGCAAGGTTGCCATCTAACTCAGGATTGGATTTGAAGAAGTCTTGCAGCGTTCCTGCGTGGCTTAATAATGGGAAAAGCATCAATAGGGATATAAGTAGTTTCATTCACTTCACCTTAACGCAATCGAAAGTACCAAACACTCGGGGTTGATCCATATTACTGCGAATCGCCTCAACGTTTAGAATGGCCTTGCCATTACGCTTAATGTAATCAATGCCAAACCAGCCCGGCGCATCTCCCCTTTGAACCATCCACTGGTAGCTAAGGTTGTTATAGTCATCTTTAGCGCCAAGAAAGCTAAACTTTTGCGTTTCTGGCCGCGCGTTGTTGATGTGCATAAATCCATCATGACTTGATGAAAGGGTGAATGGGCCGCACTGCATTAATGGCTTTGCCTGATCGTCTGCATTAGCACCGATGGAAATAAGAAATATTGATAACGCGAAGAGAATTTTTCCTTTCACACTCCAGCACTCCTGTTCAATGTGCCTGCAGATTGGAGGTCAGCAGACCCGCGCGCTATGCACATCAGATCCATGTACCAAGGCTGACCTCTGGTATCGCCAGTATAATCTATAGCCGATACGATATACACGCCATCAGCCGCAATACTTGCAGGTTGTTGCAGTGTTCCGTTAACGCTCAGGTTGCCGTTCGTATTGTCTTCTCTGGCCCTACCCGGCAGGGCTTTAACCTCTTCTGACGACAGGCTGGTCCGGTAAATCGATGCCTGGTCGAGCTGCACTAACCCCTTAAGCCGGATATTCGGGTTTATCAGGCAGCGCACGTTAACGCCCGCGCCCATAGTCTGCTGAGGCATTCCGATCAGGCCGGTATCGCTGTTCAGCACGATCGCTTCCTGTACGTATTTATCGTTCGGCACCATCTGCGCCTGGCCATCAACGAGCTGCCAGGTGGCGCTACACTGCGCCGCCACGTTATCCATCACATCGCGCGTTGACTGGTAAAGCACTCGCCCGCGCGGGAATACCGTAGCAGGAGTATCACCGGTGATCCCCTTAGTCACGCCAAACGGGTTGAAGCTGTCCATAGCCGCGGCGTGAACATCAGCCACGGTATAGCCGGCCGCGAGCGTTGTGGTCACGCTGGCGTTCATGAAAGCCTGATGCCCGTCGATCGCCTGAATCAAAACCCAGGTATCGGTAGGATTGTCGCGCCCGGTGACGGTGAAGCGTATTTCACCGCTGAAAATTTCCCCGAAGTTCGTACCATTTGTCTGGCCAACTTTCGACGGGTCTATTTCCGTTGCCACGCCGATCTGGCTACTGTCTACCGCCGCCGGCATGCCGTCATAGCCCGCGATGATCTTAATCTTCGCGAACTCTTTTCCCAGAATACGGCTGCAGGTGTCTTTGGAAAGGTTATAAATCTTCACCATCGCAACGCGCGGCCAGCGGGTATCAGTCCACTCAATGCGGAACGTCACCTTGAAGTCACTCAGGCTAATGCCTTCACCACTTTCTGACAGAATTTGCAGCTCGAAGTGGCGCATCCAGTTCTGTGACATATTTACTCCGTTACGGCCCAGAGATGGCTGCTTATGCCTAAGTCGGTTTTAATGGGGTAGTCCTGCGTCGGATCATCGCAAAGCACCACGAGCCCGAAGCCGAGTTCGAGATAAGAAAATGACGCCAGCAGGTTAGCGCCCGTAACCAGAGGAATGCCGGTCACAATGCCTGCGCCGCTGCTGTCGAGTAGATCCATCACCCAGCCTGCGGCGTCACGCCATATTGTTCTTATCGAGTAATTAACCCCGTTTATCGCCACGGCGAATTGCTGGTTATCAGGTGACAGGGGGATTTCACTGGCCTGCATCGTGTCTCCTTAAAACAGGTCGGACAGCTTCGATAAAATCGACTGGCTGCCGGTGGGCTTCGTCGACTTAACGCCGGAGTTTTGCACTGCTGACGTACTCACGCCCTGCGACATGTCAGCCTTATCTGCCACCGATATCGTCTGCGTTGAAGAGATGATCACCCCGCGCAACGTTAGCGTCGCCATCAGCACATTTTCCGATGTACGGTCAGTCGTTACATCCAGCACGCGGATCAGCATGTTGGTGTAGAGGCGCTTGCCGGTTACCACGTCAAACGGCACGCGGCTTTCCTGCAGGTCGATGAGCTGCTGATAAACCTCTTTCGGGCTAAGGCCAAGGCTGAGCCCAATCGAGGAAGTATCGAGGAGATCCAGCAACGAACCGCCGCCAGAAAACCCCACCTCCATCACCAGCTCTGGCGGCCTTTTGAAGGCGTGGTCAGCAACAGGAGCATCCTTTTCGACGGGATGCTCTGTGATTTCCAGTGTGTCGCTATGCTTTTCGGTGATCACCACGTCCGGCACTATCAGCCCGATTTTCCGGCTCTGCTGTGAAAACAGCGTAGAAAGAATGTCCATCAGCGCGGCCCCGTTCCGAGTGCTTGCGTAAAGCGTGAGTTCACGGCCATCTGCTTGTCGGCGACTTCGCTGGCGGCCCTGCTCGGGTCGTTAACTCCGTGGATATGGATATTAGTTTCCTGGCTGATCTGCGCGCCGCTGGCAGGCATATTGCTGAGAACGCGCGGAATATAATTCCGGGTTTCTTCCGGCATTAGCGCCATGCCATGCTTCTGTACGTTACCGATGCCCCAGTTATAAGACGCGAGCGCCTTGGGAAGGTCGCCGTTATTGGCCTTTAAGAGCTGGGCGAGATATTTCGCTGCAGCCTGTGCGGACTTAACCGGGTCAAATGCCTCGTTACCGCGCAGCCCCAAATCCTTAGCCGTGCCGGGCATTAGCTGGAATAGCCCTTGCGCGCCGGCGCCAGACATCGCATTGGGGTTGCCTGCAGACTCGGTGATAGCAACGCTTTTCAGCAGGCCCACAGGAAGCTGATATAGCTGCTCCAGTTTGCCGAACATTGGTTGCAACCACCCCAGCAACTGACTGCCTTCCTTACTCGCCTGAGGCCGCCTGAAAGACTGCCCGTATTGTTCAACCGGGCCATCTACCGGATAGATGCGCTCTGGTCCAGGGTCTTCCGCTGCCATCGGCTGGACAGAGCTATCACTGAACCATCTTTTCATGGCTGCCCCGATACTGCGCGGGTCGAATCCGGTTTTTTCCTTGATATAGTCTGCGGCACTGTCCGCGCTGGCGGATACGGCAGGCAATGCATCGGGGTTACCCTGTCCCTGATTTATCAGCTCGCGCCCGATCGCGTAGGCATCTTTCCATCGTCCGTCTTTAATGGCGTTGAGCAGGCGCGCTATCCCGTCCAGCATTTTGGACAGCTCGCCAAGGTTTTCCATGAGGTTGCTCATGTCCCATTTGGCTGTCCATGTCTGCGGGTCGATGCCGAGCAGGCGCATAACGGCATCTTTCAGATCGTCGACGCCTTTAATGGCGCCTTTTATCTGCGGCTCCCACTTTTTCCAGTCGATGAGTGACTGGCCGCCTTCCTTCCACGTTTTGTAATCGTCGTAGAGCGCCAGAATGGCAAGGCCAAGGGCGGTGATCATTCCAATCGGCGACATCACGAACGCGCCATTCAGGATGCGCCAGGCGATAACGAGCGCGCCGAACACCTCAATCAGGCGCTGTGTTGACTTGTCCAGCGATGACCACCATTGCATGATGTCGCCGCCAGCCTGAATCAGCCGATACACGACGCGGCCGATCACCTCAGCAAGCCACAGAATGCCTTTAACGCCGCTGGTAATCGTCTGCTCAATCTTCGGGAAGTTGTCGACGATTTGCTTACGCAGGGTATCGATAGAACCGGAAAGCCCTTCCGCCAGGTTAGAGCCGATCTTGTCGCGCGCCATACCTGCCATCTGGCCGAATGCGCGTAGAGAAGTCATGAAGCGGTTAGAGCTGGCGGCCGCCTGGTCGGCATTGAAGCCAATAGCTTTCGCCATTTGCGTATACTGAGCGCCAAACTGCCCCATACCGCGGCGCATTGCCATCAACGTGTTTTCATCTATACCCAGCATCTGCGCGTACTGATTCGCGCGGTAGTAAGGCATTTTGTTCAGCTGCTGGCCGACACCGGTAAAGATGGACGCCATATCCCGCATGTTGCCGCTGGCGTCGCGCGTCTGCACGCCAAGGCGATTCAGGAAACCTTCGGCGCCGGGATTATTACGCATAAAGCGCGACAGGCTTTCCAGTGAACCGCGCGCAGCTTCTGCACTCGATCCGGCCTGAGCGGCGGCATAACCGATCGCCTGAATGCCCGCGACCGTTGCGCCTGTGCGCTGAGATGCCCAGTAAAGCTGATCGAGGCCGCTGGCGATTTTCGCAGTAAAGGCAACCACGGAAATCGCTGCAGCCTCAACGGCAACACCCAGCTTCATTGCCTGCGCGGTGGTGCCGGCGATAACCGTATCAAATTTGCGAGCGCCAGCCTCGTCAACCTGAAAGCCGAGGCTTACCAGAAAATCCTTGATAGTCTCAGCGTTCATTTGCCTCTCTCCAGCGCTCTATACGGTTATTGTTGTCTGCCTTCAGGTCGAGCCAGTCATTCATTCGTGCAATGTCTGCCAGGTCTACCGAGCCATCCTTTAAGGCTGAATAGCTGATGTACCCGGCATCAACCGGGCGCATCAGAAAATCTTCGCCATCAGGAAGTGATTCCAGCGTCAGGCCACTTACTGGGGCGCAGTCTCGCTGGCGGGGAGTGCGGGCAAAAAATTTCCCAGGCTGTCGCCTACCACCCGACCAACCATCTGCAGCATGCTCATCAGATCGATGTCGTCGAACATCAGCGTGCCCTGAGACATCACCGGCGACCAGCTTTTACCGTTCTGGCGGGAAACCACCGACAGACAGGGGAAGATGATCGCGTTGGTATCCTCTTCGGACATTCCAGCAAGTGAATCAGCGATTTTGGGCAACGCGGTTTCTATCGCCTTATAAACGTCGCCGCCTTCTGCTGCTGCTTTGATGCCCTGAAAGTCAGCCAGCATCCCGGCCAGAACCGGAAGCAGTTTGCGGGAAACCTTGAGCTGATCGAATACGCTGAGCTTTGCCGTGCGGTACTGCACGCCTTTGATTTCAAATTCCATGTTTTAAAATTCTCCCAGCACTTCGTCGACTTTGCCGCCATCGAACACCCATGCGACCATGCCCGCAACTTTTGGGTTATTCCAGTCAGGCTGCTTTTGAAATGCTGCTGCGCGGACTGTAACGATGTCGCCTGAGACTTTATTGCGGAGTACAAAAACGTTATTTCCCCACAGCGATGAGGACTGGCTCTGAGCGTTGTACATCAGAGAAAGTTTTTTGTTCACTGGGGAGGTTTTTTGCAGGTTGACCGTGACAGTCCCGGATTTTCCGGCGTGGAGGCTGTGCATCACCTCGCCATCTGCGCCGATCGTCATGGTGTTTTTGGATTCCGTCATGGTGACGGTAATGCCTTCCTCGGAGTTAGCAGAGCCGTATCCGAGGTCAACAGAGCCTGTCGGGCCGGTCATGGACGCGGTGATGTCCATAAAGGAGTAAGTCGCCATTTATGTCCCCTTAGCGAACAACGTTGATCTGAACATCGGCGTAGTGGACTGCGCCGGCCAGTTTGATTGCCGCCTGGATAAGCGGTGCTTTGCGAGCCTCGCGATCGGCCTGAGCCTGAGATGACAGCGGCTGTGCATAGACGTAATAGCCTTTCGTCAGCGTGTCGCCTGCACTGATCTGGCCGATGTCGCCGCCATTCCATACGCCCGGCGCTACCAGACCATTCGATACTGCCTGATCCAGCGACTGCTCGACGTTCGACAGCAGGCGGGTAATACCGGCCTCAGTCTGCGGAATTTTCGTGGTTGAGGTGTACAGCAGGTTGAAGAGATTGGTCTGCACGTAGTTCTGCAGCCAGTCCAGGCCGTGCCGCTCATCAAAGAAATCGCCGTTGGACATCACACCCTGCTGCAGGATCGCCGTGTCATTCGAGTAGTAAACGTAAACGTTCGCGTTTTTCGCATCGACAGCTGCCGCCTGCGAGCTGGTTAGAGTCTCGTACGTCACGCCCGGCTCGGTTTTGAACTTCAGCGTGATCGTGGTGTTGTTGCCGGTGAAGTTGACGGTAAACGCGCGCCCGAATGCAGACAGCGCCGCATATTTGCTCTTCGTCGAATACTGAACGAAAGTGCGGCCGTAGCCAGCGGCTTTGAGCGTTGAGGCGATGTCAGTAGTCGAGGCTGAGTCGATTATGCCGGAATCGTCAGACGTTACGGCAAACACGCGGCTGAGGCTTGATGCCTGAATAGCGGCGGCAGTCGCGGTGATTTCCGCTGCGGTGAGGTCTTCGTCGTCGGCAATGCCAAGACCATACCAGTTGGTGAACTGCAGCACGGCGGTGATAGCCTGCGCCAGCGTCTCAACGCTGCCGGATTCAGCCGTCGCCAGGGTTTTAGCCCAGCGCCCAACATAAACTTGTGTCGGCTGCGGAGACTGCGAAAAGTACACCAGTGCGGCAGCATATTCCGGGCTGCCCTCTCCAAAGTCTGCGCCGATCTCTTCCGAGCCGGTATACAGACGGATGCGCTCTGACACAGGGATAACCGTGGATGTGCCGAGAATGAGCAGTGAACCGAAATTACGACCCGTCGCCGCAGTGGGCGACATGATCACATCAACGTTTACAACGTTGGATACAGGTAAGCCCTGTGCCATAGATTAATCTCCAAAGAATGATACTGGCGCGCTGACCAGAGATTTGATGCCGTAATCGCGGATAACTTTGCGGCGCAGGCGCACGGTGATGTCGTACCGGCGCACCCACTGGTTATTGATAAGCTCGGGGAAAGCGGTCAGTTCACTGTAATCAGCGAGCGACAACTCGTTTGTTTTCAGGGTTTCGTTGTTCTGCTCAACCGTCAGCCCGTCACGGAACAGCGTCGCGATAGACTGGCTGTGCGGGCCGTAAAACGAGGCGAGCGTTTCTATCACCTCATGCCGCCACAGCTGATTACTGTCATCGGTCTGCCGCACGAATGCGGGGCCATCATCAGCAGTGAAGCCGATAATGCCGAAACCGCACCAGTCCACGTCCGCTGCAGGTATTGCCGCTTGTGTCGCTGTCCAGCGCGGGCGAACCATCCCAGCCGGCAGGCCCGATAATGCCCGTACCCACTGGCTGAGTTCTCGTTCCAGAGTTTCGTCGTAGGCCTGAGGCGCGCTGACGGGGGTCAGATACCCCGCTGATGTGCTGCTGTTACTCACGCGGGCCTCCATCAAACGGCTGCAGCTCACAGTGCGCCTGGACGAAACCGGCGCCGTAAGCCGTGTACGGATCGACAAAGGTCACGCGATAGTCGCGGCCGCGATAAGTCACGATGTCGGCATCAATGCCGGTGTTGCCGCTGCTCAGCCTGTAGGTGGTGACAATCAGGATTGCGCCATTAATCACCTGACCGGCCTGCATGCGCCGGGCTTCCAGTGAACGGTCAACCGTCACTACGCCGCCGAATTGGGTCTCTGTGGTGGTGTTTCTGGCAAAGCCATCCTCATCGACCGTCTGCTCATTGCGCTTTACCACGAGCGTCGTATCAAGGAATTCAGGCGACAGCAGAACGTCAGTTACATCAAGTGTCGGCATCTTTATCCCTCACAACGTGCGTGATTGAGCGGCGGTATTCGCCGGTGTCGATGAGTGGTTTGTTGCCAGTGCGACCCCGGCGCAGACGGTTGGCGATCGTGGCGTCAGCCAGGGGAGTGAATCCTGTAATTGTGATGTAACGCTTCACCCCGTTAGCGGCCACTGTCCCGGCGCGATCGAGCGATGTCACCGCACCCTCTGCATTTCCTTCCAGCGCCTTCTGAGCCGCGGCTTTCAGGTGAGGCATGAAATCCTGCTCAACCGACCGGACGCCGGGCTTCAGGTGCGGGCGTGGCGGGATGTTCTGCGCCGGTGAGCCATCCTCATTGATACGCCCGATTGCCGCATTCCCGATATCGCCATCGTCACGTTCATCCTTCGATTCAGGAATGCCCACCAGAACGTCCTTGTTCGCGAGGGTTTTAAGGGCGTCCAGAATGCTTTGAGCGTGGTCGCTGCGAACAGTCAGGCCTGATTTCATAGCTGAATACCGCCATACCCGAAGATCATCAGCAGCTGCCAGAACTCTGCGCCGTAGCGGGAGAAGTTCCAGAAGCCCGCATCGGCGTTGAGCGTCGCGCTGTTGTCGTAGCTCACGCTGACTTTATCCACCGACTTGGACGCAACCACGCCGCTCGTTGCGCCACCAGCACCTCCCAGCGCGCCAGCCGCCGTATCTGCGGCATTCAGCACCATGTAATGCGCGACAAACAGCTCTGCCAGATAAGGGAACATGTTCCCCATGGCGGAGCCGTCAATCAGCATGTCGGCGAGGTTGAGGCGGAACTCGATTACTGCGTCGGGATATTTGGTGTCGTCACTGAACTGCGGGAAGTCGCGGCGAAAATCACTTACTGTCGGCAGATTTCGGTTTCTTGCCATCAGCATTACCTTCCGTTACCGGTTCAGTTACGGGCGCCTGCAGGGCTGCCAGCTGCGCGGTCAGGTCAGAGATGGTCTGGTCCTTCTCCGCTACCGACTGCTGCAGATCGCCGTGCGCTTTGGTTTTCTCTTCCAGCTGCGCGGTCAGGCTGTCGATTTGTGCCTGGAGCTCCTTTGTGTCGGCGCTGGCTTTTGCCTTGCCGGTTACGTCAGAGTGCGCGGTGACGAACCAGTGGTCGGCAACTTTGTCGTCAACGGTGTGCTCGCCGGCCTCAAATCGCTGGCTGGTGCCATCTTCAGAGGTGAAATTAAACGGGGTATGGACGCGAATCGTCTTCTTAGCCATTTGCTGCTCCTGTTGGCCCCTTTCGGGGCCGGATTGGTTAGATGCCGTCCAGATACGCCATGGTTTCCGGGTACGGAGACTCAACTGCGCCCAGCTTGCCGTAGTAGGTGGTCAGCTGGTAAATGCCGCGGTACTGCACCGGCACGCTCAGCAGCGGAACCATCGGGAAGCGCACAAACTTCTTGTCATTGGTATACGCCATCATGCGGTCAGTGCCGCCGGTGCCCGCACCTTTCAGCCATTTCACCGCGCGGATGTTCAGCGGCACGCCGTTCTGATGGAAGGCGATCGTGTTTTCGCGCAGGTAAGTCAGCAGTGACTGGTTACCGGCTGAGGAAACGATGATGCTGGACAGCAGAGCGAACTGCTCAGGCGGCAGCAGCAGGTCACGCGGGACGATGGTGTAACCAGACGCCGCCCAGGCATTGGAGAGCAGCAGGTTGATTGACGCCCGGATTTCGTCCGGCGTGGATGTTGCCCACGTCTTCGGAGCGTTAGTGACTGCCGCGCCGTTGTAATTGACGAGGCCTTTCACGCCCAGCTGGCTGTCACCGCGATAAACCTGCTCGTCGGTGTCCATGTTCCATTTCAGCTGCATCGCATCGTACTTCTGCGTGTCGATCGGGCGACCGACTTTAGCAGCAGCGGCGAGCTCGACAACGGTCCAGCCCAGCTCCATGCCCCACAGGGTCAGCGGGAAGCCGGTTTTTGCGATATCGACGTTCGGCCCTGCAATGGCGGTGGAGTCTTTGCCGATCCAGTTTTTACCGTTCGGGTTCGGCGTGCCGGCAGCGGCAAAGGTGGAGTTGGTGAAAGAGCTGATGTCATCGGCGATCGACACGTCTTCGCGCAGCTGAATATCGCGCGACCACGTGTAACCGACCAGCGGCATGTTCAGTTCCTGATCGAGGCGCTCAAGCTCGCCAACCAGGAAAGCGCCAGTGCCGTCGAGAGTGGCTTGGTCAAAAGTGTACATATTTAGCGTTTCCCTTAGATGTTGTATGCGATTTCAGCGTTGCCAGCGGCATCGCCTGCGCCAGTAAAGACGGCGTTCGGCAGCACGACAGTTTCGTCGGTGACAGCCGCGCCCAGAATTGCGCCCAGCGGGCTGGCGTCGGTCGGTTTGGCGTTGCGCACATAAACCGGCGCGCCCTTTGTCAGGCCAACTGCGGTGCTGCCGATGTTCACAGTCATGTAACCGCGCTTCATCACGTCACCAGTGAAATTGGCATTTGCGCCAACCTGTCGCGCCATGTCAGGCGTAGAGGTGGTCGGGTAAGGACGTACGTACAGGCCGGTGATTACCGTCGCGGCGTCAGATGCTGCCAGCGGGATAAACTTGCCATCTGAGCTGTCTTTACCCGCCAGGCCGTACTGGCTAAAAGTGTTCGCGGCATTGAGGATAACCGGCTCGGTGGTCAGGTCTTGCGGGCGTGAGATAGCCCCGGCGATGCCGACTGGCATCCGGTACAGGTATGCAACCATGGGTTTTTCCCTTATTTATTCCAGTGGGCGGCGTATGCCTTATTCAGAGCAGCCGGAGAGTTTTTGTTGGATGAGTCGTAAAACGATGCGCGCGAGGCGGTAGCTGGCGCACTGTTACGCGCTTTGGCGATTTCGCTGGCGGATACAAATACCGCGTCCAGCGTTGCCTTCGGCATTTTGGCGAAGTCCGGCGAAGCGCCTACCAGCGGAGCCAGCAGCGCCTGACCTTCCGGCGTTTTGAATGCCGCGTCCATGGTGGAGCGCTTGAACGCCGCCAGCTTGCCACCTTCAGGAAGTTTCACGCCTGGCATAATCAGCTCAGCACGCGCGACCACGCCCTGGTGATAAGCAGCATCGGTGGTTGCCCGGGTTTTCTCTTCCTTTTCTTCCGGATCGTCGCTATCAACGGTTGAAGTAGAAGATGGGTTAAGCAGCTGCTGAACCAGAAGCGCCAGTGCATCGACTTTCGCTTCAAGCTCGCTGTTAGTCTGCGAGCCGCCTTCACCATCTTCATCAGTGGTCAGGCCGCCAAGCTCTTTATTCGGCGGCAACGGCTGCGCGGGGTTGATAGTGATGTTTACTGCCCGCGCCAAATCAAGGCTTGGCTCGACCAGTTCTGATGGCGCGTTATCAACCAGATCAGCCAGGCTATCGGCATCCTTGGTTTTAATCGCCCGCTTCAGCTGGCTAAACCAGCCCTGATTTTTGGTAGTCATGAATGAGCTATCTCCAATTGAACAACGAATACCCGCACGGCCGTTAGGAACGCCCGCACAGTGGTTACCGATAATTGAGTGCTGTCGCGCCTGACCCGGCCCCTTCTGCTCGTAGTCGGCGTCGTAGCCCATAGAAATCTGCTCGAGGCCGTTCATTACCTGCTGGATGGCTTCGGCGGTTTTGATGTGAATGTCGCCCAGCATCAGATCTGACTGGTCGCCAGTGCCGCGGCGGACGTTCTGGATATGCCCGTGGGCGTAGTCTTTCCAGTTGCCCGGATTGACCATGTCTTTCGGGTGACCCAGCGTGAAGGCCATACCTTCGAAGGAAGCGAGCGTTTCGGGCCTGAAAACCTCGTCAGCATCTCGGGTGACGACGATCTCGCCATCTTCATCGCCGATTAGCCCTTCCAGTTCGCTTTCGTCGTAGACCTGAGCGCCGGTGCGTGCGATCGGCACGTCTTTGCACAGCAGCGAGCCATCGGCCATCTCAAAGCGAGTATTGCCGAGGCGCGTAGTGAAGAAATATTGCATCGTTAATCCTCGGGTACTACGGGCTCGGCGTAGCAGCGGCAGTTGGGGAACTGGCCCGCGTGCCCGGTCATGCCGTCGAGCGTTGGCGGCTTTGCCCAGTCAACGTACTGACCGTTCATTTCTTTGTGGGAGTGGCGCACGTCGCTGTCTTCTGCAGTGCGCCAGATGTAGCCGCGTGAGCCAATGGCAGTTGAGCGCGCCTGGGTGATTGCAGTTGATGCCCGGCCAACCTCAGTGCGGGCAATCGTTCGCGCCCGCGCCTCAGTAACTTCCCCGGTACGCATGATTTCATCAGTCAGCGTGCTTGAGCGCTTACCGGACACCACGGCCTCAATCGCCTGATTGTGGATGTCGTAAACGCGATCGGCTGCCTGCAGGGGAAGCGATTTGAACAGTTTCACCTGCTCGTCGATGATGCTGCGCGTTACCGCGCCGGTGCCGGAGTTCATCAGCTCACGAAGCCCGGCAGAGATACGCTGTGACCTGTCACGCCACATTGCATCGTCTGCGACTTCCAGTGTGCCTATCAGCCGACTCGACACCGCTTCCGCCCATGGCTCAATCAGGTCGGCGTAACGCTCCAGCCTGTCCATGATGTCGGTAACGCTATCGTTTGAACCATCGTACGAACCCTCGACGATTGCCCCCACCGTACGCGCTATCTGTCGTAGCTGTGTTCGCAGCTGCGTCTCGGCGCGCTTCAGGTTCGGTGGTTTCGACGTTATCGAGGTCGGCCTCCGTCGGCGCCGGGATGTCACTGGCATTATCAATATCCTCGTCGCTAATGGTGCCGCCCAGACCGGTTACACGGGCCGTCTCCTGCAGGTGCTGCGCGCCGGCTTTCTCGGTCATCAGACCTGCATCGACAGCTTTCACCGTGGCATCGACGACCTTATTGGCCGTGTCCGCGCGCTCGCTGTCCGGTGTCTGCCAGAGCTCGTTAAACTCGAAGGTGAAATCATCCGGCAGCGGTGAGGCAAACATGCTCATATGCAGCACTTCAAATAACTTTCGGATTGGCCGGCGAAGTTTGCGCTCCTGCTGCGTCGACACATTGTCGTAATAGTTCGCCAGGTCGGTATCGCCAGTTGAGAAACCAGCCGGAGACTGACCGAACAGGCGGACCAGCGGGATACCGAACGCGCCTGATACCTGCTGACCGAACTGCGCCAGCACATCGCTCAGCCCGGCATACGAATAGGTGTGCGCCTCGAACTTGTCGTCGGCATCCATGATCGTCATGCCTTCGTTGCTCTGGTACTGGCGGATCATGTCCATGTGCGACATCAGACCCTTAAAGGCCGGATTGTCTTTACCCATAGCCAGCAGGGAGCGAAGCCCTTTGATGCTGTAGGTGCGCAGGTGAGCTTTGTAGATGAGCTGCGCCACGCCCTGAGTCGTAGAGTCGAATGCCAGCAGGCGATCGAAGCAGCGCTCGATCACCGACATGCCCCAGTCGTTTTCGGTCAGGCGCTGCTGATATGGCAAAGGGACGCCATCGAAGCGGATTAGCCTGGAATGGTGAATGCGCCACGGCGGGATGCCGGTTGCAGATGTAACGACACGGTAGAACTCTGGCATGCCGAAATCCGGCCCCAGCTCAGTTACGCGCCGCTCAGTGGTTGCGTTAAGCATCCAGCGGTCCATCACCATCACGCCTTTAAATGCGCCCGGTGCGATAGCGTCGATGCGAAGTGGCGTCGAGTAGTTCTGACCGTCAATCAGGATGACGCCTACAGCGCCGCCATAGAGCCGCGCCCACTTCAGCGTGTCGTTGAGCGCTTCCCAAAGCGCCATCTCATCCCATGCGTTATCGAGCTGCTTCTTGCGGCCGTCTTCCAGCTTGGAGGTAATGGTCACGCCCTTGCGAGTCATGTCATCGGGGATAGCATCAACGCCTGCACCCACCAGCCAGGACGACCGGTAAGCCTGCTCAATCAGCAGTCTGTTGCGCGATGTCCAGTTGTTGCGGTAGGTGCCGGCGCCAGACTGGTTCGATTCGTTAACGCCCATGCGGGCGACAAAGTTTTCATAGCTGTCACGCGTCGGTACAGGCTGCGACACGTTTTGTGTTTCGGACATGTTCAGCCTCTGCCAAGTTGCGCCCAGATATCCAGTGATGTTTCCATTGGTGCGTAACTGATCATCACCGAGTCAGCCAGGTTAGGTGATTTAGTACCTTCCGGCTGCTTATCCACGACGATTTTACCCACCCCATTAATGGAATAGGTCGGCTGGGATAGCTCGACGATCAGCTTGTCTTTGTTGGTGATGCTGCTGCTAAGAGAAATGATTTCATCAGGGTTGTATTCCATGCCCTGAACTGCGCGGAAAGTATTGCGAAAAAGTTTTCGAAGGTGCCACCAGCTCTGAGCTTTAGCGTTAGCAAAGAAGTCTTTGTTCAGGCGCGATGGCTGCCCATTATCGCCTTTGACTGCTTCACCATCGGGATCGAACACCGCGCCACTGCCTCGGAAAGGAGTCGCGAGAATATAGGGGCGGCCCTCAGGCTGGCGCAATTCATTAATAGCCTTTGCGTCACCGCGCACGCCAGCGCCCAGACCATCCTCATCGAAGCGGAAAGCTTCAAGATTGTTGTGGTCACACAGGCCAAACACCTTCACAACTGAGCTGTAAATGTCGCTGCCAACCCCAGACCACTCGTCCACTTCTTCAAGCAGAAAGCCGTGGCGGCGTGAAAATGCGTTTTTGTCGCGCCCTTCATCAGCGACATCCATTGCTCCGAGTCGCTGGCCGGTTGGCGTGATGCCCAGTTTGATGTGAGCATCTACAGCTGCCTGTACCCACTCATTCGGGATCAGAACACCTTCAGCTGAAGCGCTGTAATTCAGGTCAAGCTCCTGCGCAACGACAACGGGATTATCGATTTTTGCGCACTCTTTCTGGTACCAGGCATCATCTTTGCGCGGGTCACTGCGCCAGTGGAAAGTGAATACCGGAATGCGGCCGCCGTGGCGTTTCTGCGCGAATGGGTTGGACATGCCGTTAACCGATGAAAGGTCTATACGGCAGCGGGTGGTTTGCGACAGCGCAGCATCAATAAGCAGCGGGCGCTGAAGAAATGCAGCCTCATCCACGAAGTAAAGCGTTGTTCGGTCACCGCGCCCGATGTTGTCGCCCGCTTCACCCTTGAGAACAGCGCCAGTTTCCGGAAACTCTACGCGCATATATGGAGCGTGCTTTCTCTCGTTCCAGTTACCTCGAAACTCAACCGGCAGCGTCTCAACGAATTTGCGTGCTTTCCAGAACAGCGCTTTCGGGTCGCCGGTGCTGTCTACGTACTCCTCTTTACGGGAGCCGAAGCCAATCACCATTTCTTTGTTGAACAGGCAAAGAGAGCAGGCAAGGCCGATTGACGTCCAGCTGAGACCCATCTCACGGCTCTTTTCAGTAATGCCGTTCTCCATGCTGCGACGGCGATCCATTATCCAGTCGATCCACTCTTCCTGCTTCGGGAACAGCAGAAACGGGATTGTTACCGGCAGACCATAATCGAGGTTTCGCGGGTCTGTTGTCATGCCCCAGTCGATAATGAACTGAGCTGGGTTATCCCGGTAAAATGCCTTCAGCGCGGGCAGCATCGATGGGTTGGCGCGGATGCGCTGTAGCCTCTCCATCCGCCACTCAAAAACCTGAGTGTAATCCGGGTTCTTGAAGTCGAAAGGGAATGGTATTGGCATATCTAACCCATGAGTTTTTTATACTGCTCTGCTGCTTCCTGCGGCGTCATGCTGGTAACGTCAACTTTCACCGGCGCGCCATCAGCGCCAGTAATCTCGGTAGATGTCTGCTGCTTGAACGCCTGCACAGTGATGTGATCGCCGATTAGTTTGAGCGAAGCAACAGCGCCTTTGGCATCGAAGCCATAGACCGTTCTGCCCTGCTCGTCCGTAATCTCTTCGCCGCGGCGGTCTGTAAGCGGCTCTACTTCCTGCATGCAGCGCTCGTGGAGTTTTACCGCCTGTCGCAACACGTAATCAGCATCAATATTGGTTCGCTTGAGTCGATCCTGATTTAATTCTGCGATACGCTGCAAAATGTCGTCATTTGTCATCAGGCGGTGTGCTTGGTTGCGTGCTGAACCATCGCTGTACCCCGCCCGAATGGCCGCTTGCGTGGCGTTCAAATCGATGAGGTACTCGCGACAGAACATCTCTTGTTTGTCGGTGAGTGCCATATTTAACCTAAAGAAGGAGTTTTACGTGAGTACTTCTGGCGATCTAAATGCTGTGCTTAACCAGTTGCTGATGGAAAATCGAGCCTTAAAACTATTGGTGCTTCCTTTACTCAGAGAGAAAAACATTGATAGTTTGAACGGTTTTATTTCTGAAGTTGAGGCCAGAACTAAACTGGCTGTTAATAACGAAAGAGATGCTGAGGCTGCAAAACAAATTAAAATCTCAGGCGAGCAAGCAGTAAGCACTTTGCGCACGATGATTGCTGAGAAGAGCGCCAGCCTTTAGTCATTATCGAAGCCACTCAGTCAGTGGCTTCTGTAATGCCTATTACTTACCGCACAACTTTACCCATAGGTCATTGTGGTTATTGATGGCCCTTACCGTACGGATATCCATCAGATCAGCATCTTTGCCATGCGTTCTGATGGGAGCATCTTGTGTACAAAGGGAATCGACTGTTTTGGTCGGTGCTTCAGTCGTCGGAGTTGAACTGTGATTTGCGCAGCTTGTAGCGAGCAGCATCGTCAGACAGAGAAGCATTGGTTTCTTTAACACTGTTGGCCTTCTCCGTGTTTATTGCCTGCACCTTAGCCACATCATTAACCTGCTGTGACTCAACCTTTGCTGCTTCCACGTCAGCCTTTGCTTTCTCTTCAGTCTGCCCTTTGCTCTTACCTCCAAAGTAGGCAGCAACACCGGCAGCAATTAGCGCAAAGAAGGCGAAAACATAATTCCAGCCGCCTGAAAACAGGTGAACGAGAGTTGTCATGGCTGTCCGTCCATTTGCTGTTTGCGATCGCTAAGCTTTCTCTGCCGGATGAACTGAGCAATCACGCCCAGTGCGACAATGAAGTAACTCACGTACTGCGCGATGTTGACCGGCAACATGGATTTCAGGTCAGGCGGCAACATGTTCCAGGCTGAGATAATGGCATCAGGAGCAGATGCGAGGTAAACGCCCAGCAATGTACCTGCACCTGTCAGCCATACTGACCATGCTCGGAACAGCAACCTTGCATGCGCCACGAACTCAATCGAGCTGTATTTGCGCACCAGAAGCACAATGGCGATCACAACGATAACCACGGCGAGGAAGGCGATAACGTTCATATCTTCCCCTTGTAGATGTCGTATGAGCCGGTGCGCATCACCTCAGCATGGCGACGTGCGCGGCCGGGAGTCTGTTTAGCCCACAGGCTGTTCAGCATACCTTCGGCAGCACCCGTAAAGTTGCCATTGGATATCATGACCAATGTGTTTTTGAATGCCGCCAGACCATCCACACCCATCTGGTAAGCCATGCTGTACAGGACGTCTGCACGGGCCGGATTGCATTGCTTCAGGGCTGCGTAGATTGCCGGCCGACTGTTCATATCCAGCACCTTCTCATCCACAATCGCCTGCTTCCATACATCCCCTACTTTGCGAGGAACGCGGAAGGTGTAGCTGGTGAGCGGAGCGCCTTTGGGGCCGATGCGAATACCACCTGCCACCGTAGGGAACCCCAGCGTGTCGAGGTAAGGTGACTCAATGTAACCTTCCTCAAAGTTGAGGATCGGGATTATCTGACTCATCTGCCGGACTCCATCTCATTTGACTCATGCGCTCTTCACGCCGGTCGCGCTTACGCTGGAAGTGAATGTTCACAATGAACGTCGCGATAGCCAGAATAAAACCGCCCACAGCTAACCACTCGTTTAGAGACATGCTCCCGGCAAGGAAAGTCGCCCCCGACGTTGTATACGCCGCGGCTGTCGTTACTTTGTCTGCCATAGTTTTCATATCCACCTCCAGGAATGGAGGCTCGCTTTTAGGAATTGATGAAATTGTGAACTGAGCGAGCCAGGTTAGAATTCTTAGTGTCACGTAAGAAACCTTCCTGAAACTCCTCCACACCAATAACATCCGCTGTGTTTGAAAAAGATGCGCTACGCCACCAGGGTGAAATCACGATTTGGTGTTGAATGGCGTGCGCAAAAGAAAAAGGCCGCCAATGGCGACCTCTGAAATTGATACCCCGACGCAAAAGCGGTAACTACCGTCATCGTCATGACCGGGGATTTTTATGTGCTGTGATTCATCACAACGGAAAGCTGCCTGTTTCACAACACGAGTTCATCGCTAAGCGATCCCACGTCAGGCAGCTTACCTGTTGTGCGCTCCGTTTCGTGGAGCTAACGGCGGGTGATCAATCCGCACCTGAAGGGTACTTATTTTCAGCCTCAATGCTCATGCCCTCGCGAATGGTTTATGCATTCGCCAGTGCACGACAGACGTAAAAAAGCCCCGCCGACTGGTGAGGTCGCGAGGCTCTTTGGAATCCACAAAATTGTTTGCAACTGACCTGAAATTTCGTGCCGCGGCATTCTTAAGAACACTTACGGCAGCTTACTCGAATATCATTGCTCAATTGCTCAAGCTTGTCAACACGTTCTACGCTACCTTCTGCAATTTAACTACACGTTTGCGATCGTTAAACGCTTTTAGCAGCGGTCCATACAAAAGGTAAAGGCTGGCATTAAGAATTTCATCCACTTCTCGCCGGCATGTTGCCATTGATGGGCGCCTGATTTTTCCTTCTGCCGAGCCTGACATTTTGCGGGGAATTGCGACCTTGTGATAGTACGATGCAATGGCGTGCTTGGAAGAGCCATGCGCGAAGTAACTTAGCAGGATGCCAAATGCTTTTTTGTCGATGTACATGACGGAATCCACGACCTGAGAAATCAAGAGTCCGTCATCATCGTTACACATCGGCCGCGAAGGATAGCCTTGAGGTTCAACAGTAGCCATATACTGCGCTATGACACTGCTCTGGCGCTTTTCTAATCTTCCTGAATACACCCATGCACCCCACAGTTCCAGCCAGCTATTAAGCCAGTCGTATTGGTCTTTGGTCAGATTAAGCTCGCGTACCGACATATTGGCCTCCCAGCATTTTCGCCATGCGTTTTATGATCCGATAATCGACTGCAAAGCCGCCTTCGCGTTTGTAGATGCGCAGCTTCTGCCATTTTTCTCTGAGGTATTCGTTCACCATTCGCTTTGCTCCCCTGTCCCACTACAAAGCTGACATGGCTGCCTGACAATCTCGGCTGTGCCCGCATTATTGAAAGTGGGTGCGATACGTACAGACCCGGTACCGAAGCAGATTCCACATTTAACTTTTGGTGCAAATCTGTTTCTTGCGGCCCTTATGCTGGCCTGTTGCAATACTTCTTGGAATGTCATGCTGCCTCCCTCTGCTTGACCAATGCCCGCAGCAAAGCCCTGTAACGCGCACGTATGCCGTCCAGCTCTTCACGGGTGTATCGGTGAGGTTCGTTGTTTGATTCGAGCGCTAAGACGCGCTGAAGGCCGATTTTGGTAATCAGGTTGATGCGGTAAGGGCCGATGGCGCCGGAGTGATGCACGTTGCATGCTGCACACTGGCTGTGGACGTTGTCCTCGTTGAATCGTAACTGTGAAGCCGCTGCCGTTGTCCGGTAATGCCCGGCGTGATAGCTAAACGCCGTTGTGCTGCCGCAGCTGATGCAAATATCCCCGTCCCGCGCTCTGATGTAGTCGTTGAATGCTCGCTGGGTCATGTTGATCCAGTGACTTAACGGCTTCACATCAGCCTTGCGTTTGTTCCATGCCGCGCGCTGCTCTTTCTCCAGGCGCTTTTGCTTGCGCTCGGATAGCTGGTTAGCGAGTTGGATGGCACACTTTGGAGAACAGACGGTTTGTAGGCTATTGCGTGGGATGAATTTCTCAGGACAGCATTTGCACTTCTTAGGCTTGGGCGGCTTCGGCTTAATCGCCTTTACCATGTAAATCCTCCGCAATCTGTTTCATGTCAACTTGCTTAACTGCGTAGACCTTTCCTCCGCCCATATAAAAGCCCTTCTCAGCTTGATCGTTATTTGCTGAGTTGATAACTGAAGCGCCACAGAAAAATCCAACCACAAATATCACTATCAAAATTGCAAAATCAGTCATCGCTCTCTCCTTGCATGCGATAATTCGGATCGTCTAGCAGCTCGATTTCGCACTTGCTGCAACAGTAAGTCTCGGCCGGCGCCAGTAATTCCTGACAGAAAACGCACACAGAAGCAAATGGCTCGCCAGCGCCAGTAGGCTGATTTAACGGGACGGTCTCTTTCATGGTCTTCCCACTCCATATCGCACTCACACGATTCGCATGAGATGGTGTAGTGATGCTTGTCTTCGCTTGTGAGGATGGTGTAACAGCGGTGGCAGCGTTCACGCGGCATTGTCGGCGTCCTTTTTGTTTTTGTAGTAAACAGCCCAGCCGATAGCGTCAATTTTCTTCCGCCCTTTGGCGTCCACCATGTAAATGCCATCACTGCACGCGTGCTCTTCAGTGACCTGCTGCATCAGCGTTTCCAGCTCTTCGTAAGTCAGCGCGGTTAGCTTGTGCCTGTTAAAGCCGTAGGTTTTTATTTTCATTTCGATTTCCTGATTCTGTCAGCCACCGCCCGGCGCAACCTTGCAACGTAATTGCAGGTTGTCACTTCGGATTCAGTCGGGATTTTGTGGCGACGGCGTTTCTGGCGGGGATACTTCAGTTTGGCGTGTTCACAGGCTAAGAAGGTGATGCTAATTTGCCGGCGCATGTCCACCTCTCGCAGCTTTCAGTAACTGGTCAAGCTGATACACCTGGCTCTTGCGCTTGCAGGTCGTGACCACGTTGCGACGAGCTGCCTGCTCTTCTGCTTCGTAACGGGTTCCCCATCGCGGATATTTCTCCGCCAGGCGATATTCATACCCGTTGGTTCCGTAGTTCTTTCTGCGATGCGTGATGCCATATTTGTAGGCGTGGTGCGTGGTGTGCATGATGCATTTATCGCTCACTCCTAGGCTTGCGAAGTAGATTCTGATTTCACTGGTTTTCAGCGAGCCTTCTTTTGCCAGAAGCTCACGAAGCATTTCGACTCTTGCTGCTAAACCCATTGGTTCTTTCATGCTGCTCTCCCGTTAATCTTGATCATTAACTCTGCCGCTAAGGCATCGAGGTTTACTACTGGCTTAAGCTGTTCGCCGCGAGGTATACCTTTTCTCAGGGTTACTTTAGGGATTAGCACCGCTTCCTCTTCCGACCAGCCCTTCCGAATGCGAGCTAAAATGGTTCGCCCATCTATTCCGGTAATCTGCGCCCAATCAGTGCATGGTTTCTTTATCCCCCGAACCGTCAGGTGTCTCGTATTTCTTCGATTAATGGTTTGCTCGCGCCTTGTTGACCATTTGCAGTTCCACTTGTAATAGCCCTTGTCGTTATCTATGCGGTCAAGGGTCATTCCTTCTGGCCGGTCACCCATATCCCTGTAAAACGTTTTGAAGTCATGCCAGTCATCGCAAACCTTAATTCCCCTGCCGCCATAGTTTGGATATGCCTTCACGTTAGGGTTTTCACATCGGTCTATCATGGAGCGCCATATCGTATAAATGCTTGAGCGCTTTTTACCGTGCCTGAAATTGCTCATACTCCCTCCATGTGTCGCTTTTCCACCTAACTCCTTGCTCAGCGCCAAAAGCGAAAATAAGCTCGATGAGGTCACGCATCTCGCTGACGCGCATTTTGCTGGTCGACTGACCGAGGACTACAAAGCCGCCATTGATGCCGGGAACCGTCTCCTGCTGTTTCAGTGCAGCACTAAAAACATGCTTCCAGCTCTCTGCATCCATCTTTCTCCCGTACCACACCACCTGTTGCGAAATGTCATGCAGGCAGGCCCAAAGCATGCGGTTTTGCGCAAGGCTTCTGGTGTCCTCCTGAATGGTTACCTGCAGAGGCTTATCGGAACTGGCGGGGAGTTGTTGGATGGCGGTGATGCAGTTCTGTCGGATGCTGTCGCTCCTAAGCAGGAACGTTGCTTTCTCCATCTTCACTTTCCTTCTTCAGGTCAGCCCGCCACGATTCCATGCTTCTTTCGAGGATTTCATCGGCAAATGTCTTTGGTTTGTCTCGCTTCAGGGCGTCGCCCAGTACCTTACGCATCACCGCAGGGTAGCAGGTGAAGTCGTGGAACTTGCGGCCGTGGATGATTACTTCCTGCAGGAGGGCTTCAAATTCGTCATCTGGCAGGAGATAGGTAGATTTCTTGAGAGGAATAACGTTGCTCATTGCCATCCCCAACCGGTAACGTAGCTGATTCCCAAAATGGCCCCGCCCACTATCATGTACGCCAAAATGCCCATAGCGATGCCTAGTAGCGCCCCAAGAAAGAAGCCATCGTGGCGATCGCGATAACCATGAATGACAGCAAAAACCAGCAGGGTAATGATGAAGCTGCCCACTAATGGTTTCAGGACATGATCAGGTATTTCATCGCTCTCCGTCGGGTAAAGAATCTCAATGCATTTTGCATACTGCTGCTTGTCGGCGATTCCGCTGGTAGGGCTAAACTTCTCCACAGATATTTTGCATTGTGCAATTTCAGCTCTGTGCGCCGCCTCTTCTGCGCGCGATGCATTTGATGCCGATATTGCCGCGTTGCTTGCAGAGATAGCTGCCATTGTTGCCGTCGTGCTCATTCTTTTTCCTCCGCATCTCTTAGGCCTAGTTGATACCATTTCCACCACGCAGATATCGGCTGGAGCAGTGACATGCTGTCAAAGCTATGCCTATATCCAGCGTTCAGCCTTGCCTCTTTTATTACCGTTAAAGGCAGATCTAACGCTTGTGAGGCCAGGCTTTCGAAACGCTGCCGATCCAGCTCATCTTTGTCGCTCATGCGTCCTCCGGTGGTGATGGGAGTGGTTGCCAGTGGGTGATTGGGCCCAGCAGGACTGTAGCGCTATGTTCTACTGAACAGCTATCGCCATTTCTGTTCGGCCAGAATCCTCGCCAGCGCCACACTCCTACTTCACGCCCATCGCTGATGATTACCGCCTGCCGGTCTCTTGGAGTTTTCTCACTGCACTTAATCCAGCCGCTCATACTTCCTCTCCTCGCTCGCGTTCCTGCTCAACCACTCGATAGGCGATGATGTCCCAAACTCCGCCGTAATGATTCCATTCGCCAGCCTCTGCGGGAAAATCTTGAGTAATAAAGCCTCCACGCAACTTCAGGTCTACTCGATTACCAGGAATAACAGGGCACTCACCACCATCCCACTCAACCCACCCATTAATCAGCTCAGCGCTATCATCGCCCTTCTCCTGCTGCTCCAGTACAGGGAGTGCAATCTCAAGGGCTTCAAGGTATTCCTCCTCAAAAATTGAGATGCCAAATCTGCGCTGGGATGTTTTCAGCTTATCGATTCGCTCAAGGCACTTCTTAGCGGTTAGCTTGTTCATCATGCATACTCCGTAACGTTTTCACTCGCCCATGCCTGGTCGTATTCATCGGATGGCATATTGGCGATGTAGTTGTAAGGTGTCGCGCCTTCCATCATCAGGAACTGGTGCGACTGCTCGTGAAGGTAAAGCGGGATTCCACCTTCCCAGCCTTCTCCGTTTCGCTGCTTCTCCAGCATCAGGACTGATGCCGAGGTTGCCAGCGCGGCCTGCTCCTTCTCGTTAAGCGGCTCGCCAGCGTGTTGCTTCTGAATGGCTCGCTCTCTGACCTTGTTGCGCCAGATGATGAACAGGTTGTCGGTGAGGTCGGTGATCGCACTGGTGCCCTTCACGTCCATCTTCCCGGTGGGCTTCTCTTCACTGTCCGATTTCCGGCTGTGGGTCACCATGATGACGTGGCTGTTGGTGCGGTTTTTGAAGTCGCAGATAGCGTCCACAAAGGCTTTCTGGCCGTTGTAGTCATCCTCTCCAATGCCGCATTTCATCAGGCTGTCGATGACGAACAGCTGGATGCCGTAGCGCCGGTTGGCGTACTCGAAGATTTCCAGCAGACGGTCTGCCTTCGCCGTTCCCGTCAGGCCAAACAGCCAAAGACGGTCGTCGTAGAAGTTGAATGCCGCGTCGATTTCCAGCTGAGGTGGTAGCTTCACGCAGGTTGCCTGTCGCGTCAGGCGCTTCAGTAACGCTCCCGGCTTAAGCTCCAGTGACGCAACGCAGGTTCGAACCCCCTGACGCATAGCCTCGAGAACCATATGTCCCACGACTTCAGTTTTTCCGTGTCCGTTCACCCCATTCACAATGGTTAGCTCGGCTTCCCGGTAGGCGAAGTTATGGTTCAGCGTTTCCCATGGGCTGCGGAACATGCACTGCTCTTTGCCGTAGAAAGCGTTGATGGTGTCCTGATAGAACTCGCGGGCGCTGTACAGCTCTTCCGGGTCGAAGTAGGCAGCGCGCTCAAGCACGTCGATTACCTCGTCGCTGGTCATTCCCGCCTGCAGGCACTCGTTGATGTCTTTGTGCGGCAGGTTCACCAGTCGGCAGCGGTGCTCTCCGAGGCGTGATGCGATTTCCTTTGCGGCAGCCTGGCCGACTTCATCGGAGTCCATGGAGATCCAGATTTCGTCGAAGCGGTCGAGGTTGTGATATTCGAACTCAATCCACTGCTGCTTGGCTCCTTTTCCACCGCCGAAGGGGACAGACAGCGCCGGCAGCCCGTACTGGTAATACGTCATGCAGTCGATTTCACCTTCGCAGATAACCACCAGGCGAATGTTCTTCGGCATTGCCTGCCATCCGAACAGGCATGGCTCGCACTCGCCTTCCGCCATGATGACTTTCTTGCCGTTGGGCCGCTCAGTGCTGATGCGCTTTACCTGCAACAGCTCACCATCGCGCTTGTACGGGAACGCCAGAGCATCCAGCTCGCGCTCGCCATTCCAGACCTTAGCCGCAGCCACTTCAAACGCCTTTGCCGTCTCTGCCGTGATGCCGCGAGATGCCAGGTATTCGAGGTGCTTTTCGGTTTTGGTGAGGTACTTACTGATTTTCTTGCGGTCAGGGCGGGAGAACTTTTTCTGCTGTTTTGCTGCGAAGTGGTGGTCGTCGTCTTTGATGCCGAGGAACTCTTTGGCTTCTGTCATCGCCTGGTGTAAACCGCAGTCTTTCACGGCGACCCACAGGTCCAGAAGGTCGCCGCCGCTTCCTTCGGCGAAGTCCTGCCAGACTTTCTTGCCAGCCAGATTAACCTTGAGGCTCTGGCCCTTTTCCCCGTTAACGCTTCCTGCTACCCACTCGTGCGATTCTTTTTTGCCGTTCGGCAACAGGTATTTCGCTACCCTGTCGACATGGTTCCAGAGCATGTCACTCAATTCGGATGGGCCCATATTTTTGGCCTCCTTTTAGATATGTCTCCAGCTTTTTCCACGACGAACATCGGAGATCTGCGCCTGACAAACACCGTATTTATCGGAAAGCTCTTTCAGAGACATATCCGAGGCCATCCTGATAGCAACCACGTCTTCATGAGTTAGCTTTGATCGAGAATTCGCTGCGCCCTTTGCATCCTTCAATCCAATGCGAAAAGCATGTCTTACGTTCTCCGAGCCAGTGCACCACTCTAAATTTTCCATGCGGTTATCTGCTTTATCGCCGTTGATATGGTTAACCTCTGGCTTGCAGTAGTGATTTGGGATAAACGTTTCCGCTACGATTCGATGAACTTTCCTTGTTTTCAGTCCACCATTCGAGAACAAACCAACCCTCAGGTACCCCTTTGTATCTGGTACCGCTTTCAACCACTTTCCTCTCCTTGCATGACCTGATGCATTGACTCTTGGGTGGGAGTAAACGCGGCCGTCCTTGGTTACCGAGTATTTCCCTTCGTAACCAGAGATAAACTTTCCAAATTCAGTTTCCATCATGATGTCCTCAAATGAAGTTTCTCAAACCAGTACCGGACAAACTCTTCGCTCAACAGGCCGTGGTTATATCCGGCAATCAGCAATGATTTAATGTAAGCGTCGTCTGAGTACCG